>JAIBBJ010000199.1 GCA_019694735.1 Gemmatimonadaceae bacterium | reverse complement strand
GATCGGACCGCGCGCCCCTCGGCACGCGCCCGCAGCGTGACGAAGGAGCCGGTGCTCCCCGCCCCGGCGTAGAGACCGGCGCCGAGCAGCAGGTCCTCGCCGCCGCGCGTGAGGCTCGGACCGCCCATCACCGTCGCCTCGATCCCGCGCGCGACGTCCTGTGAGGCGCGCAGCGCATCGAAGCCCGTCACCGGGACGAAGCCGAGCGCGCGCACGCCGAGGATCGCGGCGGCATGGCGCGTGCTGGTGCGCGCGGCGGTGCCGGCGAGCGTCGCGTCCGTCGTCGGCACGAGGCCGGCGTCGGTGATGCGCACGATCGCCTCGCCGGCGTTCGTCTCGCTGCCGACGTAGCTGAGGCCGGCCAGCCCCACCACCCGCCCCGCCCCGCCGATGCGCCGCAGCCAGCCGAGTTCGTGGCCCCCCCGTCGCGTGCGCACGGCGCCGTCGGCGGAATCGCCCCGCACGAGCACCCCGTAGGTCGTCGCCGCCGAGACGCTCGCGAAGAAGGCATCGTGCTGGGCGTTCACGAGGAACGGCTGCACGACCGCGAGGCGCGCCCCGCCGCCGAGGGGTGCACGCTCGGCGCTCGCCTGGAGGACGGCGGGGCGGCCGAGGAAGCCGGGCTGCTGGACCTCGAGTCCGGCACCCGAGCGGTACGCGCCGCCCCGCGACACGGTCCCGACGATCATCCGCCCGGCGCCCCCAAAGTCCAGCGAACCGACGCGCAGCGACTGCACCTGCGTGCCACGGAGGCGCGCCCCCACGACCCAGGGCACCTCGTCCACGACGTCCACGCGGATCGCGACGCGCCCGGCGCCGTCGGGCACGGGGATGACGGCGGCCGACGCGAGGAACCGCTGCGCGCGCAGCATGCGCTCGCTGTCGGCGCGGTCGCGCTCGAGGCAGCGCCGTCCCGGGGCGAGCCGCACGTACGCGAGGATCACGGCCGTGTCGGCGCCGGCGTGGAGCCGCCGCCCGCCGGGCGCGAAGCGGCGCACCTCGAGGCGGGTGATGGTCTCGCCGCGGCAGGGGACCGCGGCGCGGGCGGGCACGGAATCGTGGTAGGCCGGCGCGGGGGCCGGCGGCAGGGCGAGGATCACGACAGGACGTACGTGGCGGGAGTCCGCGGAGATACTCCGCAGCCGCCGAAAGGCTCCGCCGCGCCGGACGCCGGGCTACTGCAGGTGCAGGTACAGGCCGTAGATGCCGACGCCGAGGCCGCCGAGCATCACGATCTTCCCGGCATCGCCGCCGATGATGGCGCCGCCGAGGAAGGCAGCCCCGCCCACGATCATGAGGGTGCGGGAGCGCTTGGTGTCGCCGCGCATCGGCATGGGCGCGGGCGACGCGGTCGCCTGCTCGGCGGGCGCGACGCCGGTCCGCAGGCCGAACCGGGCGGGCCCGTGGGCCCCAGCGATCTCGCCGCGTGCGAGGCCCGTGGGGCCGGTGCTCGCGCTGCCGGTGGGCGCGGCATCGGCGACCGTCACGACCAGCGCGGCCGCGTCCTGCGCGCGTGCACCCAGGGGGGCGGCGACGCAGAGGACGAACGCGGGGAGCAGGAGGCGGGCGGCACGGGGCATCGGGAGCTCCGGAATCGAGGCGGGTGGGTGTGGCGATGCGACTGCCGAAGTGTCCGCCGGCGGGCGCCGTGAGGCAAGCCATCCGCCCGGCGCGGCGTCCCGGCGAGGCACTCCTGCTTGCGTATTCGCGTATATGCCTACATAGTAACCTAGAGCACCCCTCCTCCCCCTCACCGCCAGGATGGACCGATGAGCCGCGTCGTCGTACTCGGGTCCGGAGTCTCCGGCCACACCGCCGCCGCCTTCCTCCGGAAGTGGCTGGGGCGCGGCGACACCGTCACGGTGGTCTCGCCGAAGGACCACTACAACTGGATCCCGTCGAACATCTGGGTGGGAGTCGGGCTCATGCGGCCCGACCAGGTGACGTTCCCGTTGCGCCCGGTCTACGAGCGCGCGGGGATCGCGTTCGTGCACGGGGCGGCGCGGGCGATCCATCCCGAAGGCGACCGCGCGGACGCGACGCCGTACGTGATGGTCGAACCGACCGCCGCACCGGGTACGCGGGTGAAGGTGCCGTACGACTACCTGATCAACGCGACCGGTCCCCGGCTGCGCTTCGACCGGACACCGGGGCTCGGGCCGGACGGGTTCTCGCATTCGGTGTGCACCGAGGACCATGCGGTGCATGCGGCGCGCGCCTTCGATGAGTCGGTGCAGCGGATGCGGAAGGGCGAGCGGCAGCAGTTCGTGGTGGGCGTCGGCCACGGGACGTGCACCTGCGAGGGGGCGGCGTTCGAGTACATCGTGAACCTCGAGTTCGAGCTGCGCGCGCGCGGCGTGCGCGACAAGGCCGACATCACGTGGCTCACCAACGAGTACGAGCTCGGCGACTTCGGCATGGGCGGGATGCACTTCCGGACCGGCGGCTACGTGCAGCCCTCCTCGGCATTCAACGCCTCGCTCTTCGCCGAGCGCGGGATCCGCTGGGTGACGCGTGCGCACACGACGGCCGTGGAGCGGGGCCGCGCGCACTACGAGACGGTGGACGGGACGCAGGGGGAGCTGCCGTTCGACTTCGCGATGCTGCTCCCGCCGTTCAGCGGCGTCGGACTCACGGCGCTCGACCGCGACGGGGCGGACATCACGGCGCGGCTGTTCCAGCCGAACGAGTTCATGAAGGTGGACGCCGACTACGCGGCGAAGCCGTACGAGCAGTGGCGGGCGCGGGACTGGCCGCGCACGTACCAGTCGCCGGCGTACCGGAACATCTTCGCGGCGGGCATCGCCTTCGCGCCGCCGCACGCGATCTCGAAGCCGTACCAGACGCCGAGCGGCGCGGCGGTCGCGCCGGCGCCGCCGCGGACGGGGATGCCCTCGGCGATGATCGGCAAGGCGGTCGCCGCGAGCATCGTGGACATGATCCGGGGCGCGGACGGCCCGACGCATACGGCGTCGATGGCGGAGATGGGGGCGGCGTGCGTCGCCTCCGCGGGCGCGAATCCCTTCACCGGCACCGCGGCGTCGATGACCGTCTTCCCGATCATCCCCGACCACGAGCGCTACCCCGAGTACGGGCGCGACCTCGACCGCACGTTCGGCGAGATCGGGCTCGCCGGCCACTGGATCAAGATCCTCCTGCACCACCTGTTCCTGTACAAGGCCCGCCTGCGTCCCGGGTGGAGCCTCATCCCGGAGTGACCGCGATGCCGACCCCGACCCCCCACGTCGCCACGCCGACGCGCTGGACGCTCTTCCTGCGGACGTTCATCCCGTGGCAGCTCTGGCGCTTCGCGATGATCAACCTGCGGATGCTCGGGATCATCCGCAGCAGCCACCACTAGCCCGCGCGGGTCCCGACCCACCGCACGACATCACCGGGGCCGGCGTGCCCCGGTCCCTCGTCGAGCAGGACCTCGCCCTCCCACGCGACCGCCTCGACGAGCGGGCCCGCCGCCGGGTCGGTGAGGTCCGCCCGCAGCATCTCGAGCGTGTAGAGCATCGCGGCGTCCTTCGGACCGAACGTCCCGCGCGTGCGCTGGCGCGGGTGGAACGCCTCGAGCACGAGGAGGCCCCCGGGGGCGAGTCCGCGCGCGAGGTGCCGATGGGCCGCGGCCCGGATGTCGGGCGGCAGGTGCACGTACGTGAGCACGACGGCATCCCAGGTGCCGGGCTCCGGCGCCCACGTCGAGAGATCCGCCTGCAGGGTGCCGAGCGCGACCCCGCGCTCGGCCGCGAGCGCCCGCGCCTTCGCGAGCCCCACCGCCGACTGATCGAGGGACGTCACGCGGTGCCCCTGACCGGCGAGCCAGGCCCCGTTGCGTCCCTCGCCGTCGCCGGGCACGAGCACCCGCGCGCCGCGCGGGAAGTGCGGCTCCTGCGTCACGAGGAACGCATTGGGTGCCGTGCCGTACTTGAACCCGGCGCGACCGAACTGCTCGTCCCAGAAGCTCACGGCCCGCTCCCGCCCGATCGCCCCACGGTCATGGCACGACCGCCGGACCGCCGACCACGTTGGGCACGCCCTTCTGCCGCAGCAGCGCGTTGAGGGCGTTGAGGTCCGCACCGAGCAGCGACTCGAGCGCGGTGAGATGCTGCTGGAGCTGGCCCCGCAGGATCCCCTGCACCTCTCCCTGCTGGTCGGTCGGCCTGAAGTCGGCGTTGGTGAGGCCGTTGACGAGGTAGCCGAGCTTCGCGATGAGCTTGGAGCCGAAGCGCACGCCGTCCTGACCGTTCCCGGTCAGGCGCAGGTCCACGAGCTCCATCTCGAGCGCGACGAGCCTCTCCTCCAGCGCCGCCATCGCGCGCGTCGCGTCGGCGTCGGTGACGGTGCCGCGGAGCGCCGCGAGCTGCACCCGCACCGACTCCATGCGGTGCACGGCCGCGCCCGCGCGGACCATGTCCTCGCGGATCGCCAGCGCGAGGCGCGTCTGCTCGGCGATGTCGCCCTCCGTGCCGCCGCTGTTCGGATCCTTCCGGACCTCGACCGTGCGCGTGCGCTCCTGGCCGCCGACGCTGAGCGTCACCGTGTAGGTGCCCGGCGGCATCAGCACGGAGACCTGTGCGGTGCCCGGCGCCACGCGTCCCTCGGGGCCGACGGTGATGTACGGGGCGTACATCGGGCTCGTCCGCAGGCGGACGGCGGGGTTGGGCTCGTCGCGCAGGTCCCAGTGCACCCGGTTGATGCCCGCGCGGTTGGGGCCGGTGAGCGTGCGCACCACCTTGCCCGCGGCATCGCTGATGGTGAGCCGCGGCGCCTGGGCCGCGGGCGCCTTCAGCCAGTAGTTGAGCGACGCGCCGTACGCCGGGTCCTCGCCGGTCGTCGGGTCGTCGTAGGTGCTCGACGGCGCGGTGATGTTGCGGAAGCGGTAGGCGGCGCGCGGCACGAACAGGTGCACCGCGCTCGCCATCACCTCGGGGGTGAGCTGCTGGATCGGCGACAGGTCGTCGAGGATCCAGAAGCCGCGGCCGTAGGTGGAGATGACGAGGTCGTTGAAGCGCTCCTGCACCTGGATGCCGCTCACCGGCGCCGCGGGGAGGTCGATCTGCAGCGGCACCCAGCCGTCGCCGGCGTCGAACGACACCCAGATCCCGTTCTCGAGGCCGAGGTAGAGCAGGCCGCGCCGGACGGGGTCCTCGAGGATCCAGCGCGCGTAGCTGAGGTTGTTCCGCGGGAGCCCGCCGGTGATGCTCCGCCAGGTGCGCCCGTAGTCGGTCGTGCGGTAGACGTACGGGTCGCGGTCGTTCATCTGGTGGAAGTCCACCGTGAGATACGCGGTGGCGGGATCGTACTTCGACGACACGATCGAGCGCACGGAGCCCCACGCGGGGAGGTTCGGGATGTTGCGCGTGAGGTCGGTCCAGGTGCGGCCGTCGTCGCGGGTGAGCTGCACGCGCCCGTCGTTCGTGCCGACCCAGATGGTCCCCTGCTCGCGCGGGCTCTCCGTGATCGCGTAGACGACGCCGGCGTACTCGACGCCGATGTTGTCCGGCGTGAGGCCGCCCGACGACCCCATCCGCGAGCGGTCGTTGAGGGTGAGGTCGGGGGAGATCACCTCCCAGCTCTGGCCGCCGTTGCGCGAGCGGTGCACGTGCTGGCTGCCGGTGTACACGGTGTTGTGGTCGTGCGGGGAGATGAGGAACGGCGCGTCCCACACGAAGCGGTAGCGCACGCCCTCGGCCGGCCCGTTGGACTGCTGCGGCCAGACCTCGACGGTGCGGAACATCCGGCGGTCCTCCTCGAACCGCACGACGATGCCGCCGACGTTCCCCGAGCCGGAGGCGGTGGACCAGATGATGTTGGGGTCCACCGGGTCCGGGGTCGCCCACCCGGACTCGCCGCCGCCGACGGCGTGCCACATCCCGCGCAGGATGCGGCCGCCGGCGAGGCGCGAGTTGCTCGGCCCGCGGTAGGTCGGCTCGTCCTGCTTGTTGCCGAGCACGTTGTACGGGATCCGATCGTCCACCGTGACGTGGTAGATCTGGGCGTTGCTCAGGCGCTGGCGGAACCAGGTGCGGCCGCGGTTCTGCGTGATCGAGAGCCCCTGGTCGTGCGCGACGATCTGCCGGTCGGCGTTCGTGGGGTCGATCCAGATGTCGTGGTGGTCGCCGCCGGGGGCCTGGCCGCGCTGCTGCACGACGAGCGTGCGGCCGCCGTCGATGGTCTTCGCGTACGAGGCGGTGAGGAAGTACGCCTCGTCGGGATCGTCCGGCGCGACGGCCATGCGCGAGTAGTAGTGCGCGCGTCCCATCGCGTTGCGGTCGCGGCTCGCGACCTGCCAGGTGCGCCCCGCGTCGTCGGAGCGCCAGAGCTGTCCGCTCTCGGTCTCCTGACCGTTCCACGGGAGGCCGTCCCCGGTCTCGATCAGCACGTAGACGCGGTTCGGGTCCGAGACCGAGAGGCCGAGGGCGACCTTGCCGTGCGGCTTGGTCGGGAGCCCGTTGCCCTGCAGCCGCGTCCAGGTGGCGCCGCCATCCGTGGACCGGAAGAGCCCGCTCCCCGGGCCGCCGCTGGTCCGGCCCCAGGTGCGGATCTCGATCTGCCACATCCCCGCGTAGAGCACGCGCGGATTCGACGCGTCCATCGCGAGGTCCGAGCACCCGGTGTCGCGGTCCACGAAGAGGACCTGGGTCCAGGTCGCGCCCCCGTCGGTCGTCCGGTAGACGCCGCGCTCCTGCTGCGGCCCGTAGGCGGTGCCGAGGGCGCAGGCGAGCACCACGTCGGGGTCGGTGGGATGGATGACGATGCGGGCGATGCGCCCGGTGCGCTCGAGCCCCATCAGCTGCCATGACTCGCCGCCGTCGGTGGACTTGTAGATCCCCTGGCCGATCGAGATGTGCGAGCGGATGTGCGCCTCGCCGGTGCCGGCCCAGACCACGTTGCGGTCGGAGCGCGCGACGGCCAGCGACCCGATGGACTGGACGGGCTGCGCGTCGAAGGTCGGGCGCCAGTTCACGCCGCCGTCGGTGGTCTTCCACACGCCGCCGCTCGCGCTGCCGACGAAGTACGTCAGCGGGTCGCCGACGACGCCGACGGCCGCGGAGAAGCGGTTGCCCTCGGGGCCGATGTTGCGCCAGTGGAGCCCGGCCCACATCGCCGGGGTCGGCCGCGGCACCGCCGGGGCGTTGGACGCGGCCGGCGTCTGGGCGGCGAGGGCGCCGACCGACACGAACGCGGCGACGGATGCCGGCGGCACGAGCGACGGGGCGAGCGCGAGCAGCAGGGTTGCGGCGCCGAGCGCGGCCGCGAGCGCGGCGACGGGGCGTGAGCGGCGGGCGACGGGGCGCATGCGATTCCTCGGGCGGGGGTGCGCCCCGATTGTACGGCGCGACCTCCGGGGCGGTAAGCCCGAGGATGGACAAGGCGGCCGGGGCACCGGAACTTCCGCCGATGCGCTCCCCACTCCCGCTCCTCGCGCTCGCGGCCGCGAGCCTCTCCGTTGCGACGCTCGCCGCGCCGCTCGCCGCGCCGCTCGCCGCGCAGCGCCTCCCGCTCGTGGACCTCGACGCCGACGCGGGCCGCCACGTGGTCGTGGACCGCGAGCGCGGCCAGTACCTCGGCCACGTCACGACCACGCTGCTCGGCGACGGCCACACCATCCTCGCGGTGTACCCGAAGGGGCACGGCCGCGGCGCGATCGTGATGAAGCGCAGCGGCGACGGCGGCCGCACGTGGAGCGAGCGGCTCGCCGTGCCCGACAACTGGGCGACGTCGCAGGAGGTCCCGACGCTGTTCCGGGTGCCGGACACGGTGGACGGGAAGTGGCGGCTGCTGCTCTTCTCGGGGCTGCACCCCGCGCGGCTCGCCCAGAGCGAGGACGACGGGCGCACGTGGACGCCGCTCGCGCCGGTTGGCGACTGGGGCGGCATCGTGGTGATGAGCTCGGTCGTGCCGATGGCCGACGGGTCGCTGCTCGCCTTCTTCCATGATGACGGCCGCGCGATCGCCGCCGGCGGGACGGCGGGCCAGACCTTCACGCTCTACCAGGTCCGCTCGCGCGACGGCGGTCGCACCTGGGGCCGTCCGCAGCCCATCTGGCGCGGCGACGACCTGCATCTCTGCGAGCCCGGCGCCGTGCGGTCGCCCGACGGGCGCACGCTGGCGCTGCTGCTGCGCGAGAACCGGCGGCGCGCCGCGTCGCAGGTGATCGTGAGCACGGATGAAGGCCACAGCTGGAGCGTCCCCCGTCCGCTGCCGCGCGCGCTCACCGGCGACCGCCACACGGCGAAGTACGCGCTCGACGGGCGGCTGGTGGTCACGTTCCGCGACATGGCGGACGGGAGCCCCACGAAGGGCGATTGGGTGGCCTGGGTCGGTACGTGGGACGACCTCATGGCGGGCCGCGACGGGCAGTATCGCGTGCGATTGAAGGACAACACCGACAGCTGGGATGCCGCGTACCCCGGCCTCGAGCGGCTCGGCGACGGCGCCTTCGTGGCGACGACCTATGGCCGATGGACGGCGCACGAGGAGCCGTACATCCTGAGCACGCGCTTCACGCTCGCCGAGCTCGACGCGCGCGCGGCGTTCGACGCGGCGCGGCTCGAGCGGCTCACGGCGTACATGCAGGCGACGGTGGACTCGCAGCAGGTGGCGGGCGCGGTGGCGGTGGTGCTCCGCGACGGCGAGGTGGTGTACGAGCGCGCCGTGGGCTGGGCCGACCGCGAGGCGCAGCGCCCGATGACGCCGGACGCGATCTTCCGCATCGCGTCGCAGACGAAGGCGCTCACGAGCACGGCGATCCTGCAGCTCGTCGAGGAGGGCCGGGTCGCGCTCGGGGATCCCGTGTCGCGCTGGATCCCGAGCTTCGACCGGACCACGGTGGCCTCGCCCGCCGACAGCGGGCGGGCGCCGGTGCCGGCGCGGCGGCGGATCACCGTGTTCGACCTGCTCACGCACTCGGCGGGGATCTCGTACGGGACCGAGCCCTGGGTCGCGGAGCGCTACCGCGCGGCGGGACTCGGGCCGGCGGCCGGGTTCGGCTGGTACACGGCGGACAAGGACGAGCCGATCTGCACGACGATGGACCGGCTCGGCACGCTGCCGTTCGTCGAGCAGCCGGGGACGCGGTTCGTGTACGGCTACAACACCGACCTCCTCGGCTGCATCGTGGAGCGGGCGAGCGGGCTGCCGCTCGACCGGTATCTCAAGGAGCGGGTGACCGGCCCGCTCGGGATGACCGACACCGACTTCTTCGTGCCGCGGGAGAAGGCGGCGCGCCTCGCGGCCGTGTACACGATGCGCGACGGTCGGCTGGTGCGGGCGGACACCGGTCAGCGCGGCCAGGGACACTACGTGGAGGGTCCGCGCCGGAGCTTCGCCGGCGGGGCCGGGCTGACCTCCACGGCGCGCGACTATGCCCGTTTCCTCGAGGCGATCCGCCGCGGCGGGGCGCTCGACGGCGCGCGCATCCTCGCGCCGCACACGGTGCGGCTGATGTCCACCGACCAGCTGGGGGCGCGCTACGGTCAGGAGGGCCAGGGCTGGAGCCTCGCGTTCGCGACGACCGAGCGCTACGGCGCGAACGGGATGACGTCGGTGGGGACGCTCAACTGGGGCGGCGCGTACGGCTCCATCTATTACATCGACCCGTCGGAACGGCTGGTGATGGTGCTGATGCTGCAGCGGCTCCCGAACGCGCCGGACCTGCGGGCGAAGTTCGCGACGCTGGTGTACCAGGCGCTGGTCGCGCGCGCGCACCCCTGAGGCGGAGGTCGCCGCGCGCCAGTCCGCGCGGTGTCACAAGGTGGCAGCGACACCCTGTGACGGTGGCGATTGGTCGGTGGCGCGAGGGTCCCTAGCATCAGGGGTCCCTCGCGCCCGCCATCGATGCCACGCCACGACCGCCCCATCCACCTCGGCCTGCTCCTCCTCTCCGTCGGTGCGCTCGCCTGCGCGCCCGACCGCGACCCGTTGGCGCCGGT
Source organism: Gemmatimonadaceae bacterium (assembly GCA_019694735.1). GTDB lineage: Bacteria > Gemmatimonadota > Gemmatimonadetes > Gemmatimonadales > Gemmatimonadaceae > Pseudogemmatithrix. Next base: position 82,578 of record JAIBBJ010000199.1, on the reverse strand, counting down.
GGCACCCGCCGCGACGGTGACGCAGGTGATGGATCCGCTCACCGCGCTGCGCGCGGGCGGCCGGTACGTGCCGGGCGAGGTGATCGTGAAGTTCCGCCGCGGCACGGGCGTCGCGACGCGCGAGCGCGCGCTCGCGGCAGCGCAGGTGCGGGCTGCAGTGCGGCTCGCGGCGTCGGAGCCGGCGATGCCGGCGGGCGCGGCGGAGCTCCTCACGACCGACCTCTCCGTGTCGTCGGCGCTCGCCGTGCTGGCCGCCGATCCGGCGGTCGAGTACGCCGAGCCCAACTGGATCTACCAGGCGGGCGCGACGGCGAACGACCCCTTCATCCGGGACGGCTCGTCGTGGAACCTCGGCGGGCCGACGAGCAGGCCGAAGTCCACGTTCGGCATCAACGCCACCGCCGCGTGGGCCGCGAACCGGACGGACTGCTCGAGGGTGTACGTGGGCATCATCGACGAGGGCGTGTACTTCGGGCACGAGGACCTCGCCGCGAACGCGGGGCGCAACCCGGGCGAGATCGCCGGCAACGGCGTGGACGACGACCAGAACGGCTTCGTGGACGACGTGAACGGCTGGGACTTCGTCAACGGCGACAACACGGTCTTCGACGGCGTGGAGGACGACCACGGCACGCACGTGGCGGGGACCATCGGGGCCGTGGGCGGGAACGGGATCGGCGTCGCGGGCGTGTGCTGGCGGGTGCAGCTGCTCTCCGCGAAGTTCATCGGCCCGCAGGGCGGCACCGCGGCGAACGCGGTGCGCGCGATCGACTACTTCACCGACCTGAAGAAGAAGCGCGGCATCCGGCTGGTCGCGACGAACAACTCGTGGGGCGGCGGCCCGACGTCGAAGGCGATCACCGATGCGATCGCCCGGGCGAACTCGGCCGGGATCCTCTTCATCGCGGCGGCGGGCAACGAGGGGCGGGACTGCGACGCGAGCGACTGCAGCCCTGGCAACACCGCGCTGGCGAACGTGATCACGGTCGCGTCGATCGGCAGCACGGGCCAACTGAGCGCGTTCTCCAACCGCGGCGCGCGCAAGGTGCACCTGGGCGCGCCGGGCGAGTCCGTCCTCTCGACCGTGCCCGTGGCCACGGGCGGTGGCGTCACGTCGGGCTACGGCATCGCGAGCGGCACCTCGATGGCGGCGCCCCACGTGACCGGGGCCGCGGCGCTGTACGCCGCGACGCGTCCGAGCGCGACCGCGGCGCAGATCCGGAGCGCGATCATCGGCGGCGTGACTGCGACGCCCGCGCTCAAGGGCAAGGTCAGCACCGGCGGCCGGCTCAACGTGGGGAAGTTCTAGGCGCGTCGAGGGGCACCCTTCTGACGGGGCGTGATCCGGGAGATACCGTAGCGCGGTCCTCCCCCCACCCCATTCCCTCGTCACGAAGGAGCGGCCCATGTCCCACCGCGGTGGATCCCACTCGTCCCCGGCCCGTCTGGCCCTGCTCGGCCTGAGCCTCGCGGCGCTCGCCGCCTGCGCCCCGGACGATCCGCTCGCCCCCCCGGCGGTCCTCGAGCCCCAGGCCGTGCTGCAGGGCGGACTGCGCTACGTGCCGGGCGAGGTGATCGTGCGGTTCCGCGGCACCGCGGCCGCGTCGCTGCGGGCGGGTGCGACGGCGAAGGTCGCGGGCGAGGTGGTCGAGACGATCGTGACGCGGCAGATGCGCGCCGACGGCGACGCGCAGGGCATCAGCATCGTGCGCACGACGCTGCCCGTGAAGACGGCGATCGCGCAGCTGATGGCGGACCCGTCGGTGGAGTACGCGGAGCCGAACTGGATCTACACGACGCAGGCCATCTCGAACGATCCGTTCTGGACGAACGGGACGCTCTGGGGGATGGCCGGCACGTCCACGAGCCCGGCCAACCAGTTCGGGAGCGGCGCCGCCGCGGCCTGGGGCGCCGGCCACACCGACTGCTCGGCCGTCTTCGTCGGCATCATCGACGAGGGCTACATGACGACCCACGCGGACCTCGCGGCGAACGTGGGCCGCAACCCGGGCGAGATCGCGGGGGACGGCGCGGACAACGACGGCAACGGCCTCGTCGACGACGTGTTCGGCTGGGACTTCGACGGGAACAATGCCTCGGTGTTCGACGGCCTGAACGACGACCACGGGACGCACGTCGCGGGCACGATCGGCGGCGTGGGTGGCAACGGCACCGGCGTCGCCGGGGTCTGCTGGAACGTGAAGCTCCTCAGCGCGAAGTTCCTCGGCAACAACGGCGGCACCACCGCGAACGCGATCAAGGCGGTGGACTACTTCACCGACCTGAAGACGCGGCACGGGATCAACCTCGTCGCGACCAGCAACTCCTGGGGCGGCGGGGGCTTCTCGCAGGCGCTGCAGGACGCGATCGGGCGCGCCAACGCGGCGGGCATCCTCTTCATCGCCGCCGCGGGCAACAGCGCGGTGAACTGCGAGACGAGCAGCTGCTACCCGGCCGAGTACCCGAACGACAACGTCATCGCGGTCGCGTCGATCACGAGCACGGGCGCGCTGAGCTCGTTCTCGAACTACGGCGCCACGACGATCGACATCGGCGCCCCGGGATCGGCGATCACCTCGACCGTGCCGGGCGGCCGACGGAACAACATCACGTCGGCGTACGCGAGCTACAGCGGCACCTCGATGGCGACGCCGCACGTGAGCGGCGCGGCCGCGCTGTACAAGGCGTACCATCCGGCCGCCACGGCGGCGCAGATCAAGGCCGCGATCCTCGGCAGCGCGACGCCGACGGCCTCGCTCAGCGGACGCGTGGTGACGGGCGGGCGGCTCAACGCGAGCGGATTCTAGCCGCGCGCCCCCGGTGGGACCGGACGCCCCCCGCCCTCGCGGCGGGGGGCGTTCGCGTCCCCGGCCCTGCCGCCTGCGGCGCGCTCCACGGCTCGCGGCGGCCCGGAGGCTCGTGGAGGTCAGCGCGCGAAGGGCGCGTCCGCCTGGCGCGACCGGCACGGGCTACGGGGCTGACGCATACGCCACCCTCCAAGGTCCGCCCGCGCCGGAACGGTCCGGGGCGCCGCGCGGCGCCTTGACGACGGTCCGCGCGCTCCGCATTTTTCGTACGTCCTAAAAGATATGTACACCGACCCTGCCCTCGCCCTCGGGCTCTTCGCCCTCCTCAGCACCCTCTGCCTCGCCGCCTTCTGGCCGCGCGTGGGGGTCGCGGCGCGCCTGCGCCGCCTCCGGCGGGCGACCGAACGGGTCCGCGTGGAGGATGCACTCAAGTACCTCTTCCATCGGGGCGCCGAGGGGACCGACGTCACGCCGGACGCGCTGGCCGGCGCGCTACAGGTCCGGCAGGCCGTGGCGCGCGACCTGCTCGACCGGCTGACCGATCGCGGCCTCGCCGAACGGCACGGCCCGTTGGGGCACCGCCTGACCGCCGTAGGCCGCACGGAGGCACTCCGGATCGTCCGGTCGCACCGGTTGCTCGAGCACTATCTCGCCGACCGCACCGGCATCGGCCCCGAGGAGTGGCACGAGGTCGCGGAGGACGAGGAGCACCTGCTCACGCCGGAGGAGGTGGAGCGGCTCGCCGAACGGTTGGGGCAGCCCCGGTTCGACCCGCACGGCGACCCGATCCCGACCGCGACCGGTGAGTTGCCGGTGACGACGGACCTCCCGCTGCCGACGCTGCCGCCCGGGGATGGCGGGACGATCGTGCACCTCGAGGACGAGCCGACGGACGCCTACGACCGTCTCGTCGCGCAGGGCTTCGCGCTCGGCAAGTCGGTGGTGGTGCGCTCGCGCACGCCGACGATGACGGCGCTCGTGCTCGATGGCCGTGAGCTGGCGATCCCGCGGGCGTTCGAGCCGGCGGTGAGCATCGAACGCGCCGAGGTCGCGCACGGGCCGGTGCGGACACTGGCGGACCTCGCGATGGGCGAGGTCGGCCGCGTGCGGCGACTCTCCTCGGATTGCCGGGGGGCACAGCGCCGCCGGCTGCTCGACCTCGGCGTCGTCCCCGGGACGCGGATCGTCGGCGAGATGCGCTCCGCGGGCGGCGACCCGATCGCCTATCGGATCCGGGGCGCCCTGATCGCGCTGCGGCGGCATCAGGCGGCGTGGATCGAGGTCGAGCCCGCGGCGGAGGATGGTGCGGCCGCGGATGCGGCGATCGGCGGTGCGCCCGCGGGGGCGGCATGACGCCGGGCACGACGATGCGGACGCGCCTCCCGGCGCGCGACGAATCGCTGGTCCAGCTCGGGGTGCGGTCCGACCGCTGGGACTTCCTCGTCGCGCTCGCCGGCAACCCGAACACCGGCAAGAGCACGGTGTTCAACGCCCTCACGGGCCTCCGGCAGCACACCGGCAACTGGCCGGGCAAGACGGTCACGCGCGCCGAAGGACTGTTCACCGTGGGCGGGGACCGGTTCAAGCTCGTGGACCTGCCCGGCACGTACTCGCTGCAGGCGGCGAGCACGGACGAGGAGGTCGCGCGCGACGCGCTGCTGTTCGGGCGGCCGGACGTCACGATCATCGTGCTCGACGCGACGCGGCTCGAGCGCAACCTGAACCTCGCGCTGCAGGTGCTCGAGATCACGCCACGTGTGGTGGTCTGCCTCAACCTGATGGACGAGGCGCGCCGGCTCGGCATCGGCGTGGACGCCGAGGCGCTGGCCCGGGAGCTCGGAGTGCCGGTGGTCCCCGCGGCGATGCGCCAGGGCGAGGGGCTCGACGCGCTGCGCGCCGCGGTGCAGCAGGTGGCGCGGGGCGAGGTCGCGCCGGCCCCGGGCCGCGCGAGCCACTTCACGCCGGAGGTCGAGGCGCTGATCGGCGAGGTGGAGGCGGCCGTGCGCGCGGCGGAGCCGGAGCGGCCGAACGCGCGCTGGGTGGCGCTGCGGCTGCTCAACGCCGACGAGCGGGTGCAGGCCATGCTGCCGCCAGCGGTCGTCGCGCGCGCCAACGAGGTGCGGTGGCGGCTCAGTCCCGACTTCCACGACCGCATCGCCCAGGGCCTCTACGCGGCCGCGGAGCGGATCGCCGCGCGGGCGGCGCTCCGCGGGGCCGCGAAGGCGGGATTCACGTTCGACCGGACGCTCGACCGCCTGCTGACGAGCCGCGCGACCGGGTTCCCCCTGATGGTGCTGCTGCTCGGCATCGTCTTCTGGCTGACGATCGCGGGGGCCAACGTGCCGTCGGGGATGATCGCGTCGCTGCTCGTGGACGCCGGGCATCCGTGGCTCCGCGGGGCCTTCGACGCGATGGGCGCCCCGTGGTGGCTCACGGGGCTGCTCGTGGACGGCGTCTATCTCGCGACCGCCTGGGTGATCGCCGTGATGCTGCCGCCGATGGCGATCTTCTTCCCGCTGTTCACGCTGCTGGAGGACTTCGGCTACCTGCCGCGGGTCGCCTTCAACCTCGATGCGCTCTTCCGGCGCGTGGGTGCGCACGGCAAGCAGGCGCTGACGATGTGCATGGGGTTCGGCTGCAACGCGGCCGGCGTGGTGGCGACGCGCGTGATCGACTCGCCGCGCGAGCGGCTGGTGGCGATCATCACGAACAACTTCTCGCTCTGCAACGGGCGCTGGCCGACGCAGATCCTGCTCGCGTCCATCTTCATCGGCGCGCTCGCGCCGCCGGCGCTGGCCGGCCTCGTCTCGGCGACCGCGGTCGTGGCGGTCACGCTGATCGGCGTCGCGGCGATGTTCCTCTCGAGCTGGCTGCTCACGCGCACCGTGCTACGCGGCGAGGCGACGAGCTTCTCGCTGGAGCTGCCGCCGTACCGGCCGCCGCGGATCTGGCAGACGCTCTACACGAGCCTGATCGACCGGACGCTGATCGTGCTGTGGCGCGCGATCGTGTTCGCGGCGCCCGCCGGCGCGGTGATCTGGCTCGTCGCCAACGTCGGCTGGGGCGGCGAGAGCGTCGCGGCCCATGTCACCCGATGGTTGGACCCCGTCGGGATCCTCCTCGGCCTCAACGGGGTCATCCTGCTCGCCTACGTGGTGGCGATCCCGGCGAACGAGATCGTGATCCCCACGGTGCTCATGCTCACGGTGCTCGTGGGCGGCACGCCCGAGCTGGGGGCGGGCGCGGGGGTGATGTTCGAGCTCGACGCCGCCGAGGTCGGGGCCCTGCTCCGGCAGCACGGCTGGACCGCGCTCACGGCGGTGAACCTGATGCTGTTCAGCCTGCTGCATAACCCCTGCTCGACGACGATCTACACGATCCACAAGGAGACGCGCAGTGTGAAGTGGACGGCCGTCGCCACGCTGCTGCCGCTCGGCATGGGGGTCGTCGCGACCTTCCTGGTCGCGCAGGTCTGGCGCCTGATCGCCGGCTGACTGGCGAATCGCCGCACCGGCGCCGCGGCAGCGGCGCATCACTCGCGCCCCGGCGCACGGGCCGCGCGCGGCAGCCGCCGGTCAGAGGGGTCCGGTCGCACGGTCCCATGGTAACCTCCGACCGCCTCCCGGGGTGACGCAGGTCGCCGGGGGGAGCCCGTCGGCGACGCCCAGCTGCGGGCCCCGAGCAACGCGTTGCGCGGAAAGGACTTGGCGGCGATGCCGGTCGGGACTTCCACCACCGTGACGGACTGGCACGATTCTCTCACCGTTCCGAGTCCCGATGGCGGTTCGACCCTCGACGGTCCGGGATATTGCAAACATTAGAGTCTGACCGGATATTCGGCGGGTCGGTCCCACCCCATTCGACGGCCCTTCACGCCCGATGATCTGCGCCCACTGCAGCACGCCCGTCCCTGACGAGGCGCGCTTCTGTCATTCCTGCGGGTCCCTCGTCTCCGACGCCGAGGGCCAAGCCGCGGCGACCGCGGCGATGGACCAGTCCTCGTTCCTGCACATGGAGCGGCTGCTCCGCGAGGACACGAAGGGGGTCTACAACGTCAAGCACATGCTCGGCCGCGGCGGCATGGCGGTCGTGTACCTCGCCGAGGAGACGGGGCTGGCCCGCAAGGTGGCGCTGAAGGTGCTGCCGCCGGAGCTCACGTTCGGTCATGGCGTCGAGCGGTTCAAGCGCGAGGCGCGGACGGCGGCGGCGCTCGACCACCCGCACATCATCCCGATCTACCGGATCGGCGACAGCGGCAAGCTCTTCTGGTACGCGATGAAGTTCCTCGAGGGGCAGTCGCTCGAGGACCGGCTGAAGGAGCGCGGGTCGCTCCCGGTGGACGAGACCTGCGAGATCCTCCGCCAGGTCGCCGACGCCCTCGACTACGCGCACCAGAACAAGGTCATCCACCGCGACATCAAGCCGGCGAACGTGATGCTGGACTCGCGCGACCGCGTGATCGTGACGGACTTCGGCATCGCGAAGGCGCTCTCCGAGGGGAAGCTCACGGCGACCGACTCGGTGATCGGCACGCCGTACTTCATGAGCCCCGAGCAGGGGATGGGGAAGCCGGTCTCCGGCGCCTCGGACCAGTACTCGGTGGCGGTGATGGCGTATCGGATGCTCGCGGGGCACGTGCCGTTCGACGGCGACTCGGCGATCGACATCCTGCACAAGCACTGCATGTTCCCCGCCCCGTCGCTGCACGACGACGTGCCGGACATCCCGGCGCATGTCGCGCAGGCGGTGGCCCGCGCGCTCTCGAAGGACGCGGCGGACCGCTTCCTGACGGTGCACGACTTCATCGAGTCGATGGCCGACCCGGATTTCGTGGCCCGCGGCCCGGTGCGGCCGAGCGTGGCGACGGTCGTGCTCGACCCCGCGGAGGCGAAGAAGCTGCGGACGGGCGGCCCGGGTGCGAATCCGGCGGGCTCGACGAGCGGCAAGAACCGGTCGTCGGCGGCGAAGGCGACGACGGGGCCGAACGACCGCACGGTGGTGGCGGGGCAGAAGCCGGCGGCGCGGACCGCCGCGCCGGCCCCTGCGCCGGCGCCGGAGCCGAAGAGCAAGGCCGGCCTGTTCGCCGTGATTGGCGCGGTGGTGGTGCTCGGCGGCGGGGCGGCGGCGTACTTCGCGACGAAGGGCGGCGAGGCGCCGGCCACGCCGGTGACGCAGCAGGTCGCGTCGGCCCCGGTGTCGGCCCTGGGCACGGCGACGCCGGGCCCGGTCGCCGGCGCGGCGACGACCGGCACCGATTCCGCGACGGGGGCGAGCGCGCCCCCCGCCACGACGCCCCCGGCGACCGAGACGAAGCCGGCGGCGGAGACGAAGGCGCCTGCCGCGGAGACCAAGGCGCCGACGAAGGCCCCGACCAAGGCCCCGGCGCCGCGCCAGCAGGCCTCCGCGCCGGCGACCGTACCCGCTTCCACGCTGCCCGCCCAGCAGCCCGCCACGCAGCCCGCGCCGAGTGCGCCGGCGGCAGGCGCCGCCGACGCGGCGATGGCGACGCTCCGCGTGCGGCTCCCCGTGGCGGGGACGGTCGAGATCGACGGCCGCTCGCTCGGCAACAAGGGGAACTTCCAGGAGCGTCTCCTCGGCGGGACGCACACGATCAAGGTCTCGAAGGACGGTTACGAGACCGTCTCGCAGACGGTGGACCTGCAGGCCGGTGAAGTGAAGACGATCACCATCGAGCTCAAGCCCAAGGGATGATGCGCCGCCTCCTTCTCGCCGCCGCACTCGCGGCCGTCGCCGCCGCGCCCGCCGCGGCGCAGCAGCCCACGCGCTCCGACCTGCTCCGGCAGGCGACGCAGGCGTACGACGACTTCGCGCCCGACCGCGCGCTGGACTTCGCGCGCGCGGCGCTCAATCCCGCGCTCGGCGCGCCCGACGCGAACTGGGCGCGCGCCGCCCAACTCGTGACGCAGCTGCTGCTCGAGAATGGCGACGAGACGCTCGCCGGGACATGGGCGCGCTGGGTGATGCGGACCAATCCGGCGATCGTGATCGACACCGTCGCCTTCCCGCAGGGCGTCGTCACGGCCCTGCGGACGGCGCGGACCGCGGTCGGCTCGCGCACCGCGGGCGACGACGTCACGCGCATGGCGTACCAGTGGCCCGCCGTCGGCAACCGCGCGGCGCAGGGCCAGCTGCGGCTCGACCCCTCGACGATGCCGGTGCCGGTGAACGTCCTCGTGCGCGGCGCCAACGGCAACACGATCGGCGTGCTCCCGGCCGGTCCGGGGCTCACGCTCGCGCCGGGGACGTACGAGATCGAGGTGGGCGCGACGGGCTACCTGCCCGCGCGCATCACGCGCGAGGTGCTGCCGGGCGTGAACCTGACGCTCTCGTTCCAGCTCACGTCGGCGGCGGTGGTCTCGGCGAACATCACCGAGGACGCGCGGCAGCGGGCGTTCCGCGCGACCGTGGCCCTGTCGGTGACGCGCTTCGGCGCGGCGGCGCCGACGTGCGCCGCCGGCGCGGTGGTGGGCGGGCGCTTCGTGGTCACGACCTACAGCGCGATCCGCGGCGGCGATGCGATCAGCGCGTCCTTCAATGGCACGCCCGCCCCGGGCGAAGTCCGCGTGGCGGCATACGACGCGACCGCGAACCTCGCGGTGCTCGCGCTGCCGCAGGCGCGGCCGGACTCGACGCCGCTCGCGACGCAGCTGATCGACGGGCAGGCGGCGTGGGGCATCGGCCTCGCGCAGTGCCGGACCGCCGGCGACACGCGCAGCACGCTCGACGAGTGGACGCAGCGGCCGCTCGGCGCGCTCAAGCTGGGGACGGAGATCGCGAACGCGGTGCCGGGCTCGCCGGTGGTGGACTACCTCGGCCGGCTGATCGGCCCGTGGTCGGGCGCGTCCGCGGCGGTGCCGGGCCCGAACGCCGCGGCCCTGCTGGCGGCGGCGCGGCAGGCGGTGACGGCGCAGCAGACGATCGCGGTCGCCGACGTCGCGCGGCGCGAGAACCATCTCTTCGGCCAGCTGACGGTGGTGGCCGACGTGCCGGGCGCCTCGGTGCGCCTCGTCGGGATCGAGCGGTGGCACTGGGGCGAGGTGACGACCGGCACGACGGGCGCGTCGCCGTTCACGTTCACGGGGCCGATGGGGCGGTATCGCCTCGAGACGAGCGCCCCGGGGCTGCCGACGCGCACGCAGGACGTGCTGCTCCAGCCGGGGCAGCTCACGCGCATCGCGGTGCCGCTGCGCACGGCGGTGGCCGCGGGCCCGGGCGGCGGCGCGCCACCGGCGGTCGCGAAGAAGGGCGGCATGCCGAAGTGGGTGTGGATCGCGGTGCTGGGCGGCGGCGCCGCCGCGGCGGCCGCGATGGGTGGTGGTGGTGGCGGCGGTGGTGGCGGTGGCGGCGGCAGCACCACCGGCACGGTGGTCATCACGGTCCCGAATCCCTGATCCTGACCGATGCATACGACTCGTCGACCCCTCGTCCTGGCGGCCGTCCTCGCGGCCGCGTCCGTGGCCATCTCGTGCGACGCGCCCACGCGGCCGCAGACGCACGGGCGGATCACGCCGGTCTTCACGGTCGTCGCCGACCCGCTGAGCGCGCACGCGATCCAGCCGCTCACCGGCATGCGCGCGACGATCCGCGGCACCGGCACGACGACCTTCCAGACCTCCGCGGCGCTGACGCTCAACACGACCAGCAACAACTGGACGGGGCAGATCCCGGACGTGCCGAACGGCACGTACGAGCTCTTCGTCGAGGGCACGGTCGGCGGGCAGGTGCAGCATTACGGGCGCTCGGGCGCGGCGATCACCGTGACCGGCGGTGCCAACGTGCCGGGCAACGTCACGGTGGCGCCGGTGGTGCCGACGATCCCGGCGTTCGCCGTGGCGGACACGGTCGACTTCGCGCAGCCGGTCACGCTGAGCACGTCGTTCACGCTGGCGACGGGCTGGCAGTACCAGGTGTCGCGGGACCCGGCGTTCGGGGACGCGCCGGCGACGCAGACGGCCGCGGGCTCGCAGTTCACGGTCACCGTGTCCGACACCGGCAGCTGGCACATCCGGACGCGGCCGGTGCTGCCCTTCCAGACGTTCACCGAGGTGATCTGGAGCGACGCCCGGCAGTTCTTCGTGCGGCCCTCGACGGGGAACCGCACCCCGGCGGCCGCCCTCGGCGCGCCGGCGAGCCTCAATCCGGCCGGCGTCCCCGACACGCTCCGCGACCGCAACCTCATCGCCTCGCTCACCGAAGGTTGGCAGGCGATCAGCGTGCGGGCGGGCGACTCGGTGTTCGCGGAGACCCGCGCCGCGCGACTGACGCCCGCCTCGCCGCTGAACACGACGCTGGCGTTGTTCCGGGCCGACGGCACGACGGGCTTCGGCGCCGCCGAGGATGACATCACCGGCAGCACCGACTCGCGGGTGGTCGGCGTGGCGCCGGCGACGGAGCACGTGCTGGTGCGCGTGGGGCGCACCGGGAGCTCGGTGGGCCACTATGAGCTGATCCTCACGGTGAAGCGGCTGCCCGCGGCCCCGACGGGGCTCGCGGTGCTCGCGACGTCGGCCACGGCGGCGCGCGTGCGCTGGGCCGACGCGGCGGACAACGAGACCTCGTACCGGATCGAGCGCTGCCAGGGCGCGGCCTGCACGGACTTCGCCGAGCTGACGGCGGGCGCGGCGAACGACACGAGCTTCAGCGACGCCGGGCTGACCGCCGGCCAGACGTACCGCTACCGCGTCCGCGCGCGCAACGCCATCGGCAACTCGGCGTACGCCGGCCCGGTGGACGTCGTGCTCGCCGGCCCGACGGCCCCGAGCGCGCTGACGGCGACGACGATCTCCGGCTCGCGGATCGACCTCGCGTGGTCGGACAACTCGAACAACGAGACGGCGTTCGAGGTCCAGCGCTGCAACAACGGCACCTGCGCGGGCGACGCCGACTTCACGACCATCGCGACGCTGCCGGCGGGGACGACGACCGCCAGCGCGACGGGCCTCGCGCTCGACAACACCTACGTGTTCCGTGTCCGGGCGACGAACAACGTCGCGCCCTCGGCCTACAGCGCCACCGCGACCGCGAACACCATCCGGCCGGCCGCCCCGACCGCCCTCGCGGCGACGACGATCTCGGCGACGCAGATCGACCTCTCGTGGGCCGACAACTCGGCGACCGAGACGGGCTTCGTGATCGAGCGCTGCACGGGCCAGGGGTGCACGACGTTCGCGGCGATCGACACCACGGCGGCGAACGCGACGGCGTACAGCGACGTCACGGTCATCGCGGACACCTACTACAGCTACCGCGTGCGCTCGGTGAACGTCGCCGGGGCATCGGCGGCGGCGACGAACACGGCGAACGCGAACACGCGCCCGCCGGGCGTGCCGGCGAGCTTCGCCGCCAGCGTGGTCTCGGCCTCGCGCGTGGACCTGAGCTGGGCCGACACGACGAGCAACGAGACGGGCTTCCAGGTCGAGCGCTGCACCGGCACCGGCTGCTCGGGCTTCGGCCTGCGCGCGACGCTGGCGGCCGGCGCCACGAGCTTCACCGACGACTCGGTGGTCGTCGGCTCGAGCTACCGGTACCGCGTGAAGGCGGTCGGCGTGGCCGGCACCTCGGTCGAGGCGGGCCCGGTGCTCGCCGCCGTGCTCCTCCCCGCCCCGCCCGCCGGCCTCTCGGCCGCGACGATCTCGGGGACGCAGGTCAACCTCGCGTGGACGGACGCCTCGGACAACGAGACGACCTTCCGCATCGAGCGCTGCAGCGGCGTCGGGTGCACCGCGTTCACCGAGGTGGGCTTCGTCACCGCCGGGACGAACACGTACAACGACCAGACGGTGGCCGCGGAGGGCGACTATCGCTACCGCGTGCGCGCCCGCAACGCGGTCGGCAACTCCGCCTACACGAGCGATGCGGTCGCGAGCACGCGGAGCGCGGCGGCGCCGTCGACGCTCACGGCGACGCTGATCTCGACGACCCAGGTGGACCTGTCGTGGGTGGACAACGCGACGAACGAGACGGCGCAGGTCGTCGAGCGGTGCGCGGGCGTGGGCTGCGTCAACTTCACGACGCTCGCGACGCTCGACTCGAACGTGGTGACCTACCAGAACACCGGCCTGACGGCCGGCACGACGTATCGGTGGCGCGTGCGGGCGGTCAACGCGACCGGCCCGTCGGCGGCGTCGAACGTGGCCACGGTCGCCACGGCCGCGCCGGGCGACCCGACCGACCTCGTCGCGACGACGAGCGGCCCGACGCAGGTGAGCCTGGCCTGGACGGACGGCGCCGTGACGGAGCTCGGCTTCCGCATCGAGCGCTGCACCGGCGAGGCCTGCACGGACTTCGTCGAGATCGGCACCGTCGGCGCGAACATCGTCGGCTACGCGGACGCCAGCGTGGCCGCGGGCACCGCGTACCGGTACCGCGTCCGGGCGTACAACGCCGCGGGCGCGTCGGGCTACACGGCGATCGCGATCGGCGACACGCGGGCGCCGAACCCGGCGTCCGCGCTGGCGGCGACGCTCTCGGCCGGCCCGCGCGTGACGCTCTCGTGGACCGACAACGCGGCGAACGAGTCGGGGGTGATCGTCCAGCGGTGCGCGGGCACCGGGTGCACGTACGCGCCGCTGGACACCGTCGGGCCGAACGTGACGTCGTTCATCGACTCCACGGTCGCCCCGTCCACGTCGTACGACTACCGCGTCGTCGTCTTCAACATCGTCGGCGCCGGCGCGGCCTCCAACGTCGCGTCGGTCTCGACGACGCTCCCGAACGCGCCGAGCGCGCTGACGGCGACCACGACGTCCGGCACCTCGGTGGCGCTGGCGTGGACCAACAACGCGCTCGATGCGACGCGCGTGCTGGTCGAGCGCTGCACCGGCGCCGGCTGCGCGACGTTCACGGTCATCGACTCGGTGGCGGGCGGCATCGCCGCGTACACCGACCTGACGGCGACCGTGGGCAACGTGTACGGGTACCGCGTCCTCGCGCGCAACTTCTCGGGCCTCTCGACCCCGACCGCGACGGCGACGGCCTCGACGGAGCTGCCGAGCGCCCCGACCGGCCTCGCGGCGGCGACGCAGTCGGACACGCGCGTGGACCTGAGCTGGACCGACAACGCGACGAACGAGACCGGCTTCTACGTCGAGCGCTGCCAGGGCGCGGGCTGCACCACGTTCGCCCTGCTCGACTCGGTGGGCGCGAACGTGACGGCGTACGCGAACGAGGGGCTCACGGCGTCGCAGACCTACACCTACCGCGTGCGGGCCCGGAACCTGGCCGGCACGTCGGCCTACTCCAACACGGCGGCGGCCTCGACGAACCTCCCGGCGATCCCGTCGGCGTTCACGGTGGTGCCGGCGAGCGCGACGGGCACGACGATCTCGTGGACCGACAACTCGGGCGACGAGACCGGATTCGAGATCGAGCGGTGCGCCGGCGTCGGCTGCAGCGACTTCGCGCTCGTGATCACCGCGGCGGCGAACGCGACCGGGGCCGGGGATGCCGGCCTCACGCCGGGCCTGACGTACGCGTATCGGCTGCGGGCGGTCAACGGCGCCGGCGCGTCCGCGTACACCGCGGTCGCCGTGACGACGCTGGCGACACCGGCCGCGCCCGCGTCGCTGACCGCGCAGGCGACCTCGACCACGCGGATCGCGCTCGCGTGGGCCGACGCCTCGGACAACGAGACGGTCTTCACGATCCAGCGGTGCACGGGCGTCGCCTGCGGCGGCTTCACGGACCTCGTCTCGGTCGGAGCCGGCGTCGCGAGCCACATCGACAGCACGGTCGCCGCCGGGCAGTCGTACAGCTACCGCGTCGTGGCGGCCAACCTGATCGGCACGTCGGCCCCCTCGAACATCGCCACGGCGACCACGGTGCTGCCGTCCGCGCCGTCGGCCCTGGCGGCGACGACGGTCTCGGCGACCCAGGTGGACCTCACGTGGACCGACAACGCCACGAACGAGACCGCGTACGAGCTGCAGCGCTGCACCGGCGCCGGCTGCACGGCGTTCGCGCGCGTGGACAGCCTGGCCCCGGACACGCAGGCGTACAGCGACGCGAGCCTGACGCCGAACCTCACGTACCGCTACCGGGTGCGCGCGCTGAACGGCGCGGGCGCCTCGGCCTTCTCGGCGGTCGTCGATGCGACGACCGACGTGCCGGCCGACCCGACGAGCCTCACGGCGACGGCGACCTCGCCGACCGCGATCACCGTCGCCTGGACGGACAACTCGGCGAACGAGGACGGGTTCGTCATCCAGCGCTGCACCGCCCTGCCCTGCGGCGAGGGCGACTTCAGCGACCTCATCCTGGTGGGCACCAACGTCGCGCAGTACGTGGACGGCGGGCTGGCGCTCGGCAACGTGATGACCTACCGCGTGCGGGCGATCAACGCGAACGGGTCGTCGCGCTTCTCGAACACGGCGACCGCCTCGGTGACGACGCCGACCGCGCCGACCGGCCTGACCGCCGTGCTGCAGTCGGGCACGCGGATCGCGCTGAGCTGGACGGAGGGGGCGACCAACGAGACCGGGCTCGAGGTGGAGCGCTGCACGGGGGTCGGCTGCACGACCTTCGCGCGGCTGGACTCGCTCGCGCCGAACACCAACTCGCTCGTCGATTCGACGGGTGCGCTCGACCAGACCTACGGATACCGCGTGCGCGCGGTGAACCGCGTGGGCGCGTCGGCGTATTCCGCGACGGCGACGGCGAACACGCTGCGGCCGGCCGCGACGACGGGCCTCGCCGCGGTGACGACGACGGGGACCCGCATCGACCTGAGCTGGACCGACAACGCCACCAACGAGAACGGCGTCGCGATCGAACGGTGCACCGGCAGCGGCTGCAGCGACTTCGCCGAGATCGGCACCGCGCCGGTGGACGCCACCACGTACACCGACCTGTCGGTCGCGGTGGGCAACGCCTACCGGTACCGCATCCGGGCCTTCAACAACGCGGGCGCGGCCGGCTATGACGGGCCGGTCGAGGCGAGCACCCTCCTGCCGGCGGACCCGACGGGCCTCTCGGCCGTCGTGACGGCCCCCACCGAGATCACGCTGGCGTGGACCGACAACGCGACGAACGAGGTCAGCTACCGCGTCGAGCGCTGCACCGGCGTGTCCTGCACGAGCTTCACGCAACTCATCCAGCTGGCCCCCGGCGCCACCGGTTACGTGGACGGCGGTCTCGCGAGCAACACCTTCTACCGCTATCGCGTCCGCGCGGTGAACGCCGCCGGCAGCTCGGCGTACACGGCGACGGTGAGCCCGAACACGTTCGCCCCGGCCGCCCCGACGGCACTCGACGCCGTGACGGTGCTGGGCACCCGCATCGACCTGACCTGGACGGACCCGGCCTCGAACGAGACGGGCTTCCGGATCGAGCGGTGCGCGGGCGTCGGGTGCACGACGTTCACCGAGGTTGCGACGGTCGCGGCCAACGTGACGACGCACGCCGACTCGACGCTGACCATCGGCACGACCTACCGGTACCGGGTGCGGTCGTACAACGGCGTCGCGAACTCGGCCTACTCCGACGTCGCCGACGGCAGCACCGTCGTGCCGCTCGACCCGACGAACCTCGTCGCGGGCCCGCTCTCGACGACCCGGATCGACCTCGCGTGGACCGACAACGCCTCTGACGAGACGGGCTACCGCGTGGAGCGCTGCACGGGCGCGGGCTGCTCGAGCTTCACGCTGCTCGCGACGCTCGCCGCGAACGCCACGAGCTACAGCGACACGCCGATCGCCGCCGCGACGTCGTACACCTACCGCGTGCGGGCCTTCTCGGAGGGCAGCTCGGGGTGGTCGAACGCCGCGACCGCGACGACGATCCTGCCGGCCGACCCGAGCGGCGCGACCGCGACCGCGGTGTCGGGCACCCGGATCGACCTCGCGTGGTCGGACAACGCGGACAACGAGACCGGCTATCAGATCGAGCGGTGCGCCGGCGGCAGCTGCACGGACTTCGCGCTCATCGCCACCACGGCGGCCGGCGCGACGGAATACAGCGACGCCGGCCTCGCGGGCAGCAGCACCTTCCGCTACCGGGTCCGCGCGGTGAACGGCGCCGGCCCGTCGGGCTACAGCGCCATCGTCTCGGCCGTGACGAACGTGCCGGGGATCCCGACGGCGCTGACGGCGACGACGGTCAACGCGACCCGGATCGACCTCGCCTGGACCGACAACGCGACCGACGAGACCGCGTACGTCATCGAGCGCTGCCAGGCCTCGGCCTGCACGTTCGCGACGATCGCGACGATCGCCGCGAACAGCACCAACTACAGCGACACCGGCCTGCCGGCGGGGATCGCGTACCTGTACCGCGTCCGCGCGCAGAACGCCTCCGGCGTCTCGGGCGCGTCGAACGTGGCCGCGGCGGGCACGAACACGCCGGCGGACCCGACGGGCCTCGCGGCGACCGTGATCAGCGCCACCCGGATCGACCTCGCGTGGGTCGACGCCGCGGACAACGAGCTCGCCTACTTCGTGGAGCGCTGCACCGGCACCGGGTGCACCTCCTTCGCCCAGATCGGGTTCCAACCGCCGAACACCGTCAGCTTCAGCGACGTCTCGACGGTCGCGAACACCACGTACCGGTACCGGGTCCGGGCGAGCAACGCCGCCGGCAGCTCGGGCTACTCGGCGATCGTGGAGCTCGACACCGACCTGCCCGCGGCCCCGACCGGACTGACGGCGACGACCGTGAGCGCCACGCGCATCGACCTCGCCTGGGCCGACGCGTCGGACAACGAGGAGTCGTTCCGCGTGGAGCGGTGCGCCGGCGTCGGGTGCAGCGACTTCACCGAGCAGGCCCAGCTGCCGCCGGGCACGACCGCGTTCACCGACGCGCCGATCGCGCCGAATGAATCCTTCACGTACCGGGTGCGGGCGGTGAACGCCGCCGGCGCCTCGGCCTACACGGCGGAGGCGGGGGCCACGACCTCCATCCCCGGCGACCCGACCGACGTCGTGGCGACGACCATCACGGCGACCCAGATCGACGTGACCTGGAACGCGTCCGCCGGCGGGGCACCGATCTGGTTCGTGATCGAACGCTGCGACGACCCGGCCTGCAACACCGGGGTGGCGCTGCGCGATTCCGTGGACGCGGCGACGACGGTCTACGCCGACGCCCGCGTGGACCTCGGGCGCCAGTACGCGTACCGCGTCTACGCGCGGAACGCCGCCGGCATCTCCGGCGCCTCCCCGCTCGCCGTGGGCTCGACCCTGCTGCCCGACCGCCCGGAGATCATCGGTCTCGTCATCACGTCGCCGACCGCGATCCGGGTGGACTGGAACGACAACGCGAACAACGAGGATGCGTTCGTCATCGAGCGCTGCCTCGGGAAGGAGTGCGCCGACTTCGCCCCGGTGAGCAGCGTGCCCGCGAACTCGACCTTCTATGAGGACGCCGGCCTCACCACCGGCGAGTTCTACAACTACCGCGTCCGCGCCACCAACGCGGCGGGCTCGTCGGACAACAGCAGCGAGGTGCTGCAGCTCCTCGATGCGCCGAACGTCCCGCTCAACCTCGCGGCCACCACCCTCTCGGAGACCCAGGCGTCGCTCACCTGGCTCGACAACTCGGGGAACGAGACCGGGTTCATCCTCGAGCGCTGCACGGGCGGCGGATGCGTCGACTTCGCGCCGTTCGCGAGCGTGGGGCCGGACGTCGCGGCCTTCCAGGTGAACGACCTCGCCTTCAACAACACGTACCAGTTCCGGATCGTCGCGACGAACCCGGTGGGGAACTCGGCCTACACGGCCACCGCGGTCGCGGCGACCACGCTGCCGGCGGCCCCGACGGGGCTGACGGCGACGATGATCAACTCGGTCCAGATCAACCTGGGCTGGGTGGACAACGCCAGTGACGAGTCCGGCTACCGCATCGAACGGTGCAGCAGCGCGGGATGCACCGACTTCGAGGAGATCGCGACCACGGGTCCGGACGTGACCGGCTTCGCGAACACCGGCCTCGTGCTCAACGGGTCATACGTCTACCGGATCCGCGCCTTCAATGCGGTGGGCGTGACCCCGTACAGCAACACGGCGGCGGCGGACACGCGGCAGCCGGCCGACCCGAGCGCGCTCGTGGTGACGCCGAACACGGTCAACCGCGTGACCGTCACGTGGGCCGACAACGCCGACAACGAGACGTTCAACGTCATCGAGCGCTGCGCGGGCACCGGCTGCTCGAACTTCAGCATCACCGCGGTGCTGGGCGTCGACGTCACCGCGCACGTCGACAGCTCGGTGGTGCCGAACAGCATCTATCGCTACCGCGTGCGGACGTTCCGGAGCGGCATCGGATTCTCCGCGGGCGGCCCGGTGTCGGGGGATGCGTCCACGGTGCTCGTCGCGCCCAGCGGCATCCAGGCGACGGTGGTGGACCGCGGGCGGGTCGACGTCACCTGGTCCGACAACAGCACGATCGAGACCGGCTACCAGATCCTCGCGTGCGGCGGCGTCGGGTGCACCCCGGTCAGCGTGATCGGCACGGTGGGACCGGACGTCACGACGTACACCTATCCCTCGGTGCCGGCCGGGATCAGCGCCTCGTGGTCCGTCCGCGCGGTCTCCAACGGCACCCTCTCCGACACGACGGTGCGAGCCGGCGTGTGGATGCCGGTCCCGATGTCGAACGGGCAGACGATCGCCGGCATCACGGACACCGCGTCCGCGCAGCGCCACTACGTCATCAACGTGCCCGCCGGCACGCCGCAGCTGCGCGTCACCATCTCGGGCGGCACCGGCGACGCCGACCTGTACGTGCGCCAAGGGTTCGCGGCGACCCTCGGGCTCTTCAACTGCCGGCCGTACATCGGCGGCAACGCCGAGGAGTGCGTCATCGACAACCCGGCGGCCGGTGACTGGTTCATCATGCTGCAGGGCTACAGCTCGTTCTCCAACGTCTCCGTGAAGGCCTCGTACGTGGTGCGCTACGGCTACCCGACGGCCTTCGCCGGGACGAGCCCGTGGAGCCCGAACTACCTGATCGGCCAGCAGATCACGATCTCGCAGCCGATCACGCTCACGCACCTCGGGCTGAACGTCGCCGGCGGCACCGGCGGCGCGCGGATCGGGCTCTACACCGATGCCGCCGGCCGGCCCAGCGTGCTCGTCGCGCAGGCCGTCGGGACCATCAGCACGACCGGCCAGGTCGAGTTCACGACGGGCAACGTGACGGTCGCCGCCGGCACGTACTGGCTGATGGTCAACTTCCAGAACACCATCACGCGGACACAGGACACCGGCAGCCCCACCACGGTGAACTACATCAGCCACACGTGGGGGACGGCGTTGCCCGCCGTCTATCCGATCCTCTCCACCGCCTACACCGGCAACCTGACCAACCACTGGGCCCGCGGTTATCCCTGACCGCTCGACAGCGGCTCGACACGCAACGGGGCGGCGCCGGACGGCGCCGCCCCGTCGTGCTTCCCGGCCGCGCCGTGCGAGGGAACCCACCCGTGCGGCTTCGGCCCACCTACGGTTTCCCCGCACACGGGTTCAGCATCTCCGCTGATGGCTCCCACCGCACCGCCGGGCAGTATTGCACCTGTACGGTGGATCCGAACGAGCCGGAGGGCCCCGTGAACATCCGAGACGATCTCCTCGATTTCGTGCGTGCGCACCGCGACGAGCTCACCCTCTCCGTGTACATCGAGGCGGCCCCGGCGGACCCCGCGGCGCGCCGCAACTGGCGCGTCCGCCTCCGGCAGGGACTGAACGACGTCCGCGAGTCGCTCGTCCAGGCCCCGGCCGACGAGCAGGACGCCTTCGAGCGCTGCGCCGCGGAAGTCCTCGGCCGGCTGCCGAACGGCGAGACCCCGGCCGGCGGGCTCGGGTGGGCCTGCTTCGCCAGTGCCGGCGGCGAGGTGCTCACGGTCCACCTCCGCGACGCGGCCGAGACGCAGGTGGCGTGGGGCCCGGGCGTGCGACTGGTCCCGTTCCTCCGCGCGGCGGACGAGCCGCCGGCGCTCGTGGTCCGCATCGACCGCCTGCACCTGCGCATCCACCGCTGGCACGAGGGTGTGCTGGAGCCGCTGGTCTCGCGCGATGCCACGCTCGACCACGAGCCGGGACCGCACATGGGGGACGCGGCGCGCCTCGGGTTCCACGACGGCACGCGTGGCCGCACGAGGACCGATGAGGACCAGCGCCAGCGGCAGGAGGCCACGGACCGACTGCTCGCGTTCGCGCGCACCCAGGTGCTCCATCTGGCGGGACGAACCATGCCGATCCTGATCGGCGGCGGCGCCGAGGCTGCGGCCCGCCTGCTCGCCCACCTGCCCGGCGCGGTGGCCGACCGCGCGGTGCTGGTCGCCGATCTCGCGCTCTCCGCGGATGACGCGGTGACCGCCCCGGTCATCCATGGGGCCCTCCAGGACCTCGAGCGTACGCTCCGGCTCCGTCGCGTCGCGGAGCTGCGCGAGATGGCGCACGCACACGGCCGGGCCGCCGTCGGACTCACGCCCGCCCGCACCGCCGCCGACCTGGGCGCCCTCGCCGAGCTCATCTTCTCCGAACGCGCCTGGCGGCAGCACCCCGACGAGATCGAGGCACTCGTGCAGCGGGCGCTCGCGGCAGGTGCCGAGGTCGCGCTCGCCCCGGTCGGCGGCGATATGCCGTCCGACGGCGAGGGCGTCTTCGCCGGGCTCCGCTTCCCGCTCCCCACCACGCGCTGAGGCCGCGCCAACACCCGGGAGGTCCCGATGCTCAAGCTACGCGACATCATGACCACGGAGGTGCTGACCATCGCACCGGACGTCAGCATCCGCGAGGCCGCCGAACTCCTCGCCACCGAGCGGCTCGGCGGGATGCCCGTCGTGGCGAACGGCCGCATCGTCGGCATGCTCAGCGCCAGCGACCTGCTCGACTTCATCGCCGGACTCCCGTCCGAGCCACCGGAGATGGACGGCGGACGCGAGCACGGGATCCTCGAGGGACACGCGGTCGAGGAGGCGATGACGCGCGCGCCCGTGCGCTCGCTGCGCCCGGACGACGCGGTCACGCTCGCCGCCGAGGTGATGAAGCGCGAACGGCTGCACCGGCTGCCCGTCGTCGAGGACCACCGCCTCGTCGGGATCGTGTCCACGGTGGACCTCGTCTCCGCGGTCGCCGACCGTCGGCTCGGGCAGCAGACCTTCGTCTTCCCGAGGCGCGGCGCCCCCGTGTGACCCGGCCCCCGAGTCCCGCGCGCCCGAGTCCCGCGCGCCCGAGTCCCGCGCGCCCGGGTGACGCCGACCAGATGACGAGGCCCCCGGCCGGTCCCGAAGGACCGGCCGGGGGCCTCAGTTCACCCGACGCCGGTACCCCCCGGCGCCAGCGTCGCGTCAGAAGGCGAGGTCGAGCAGGCCGGAGACCGGGGCCAGGAGGCCGAAGAAGAGGGCATAGGCGCCCTGGAACCAGGCGAAGATCTGCTGGAGCATGACGACCTGCTGTTCGGTCAGCGGCTCGCCGGTCGGGCCCGTGATCTCCGGTTCGGCGCTCGGCGTCGCGAGCACGATGCGCGCGAAGGTCTCGCCGTTCACCTTGACCGTGATCGTGCCGCCGGACTGCTGCTGGAGCGTGCCCTTCATGGTCACGACCCCATTGGCGCTCGCGATCTTGCCGTCGAAGGCGACGGACCCGACCTCGCCGCCGGTGAGCACCTGCTCGACGACGGTCACGAGGTCGCGCGACGGCACGGCCGCGCGCCAGTTGATGCTGACGCTCTCATTCGCGAGCGACGCGCGCGTCACCAGCCGGAAGGCGAGCGAGTCGGCGCCATTCCGCGAGAAGCCCTCGACGGTCACCGCCGGGGCGACGAGCGTGCCGCCGACGATCGCGACGTAGTCGAGCACCTTGGTCTCGCCACCCGTCGTCCAGACCTCGACGCGGGCGCGCGCATTGTCGTTCACGACCGTCCGCGTGAGGTCGGCGTAGCCCACCTCGGTGAGCGGCAGCACGATCTCCTGGAAGAGGGGGTCCACCGCGTAGAGCACGAACCGGACGCCGTTCGCGGGCGCTCCGGTCCGTGCGCTCAAGACGTAGCGGCCGGAGTCGGTCGAGTACACGAACGTCTTGCCGAGCGCGGCCTGCGGGATGACGCTGGCGGTCGTGCCGCCGGTGGTCGGGGCGAGGCGCTTGGCGAGCGCGCCGTCCTTCACGAGGGCGAGCGGGTCCTTGAGCAGCGCGGGCACGGCCTCTGCCGCGACGACGGCGACCCCGCCGCCGAGGGCGAAGTTCATCTGGTCGCCCAGGACCGCGAGACTGGCGGCCGCGGGGGCGTCCGTGGCGGACGCGGCGGCGTTCATGTCGCCGACGAGCGCGGCCTCGTCGAGGGGCGGCAAGGGCCCGGTGGAGTCGGAGCAGGCGGCCGCCGCGACGAGCGCGGCGAGCACGAACACGGAACGGGCGCGGGTCATGTGCATGGGTGTGGGGTGAGGTCCACTCGAAGATACGCGCGAGCACGCACGAGGTTTCGTGCGCTGCGTCACGCGGCGGGCGCGGCGCCGCGCGCGCGTGACCTGGATTACATTCGGACCATGATCCATCTGACACCGGTGACCCTCGAGGGGCATGGCGTGCGCCTCGAGCCACTGACGCCGATGCACGCGGAGCCCCTGGCCGAGGCGGCGCGCGACGGCGCGCTCTGGGAGCTCTGGTTCACGTCCGTGCCGCGCCCGGAGGAGGCGGCCGCGTACGTCGAGACCGCGCTCGCGGGCCAGCGGGACGGGCGGATGTGGCCCTGGGTCGTCCGCCTCGCCGGCGACGGGACCATCGTCGGGACGACGCGCTTCCACGACATCGAGGCGGCGATCGACCGCGTCGAGATCGGCTATACCTGGTACGCGGCCCGTTGGCAGCGGAGCCACGTGAACACCGCGTGCAAGCTCCTTCTGCTGACGCACGCCTTCGACGCGCTCGGCTGCGCCGTGGTCGGCCTGCGCACGGACCGCTTCAATGCGCGTTCGCAGCGCGCGATCGAGGCGCTGGGCGCACAGCGCGACGGCATCCTGCGGCACCACCAGGCCCGGAAGGACGGCACGGCCCGCGACACCGTGATGTACAGCATCCTCCGCGCGGAGTGGCCGGACGTGCGGCGCCACCTGATGGCGCGGCTGGCGCGTCACGGGGGCACGGCAGCCGGCGACGGACCGACCGGCTGAGGGCCCGGGGGGCGCGTCCGGCGCCGTGGCGCCTAGCTTCGGCTCCCGGCTTCGGCGCCTCGCTGCGGCAGCCTAGCCGCGGAGCCGAAGCGCGAACGCGCAGGCGGGGCCGCCCGTCGCCTCGCAACTCGTCTCGACCACCCGTGCCGCCGGGGTGACGAGCGTCGTGAGCAGGTGCTCCAGCGTCGCGGCGTAGAAGTGACAGGTCGCGGTCCCCGTGCGCATCCCTCGGCACATGGGGCAGTGCCGCATCTCGAGGGTGAGCGGCGCGCCGCGCGGTCGCCTCAGCGTCACGGCGGCCGACCCGGCGAACGTCCAGGTGTGCCGCATGATGCCTGCGAGCAGGACCCGGAGCGCGAGCGCCGGCGGCAGCAGGCCCATGAGCCGCTGTGCGAGGCGCGGGATCCGGTGCGCCATCAGGTAGTCGGCGGTCCGCCGTCCCGCGTCGCGGAGGACGGCCTCGAAGAGTGCCGGGTCGAGGTCGTGGGCGAGCGCGCGCACGAGCCGGTTCACCTCGGCCTCGTCCACCATCTCGGTCGGGAGCGCGCCGAGGCCGCGTCCGGTGGCGCCGACGACCAGCGCCTGCGCGTGGACCTCGCCCACGCGCGCGCGCAGTGCGGCCGCCGTCTGGATGATCGCGTTCGGGCCGATCCGGCCGGCCGACGCGGTCACACCGTCCTCGAGAAGCGCCCCTGTCCCTGCTGGGTCGGCAGGTAGGCGTCGAGTTCCATGCAGAGGTTGCGGATGAAGAACCGGCCGCGCGGCGTGACCTGCACGCGGTCCACACCGAACTCGACGAAACCGTCGTCCTCGAACGGCGCGAAGCGCGCCCGCAGGTCGTCGACACCGGGCGGGATGTCGTCGAAGGCGAGCTCGAGGTTGCACATCAGCTGCTGGATGGCGTGCTTCCGCGCGCGGTCATCGTCGGAGAGCCACAGGCCGCGCACCGTGCTCAGCCGCCCGGCGTCCACCCGCTCGCGCCACGGACCGAGCCGCGCCTCGTTCTGCGCGAAGGCGCCGCCGACGTCGGAGATGGCGCTCATCCCGGTGCCGACGAGATGTGCGGCCGGCATCGTGGTATAGCCCATGAAGTTCCGGTGGAGCCGCCCCTCGCGCTGCGCGACCGCGAGCGGGTCGTCGGCCTTCGCGAAGTGGTCGAGCCCGATCCAGGCGTACCCCGCCTCGGTGAAGCGGCGCACCGCGAGCTGGAACAGGGCCGCCCGTTCGGGCGCGTCGGGCAGCTCGGCCTCCTCGATGACACGCTGGTGCGGCCGCGACGACGGCAGGTGCGCGTAGCCGAAGCAGGCGACCCGGTCGGGCCCGAGGCGCAGGGCCTCGTCGATGGTGCGCGCGAAGGACTCCGGCGTCTGCCGCGGCAGGCCGTAGATGAGGTCGATGTTGAGCCCGGTGAAGCCGGCCTCGCGCGCGCTCTCGCACACGTCGCGCACGAGGGCCGGCGACTGCAGGCGGCCGATCGCCTCCTGGACGTTGCGGTCGAGGTCCTGCACCCCGAACGAGATGCGCGTGAAGCCGAGGGCGCGCAGGGTCCGGAGCTGCTCCCGCGAGACGAGTCGCGGGTCGGCCTCGAGGCTCAGCTCGACCTCGTCGGTGAAGCGGAAGCGGTCGGCGTAGAGGCGGAACGCGCGTTCGAGCTGGCGGTCGTCGAGGTGATTCGGGGTGCCCCCGCCCCAGTGCAGCTGCGCCGTCCGGTGGAAGCGCCCGAGCTCGCCGACGACGCAGTCGAGCTCCCGCTCGAGGTCGTCGAGGTAGCGGTCGATCGCCTCCGGCCGGCTGGTGGTGACGGCGTTGCAGCCGCAGTAGAAGCACTTGGCGGCGCAGTACGGGAAGTGGCCGTAGAGGGCCACCGGCGTCCCGGTCGCCCCGGCCGCGCGGAGGGCGCGCGCGAAGTCGTCGGGCGCGAAGTCGTCGCGCCAGGCCGGGACGGTGGGATACGACGTGTAGCGCGGCCCGGCGACATCGTACTTCGCGAGCAGGTCCGCCGGCACCGGCTCGGCCAGGTCGCCGAGGCTCAGCATGCGCGGATCCCCTCGCTGGCGGCCGCGACGGCGGCGGTCGAGGCGTCCTCGTCCGGCATCACCGCGGTGCCGCCCTTCGCCTTGGGGCGCATCGTCGAGCGCTTGGGCGCGATGAACTCGTCGGCGGGGAGCTCGTGCCCCGCGACCGAGACCATCGGCACCGCCGGATCGAGCGGCGACTGCCCGTGCACGTGCTGGATCTCGCGCTTGGTGCGGAGGCGCACCAGCTCCTCCTTCGAGGTGATCTTGGACTCGTCGAACTGCCAGTCGGCCTTGCCGGCACCCCAGTAGTTCACGCGGCCGAGGTCGTAGAAGCGGCGCTCCATGGCGCTCTTGAGGTAGGCCTTCAGGCAGCCGCGGAGGTACTTCCGGCGGAACGGGTCCTTGTCCCAGAGATACCCGCCGGTCGCCTTCCTGAAGTAGAAGCGGCGGTAGTTCTTCAGGACGTGGAAGAGCACCTGGTCACGGGTCATCACGTCGGGCTGGATGATCGGCGTGACGAAGTTGTACTTCGCGTAGTCGCGCACCTCGACCTTGTCGCCGAGGTCGGCGAAGAGGTCGGAGAACGGCCACGGCGTGTAGCAGTTCCAGTTGACGAGATCCGGCTTCCAGTCCTGCGCCATCCGGTACGTCTCCTCGAGGGTCTCCGGGGTCTCGTTCTCGAGCCCGACGATGAACTGCGCCTCGGTGACGATGCCGTTCTGCCGGAGGAGCTGGATCGCCTTCTTGGACTGCTCGACCTTGATCTCCTTGTTGAAGCGGTCGAGCTTGAGTTGCGCCGCGGCCTCGGTGCCGAGCGAGACGTGCACGAGCCCCGCCTTGCGGTAGAGCGGCAGCAGCTCCTCGTCGCGCAGGATGTCGGTGACGCGGGTGTTGATGCCCCACTTGATGCCGAGGTCGCGCGCGATCAGCTCGTTGCAGAGCTCGACGAACTTCTTCCGGTTGATCGTCGGCTCCTCGTCGGCGAGGATGAAGAAGCCGACCTTGTGCTTCGTGACGAGGTACTCGATCTCGTCCACGAACTTCTTCGGGTCGCGCGTGCGGTACTGGCGCCAGAACTTCCACTGCGAGCAGAAGCTGCAGGTGAACGGGCAGCCGCGCGCGAAGTTGGGGATCGCCACCCGGGTGTTGAGCGGGATGTAGATGTAGCGGTCCCAGTTGAGGATGTCCCAGTCGGGCGTCAGCGTGTCGAGATCCTGGATGGACGGGTGCGGCGTGGTCGCGACCGGCGCGCCATCCTTGAGGAACGCGATCCCGCGGATCGATTCGCGCTCGGCCGGGAGCCGGCCCTCGGCCAGCGCCCGCACGAGGTTCACGACGACCTCCTCGCCCTCGCCGCGCACGATGTAGTCGATCTGCGGGCACTCGCCGAGCACCTGGCCGTACATGAAGGTGCCGTGGATGCCGCCGAGCACCGTCGTGGCGCGGGGCACCACGCGGCGGACCAGCTGGACGGTCTCCTGCGCCTTGTAGATCGCCGGCGTGATCGCCGTGAGCATGACCACGTCCGGGTCGAGCGCGAGGAGCTGCGCCGCGAGCGCGTCGTCCGCGATGTGGTCCGTCATCGCATCGAGGAAGGTCACATCCGTGAACCCGGCCGCCTTGAGCGCCCCGCTGATGTAGGCGACCCACGCCGGCGGCCAGTTCCCCGCGATCTCCGCCCCACCC
The DNA here is from genome assembly GCA_019694735.1 of Gemmatimonadaceae bacterium. GTDB lineage: Bacteria > Gemmatimonadota > Gemmatimonadetes > Gemmatimonadales > Gemmatimonadaceae > Pseudogemmatithrix. Next base: position 54,946 of record JAIBBJ010000199.1, on the reverse strand, counting down.
GAGTGATAGTTGGGGTGCACAAGGACGATGCGCATGCGAGGGGCCTCCGAATCGCGAGTGTCGGGTTTGCGTGACAGTCCGGAATGCCACAGAACCTGCACACAGTGACGCCTCAGCGCAGTAGGGAGAAGTGCCCTAAATCGTGTGAGGGGAAAGACGTAGGGGATTCTCTGTAGGCTACAGAGAATCCCCCGTCAACTCTGCCTGACAACGGTTCGACCGACCCGACGCTGGGTTGGACGCCGCCTGCTCAGCCCTTGGGGCCCTTGGTCCCCGGTCGCAGGGGCATCGTCAGGAGTGCCCCGACGGTCCCGTGCTCGCGCGGATCCATGTGGGTATCCACGCCATACACCAGTCGGGCGCGCTCCATATCCATGAAGGTGCCGAACACCCGGTCCCACACCGAGAAGACGTTGCCGTAGTTCGAATCGGTGTAGGGCAGCACGTAGTGGTGGTGCACCTTGTGCATGTCCGGCGAGACGACCACCCACGCCAGCGCGCGGTCGAGCCAGGCCGGCAGCGCGATGTTGGCGTGGTTGAACTGGCTGAGCACCACGCTCAGGCTCTGGTACAGGAAGACCAGCCACATCGGCGCCCCGGCGACCACCACCGCGAGCAGGGTGAACGCGAACCGGACGACGCTCTCCCCCGGATGGTGCCGGTTCGCCGTCGTCGTGTCGATGTGCGTGTCGGAGTGGTGGATCAGGTGCAGGCGCCAGAGCACCGGCGTCTTGTGCTCGACGAAGTGCGCCAGCCACGCCCCGACGAGATCGAGCAGCAGCAGCCCGACCAGCGCCTGGAGCCACAACGGGGCACCGCCCATCCACGAGAGCACGCCGATCCCGGCCCCGGTCACCCAGGCGCTCGCGTCCAGGAGCAGGAACGCGAGGACGAAATTCACGACGATGGTCGTGGCGGTGAAGAAGAGGTTCACGAGCGCGTGGGGCCACTTCCGGTACTCGAACCGGAAGAGCGGGAAGGCGCTCTCCCAGACCCAGAAGAAGGCGATGCCGCCGGCGAGGATCAGCGCGCGGTGCGACGACGGGATGGTGCTGAAGTAGGCCTGGATGGCGTCCATGGGAGGGCAATCTAGCCCGGGATCGCGCGCGTGGCCCCGGGCCTGGGGGTCTCCCGGCGGTAGCGCCCGTCGAGCACCTCGCGCACGCGCAGGCTCAGCTGGTCCGCGGTGAACGGCTTCGCCAGGAAGGCGCTCTCCGGCACCTCGCGCCCCTCGCGCAGCGCATCGGCCGTGTAGCCGGACATCAGCAGCACCGGCAGCGTGGGCCAGCGGTGCCGGAGGGCGACGGCGAGCTCGGGGCCGCCCAGCCGCGGCATCACCACATCGGTGAGCAGGAGGTGCGGCGCCTCGGCGAGACCGGCGGCGACATCGAGCGCCTGCTGGCCGTCCGCCGCGTGCAGCACCCGGTATCCGCGCGCCCCCAGGGCCCGGGCGACGAGCGTGCGGATCGCGGGCTCGTCCTCGGCCACCAGGATGGTCTCGCTGCCGCGCGCCTGGCCGGGCGCCGGGGCACGATCGAGCGGCTCCACCGGCGCATCCACGGCCGGGAGCAGTACGCGGAACACCGTGCCCTCGCCGGGCGCACTCTGCACGACGATGTCGCCGCCGGCCTGGCGGACGATCCCGTAGCAGACGGCGAGTCCGAGTCCGGTGCCCGCGCCGGGCTCCTTGGTGGTGAAGAAGGGCTCGAACACGCGCTCGAGCACGTCGGCGGGCATGCCGCTGCCGGTGTCCCGAACGCTGAGCTCGACGTAGTCGCCCGGCGGCACGTCCCCCGCCCCGTCCCCCGGCGTTCCGGCGACGAGTCGGTTGCGGGTGGCGATGCTGATGCGGCCGCCGCGCGGGGTGGCGTCCCGTGCATTCACCACGAGGTTCAGCAGCACCTGCTCGATCTGGCCGGGCGCGGCCCGCACCGCGCGCAGCGCCGGGTCGAGCCGGGTGTCGATCTCGACCTCCGGCCCCACGAGCCGGCGCAGCATGCGGTCGGCGTCGCGGGTCAGTGCATTCAGGTCGATCACCCGCTGCTCCACCCGCTGGTGCCGCGCGAAGGTGAGCAGCTGCCGCGTCAGATCCGCGGCGCGGCGCGCCGCCTCCTCCGCGTCGGCGATCGCGCCGGCCCGGCCGTCGTTGGGATCGAGCCCGCTCCGCGCGATCTCCAGGTTGCCGAGGATGGCGGTGAGGATGTTGTTGAAGTCGTGCGCGATGCCGCCGGCGAGCTGCCCGATCGAGTCCATCCGCTGGGCTCGGGCGAGGGCCTGCTCGAGCGCGCGCCGCTCGTCGGCGTCCACCGCACGGGCCGCGAGCGCCCCCACCGCCCGGAGGAACGTGCGCTCCTCGGCGCTCCACACGCGGTCCGGCGCGGGCGCCTCGGCCACGAGCAGGAGGTCGCCGCGGGCGGTGGCCGGGACGGTCACGGTGAGGTGCCACGGGGCGTCGGGGAGCGCGCGCGCGGCGAGCTCGGGCCCCGGCGGCCCGCTGGTCCCGATGCAATGGTGCGCGCCGCCCTTCTCGCGCCAGATGCCGACCTGCGGGACCTGGAGCGCCTGCGCGGCCATGGACGCGATCGACGCGAGGGTCGCCCCCACCGGCTCGCGCTCGAGGCGCTGCTGCTCGCGGTAGCTGTGCTCACGGAGCGCCCGGTCGAGCTCACGCACCCGCTCGCGCGCCCCGGCATCCTCGCCGACGATGATGAGCAGTTCGGCGTCGCGGTCGCGCGAGAGGCGCACCGTCAGCTCGACCGGATAGTCGCTCCCGTCCTTCCGCGTCTGGCGGGTGGTGAGGATGAGCCGCTCCTGCTGCCCCGTCCGGAGTCGGGCGACGAGTTCGTGCAGCACGCCGACGTCGATCGCCCGGAGCAGTTGCGGAAGCGACAGCGCCGCGACCTCCTCGGGGGCGTAGCCGAGGTGCGCGCGCGCCCCCCGGTTGAGCTGGAGGGCCCGGAGCGACCGGGCGTCGAAGATGCCGATCTCGTTGGACGATTCGTCGAGGATGCGCCCGAAGCGCTCGGTGAGTCCCTCGCGGCGGGCGGTCTCGTCCTCGGCGCGGGCGCGCAGCATGGCACGCATGTCGTTCACGAGGTCGGCGAGGCGGCCCAGCTCGTCGGCGCGCGGGACGGCGAGCACCGTGTCGAGGTCGCCGTCACGGATGCGGCGCACCGCCCCCTCGATCGCGGCGAGCGGGCGCAGGAGCTGGTCGCGGAGCATCCAGACGCCCCACGCGAACAGGACGAGGCCGACGACCACCCAGAGGCTCGCCCAGCGCTCGAGCCGTTCGAGGTCGCGCAGGAGGGTGCCCTGCTCGTCCACGGCGATGGCCAGGGCGCGGCGCTGCGCGAGCGAGAGGAGCCGGGCGCTCGAGTCGGACCGGAGACCGCTGGCGCGGAGCGGCTCGACGCCGTCCGCGGGACGCCCGAGCTGCACCGCGCGGATCGCCTCGACGACGTGGACGCCGAGCGCCGTCTCCTGCTCGAGCGCCTCGGCGAGGAGCACCCGCATCTCCAGCGGCACGTCGGCGCGCTCGAGCGCGCCCCGCATCGCCACGCCCTCGGCGAGCAGCCGGTCCATCTCCGTCCGGATCGCCGCGAGCGACTCGCGACCGACGGTATCCCGGATCGGCGGCACCCAGCGCGCGACCTCGCGCCGGGCCTCGGTCATCCGCTTGAGGTCACCGGCGATGCGGTCGTGCTCGGAGAGCTGGTCGCGGGCGCGCCCCTCCATCGCGGTCGCCGCCGGTACGAGCACGCTGCCCAGCTGCACCGTGACCACGATCACGTACAGGATGGACAGCGCCCCGAGGAGGATCAGCCGGGCGCGGAGCGTCGCCGGGCGACCGATGGCGCTCATCGGGCGACGATGGTGAAGTCGCGTCCGTCGAAGCGGCCGATGTAGATCGGCCGCCTGGCGCCGGGGGCGAACGAGAACTCGCCGGTGATCCCGACGTAGGGCGGCGTGCGCGTGCCCACGCCCTGCAGCCACGCGAGCACGGCCGCGCGGTCGGCGCCCACGGTACGGATGGCGGTGGCAGCGAGCCGGGCGCCGTCGAGGTACATCGCCTCGCCGCTGCGCATCGGCCGGCCGACCTCGCGCTCGAACCGGGCCGCGAGGTCGGCGGCGTCGCGGCGGCCGACGCTCGCATGCCAGAAGAGCATCGCGTGCACGCCCACCGCCGCCGCGGCGGCCCGGGTGCGGAACTCCTCGCTCACGTCCACGCCGTCGCCGAGCACGATGCGCACCGTCGGCAGCCGCCGCTTCAGCGCCGCGGTGAGACAGGCCCCTTCGCGGGTGCGCGTGGCGATGAGGACGACGTCGGGTGCAGCGTCGCGCGCGGCCTCCTCGACGGCGAGCGCGAACGCGGTGGAGTCGGCCGCGACGCGGCAATCGGCGCCCTGGCGCACCGTGACGCGTGCGCCGACGGCGATGCCGCGCCGCCGGAGCGCGGCCTCGGCGAACCGCGCGAGCCCGACGCCGTACTCATCCGGGATGTGGAGCACCCGCACGCGTTGCGCCCGCAGCGCGGTGTCCGCGAACGCCGCGAACACCTCGGCCTGCACCGAGTCGTTCGGCGGCAGCGCGATGGTCTGGGGGCCGGCGTCGGCGAGGAGGCGGCTCGTGCCGGTGGGCACGAGATCGGGCACCCCGGCGCCGCGGTAGATCGGCGCGACCTGCAGCGCCTCACGGCTGCCGTCGGGTCCGACGGAGACGATGACGCGCGGGTCGGCCGCCAGCCGGGTCGCCCACCGGACCTCCGCGCCGAGTGAACCCGCGCCGACGGCGGCGTCGTCGGCGCCGCGCACGACGATGCGCACCGCGCCCTCGGGCCGCTCCCGCTCGATCTCCCGCTCGAGGAAGGCGCGGAACAGCGTGTCCTGGAAGGCGTAGGTGAAGCCGATCGCCGGCGGTCCCTGCGGCTCGCGCGCGCACCCGGCGGCGGCGAGCACCGCCAGCAGGACGCGCACGCACCGGGGGGGCGGCGACGGACGGAGCGGCCGACGCATGACCGGAAGGTACGCGGGCCCGCCCGCATGGGTAAGCGACGCGGGCGCCCGGCCGGTGGCCGGGCGCCCGCGTTCCACTTCGTGTCGAACGCTGCCTATTGCACGACGGGCTTGGGCAGCAGCTTCGCGGCCCAGAGGCCGCTGTTGAAGTCGGTGAACAGGACGCGGCCCTTCCACGGCATCGCGTTCATGACGAACGGCGCATTGGGGGTGTAGGCGTCCGGGTCGTACGGCTTGAAGACGGCGATCTCGCGGTTCTGGTCGTAGATGTTGCCGAGGAGCTCGCCCGAGACGTCCACGACGCGGACGCCGCCGTCGTAGTACGCCTGATAGAGGATGTCGTCCTCGACGATGATGTCGTGCGAGCCGTAGTCCTCGAGGTGGTAGCGGCCGACCGGGATCGGATGCATCGGGTCGGTGAAGTCCACGATATGGGTGTAGCCGCCTGACGTCTGCGCGATGCCGTTGCGGGGCGGCTTGCCGTCCGGGCCGGCGAGCGAGTACTGCGTGCCCTCCCACGTGCGGCCGCGGCGGCTCATCTCCTCGTCGCCGATGAACAGGTAGGTGCGCCCGGTCTTCTGCTGGAAGTACGGGAAGATCTCATGGCCCGAGTTCACGCGGTACGTCGTGATGAGCTTCGGGTTCTCGATCGAGCCGCCGTAGCGCCCGTTGCCGACGTCCACCACGACGACGCCCACGCCGCCCTGCGCCGAGTAGGCGATGCCGTCGCGCACCCAGAGGTCATGGATGCGGGCGTTCGGGTGGCGGTACTCGCTCACGTACTTCGGCTTGTAGATGTCGCGCACGTCGATGATGACGTACTTGGCGCCGCCGGAGATCGCGAACAGGTAGTCGTTGGTGGCGAACATGTTGTGCACACCGCCGGTGAGCTCCTGGTCGAACGTGCTGGCGACCTTCGGATGCGCCGGGTCGGCGAGGTCCAGGATGACGACGCCGTTGACCCGGTTGGACGCGCCCTCGCGCGAGAGCACGCCGTAGCGGCCGTCCGGCGAGACCGTCACGTCGTTGATCGTCCGCGCGTCCACGCGGACCGAGTCGGTCTTGACGATGTTGTCCATGTCCGTGATGTCGAACACGAGGGCGTACCCGTCGCCGCCCCAGGTGCCGACGAGCACGTAGTCGCGGCCGTTCTTGCCGGTCCACGGCCACAGGTCCGAGGTGTGTGTGGCATTGATGTTGCCGCGGCCGGTCACCTGGATGCGCTGGCGGACATCACGCGGATTGACCTGCACCGCCCACTGCGCGTACGCGCCGCCGGACTGCGCGAGCAGCGTGTACCGGCCCGGATAGTTCGCCGCGAAGCGGTCGAACTGCACGATGCCCGCCCCGCCGGGAAGGCCGGCCGGGGCGATCGAGTCGTCCGGCACGTACGTGTAGCTCCAGGTGATCGGCGCGTCGGCGACGACCTGGCCGTTGGCGCGGCGCGCCGTCGCCTTCAGGTGGAGCACGTCGCCGGTGCGGATCTGCGATTCGGCGATGCCGATCTCGATCCTCGCGACCGGATTGGTGCCGATCGTGTAGGTGCGCGTCGCCTTGACGCCCTCGGCCTCGGCGGTGACGGTGACGGTGCCCGCCGCGAGTGCGGTGACGTCGCCGAAGCGGTTCACCGTCGCCACCCGGGGATCGCTCGAGCGCCAGCTGGCGGTGAGGCCGGTCCGCTCCGACCCGTCCGCATGCCACCCGTTGAGCTTCTGGGCCTGCGTGAGCCCCGCATAGAGCGGCCCGGCGGTGCCCGCGATCTCGAGCCGGGTGAGCGCGGGCCACGTCACGGTGATCGGGATGGTGATCGAGATCGGCGCACCGTTCGCGCCCAGGGCCATCGCCGTCGCCTCGTAGCGCCCGGCCGCGGTGGCGGTCACGGTGGTGTCGGCGAAGCGCACGCCGCGATTGCTGGCCCGCACCTGCACGAACGGATTGGCGATCTCGCGTCCGTTGGCGTCGAAGGCGCGCACGCGGAAGGGGACCGTCTGGCCCGCCCGGAGTGCCAGCGAGGCCGGTTCCGCGACCAGCCGCGCGGCGGGGATGGCTTCCGCCGGGGCGTTGCGCATCGCGGGACGATCCGCCGGCGCGGCCCCCGCCTGCTGGGCGGCGGCGAGGCCGGCCGCGGCGGCGAGCGTCAACGCCGCGCCGAGGGTCTGCGTGACGAATCGACGATTGCGTGCTAACATCCGCATGGCAGGGGGCTCCTCAGGATGGTTGACCGACACCGCAAGGGTGAGACAATGCACCACGCCGACCACGGCCGCAACCACGCATCCGGTCTGTCCCGGGCGGCCGGCACGGCCGCCGCGCTCGGGTTGCTCACGGCGCTCGCACCGCACCTCGGCGCCCAGGGCGGCCCGCCCGCCCGCGCGGCAGGGTCCGCGGCCGCACCACCGGCGACCACCGCGCCGGCGCAGCCGGCCGCGACGTACTACGTGTACGCCGGCGCGGAGAGTGCGGACAAGATCTACCGCGTGCGGTTCGGGCCGGACGGCGCGACGGTCGAGCGCGAGATCATCATCGGCGAACTCCAGGCGGAGATGGAAGGGCCGCACGGGCTGCAGATCTCGGCCGACGGCAAGCGCCTGCACATGACGACCGGTCACGGATTCCCGGACGGCAAGTACTGGCAGTACGTGCTCGGCCCCGACACGCTCGCCGGGCCGGGGACCCTGCTCGGCGCGTTCCCGGCGTCGATCGACGTGACGCCCGACGGACTGTACGCGATCTCGGCGAACTTCAACCTGCACGGCGACATGGTGCCGTCGTCGCAGTCGGTCGTCTACACGCCGACGCTGGAGGAGGTCGCACGCATCGTCACCTGCACGATGCCGCACGGCAGCCGGGTCTCGCCCGACGGACGGCTGCAGTACTCGGGCTGCATGATGGACGACCAATTGGTCGAGATCGACCTCCGCGCGATGAAGGTGAGCCGCCGGTTCTCGGTCGCGGTCGGCCGCGAGGGGCCGCTCGCCGCCGACGACCCGATGGTCGAGATGTGGGTCGAGGGCACGAAGAAGGCGTCGAACGGCGCCACGGCCGACCCGGCGCAGGTCGGCTACCTCGCCATGGGCGGACACAAGCACGAGATGACCCCGCAGACCTGCTCCCCGACGTGGGCGCAGCCGTCGGTCACCGGCGCCAGCATCTTCGTCGCCTGCAACAAGGCGGACGACATCGTCGAGATCTCGCGCGACTCGTGGACGGTGGTCCGGCACATCAAGACCGGCCGCGGCGTCTACAACCTCGCGGTGACGCCCGACGGGAAGTATCTCGTCGCCACGCTGAAGCAGGGGGCGAAGTTCGAGATCTACGATCTCGCGACCGGCCAGAGCGTCGCGCAGATCCCGACCACGAACACGCTCGCGCACGGCGTCGCCGTCTCCACCGACTCGCGCTACGCGTTCGTCACCAGCGAGGGCGTCGGCGCGGCCCCGGGCCGCGTGGACGTGTTCGACATCGTCGCGCGGCAGAAGGTCGGCAGCGTCGCGATCGGCCAGCAGGCGAGCGGCATCGCGTTCTGGAAGCAGGTGCCGGCCGGCGCGCGGTGACCCCCGTCCGCTGATGCGGCGGTCGGGCGCCGGCGCACCGGTCGCCTCCGGACCGGACGAACGGCGAGGGGCGCCGCGGCGTGGCCGCGGCGCCCCTCGCGCGTCGAGCCGGGCCCCTACCGAAGCTTGATCTCGAAGATGGCGGTCGTGCCGCTGATCTCGTTGCCGACGAAGAGGAGCGGCGCCTTGATCGGCGAGCGCTCCGCCGGGACGAACTGCAGGCCCTCGGGGCCCAGGTCACCCGCCGCCCCCGCGCGCGTATTCACGTAGGTGGCGAACACCGGCACGGTGGGGACGGAGACATCGTACACCATCACGCCGCCGACGCGCTCGAGCCCGATGAAGGCGAAGGTCTTGCGTCCGATCCGGCCCACGGCGACGCCTTCCGGCTCCGGACCCTTGTTGTCGCTGCGATCGTCGAACGCATTGCCGGTGTTGCTCGCGTTGAAGGCGACGTTCGGGAGCGCTGCCGTCCGCTGCTCGAGCTGGTCGCCCGAGTCCCAGAGTCGCGCGCCGGAGGCGCTGAGGATGCTGAACGAGCGGCCGCCGAGGACGTAGAGTTCGCGGTACAGGCCGGACGCCGGGTCCTGTCCGAGCGTCCGGGTGACGGTCAGACGCCCGAGGCGGGCGTTGTCCTTGCACGGGCCGCCGCAGACCGCGTCGCCGAACACCGCCGGGTCGAGCGCGAGGGCGCTGACCCGCGACTCCTCGGCGAAGCCGGGATAGTCCCGCGCATCGCCCTCGTTCGCCGTGATGAGGTACGTCTGGCGCCCGACGCTGAAGGCCGCGATGCCATCCGGCTGGTACATGCCGAACACCGGCCAGTTCCGGATGTTGACCGCGTTGTCGCGATCGCTCGCATCGAGGCCGTTCCCGGCGAGGCGGTGGTCCTTGTAGCCCAGCGGCACCAGCTCGCGGATGGTCGCCGACCGGAGGTCGATGATCGCGAGCGCGTTGTTCTCCTGGAGCGTGACCCACGCCGTGCGCGAGTCCCCGTCGATGGCGACGTACTCGGGCTCGAGATCCTGGGCGGCGGTCGCGTTGGGGCCGTAGATGCGGATCCCCTGTGCCCGCAACGCCGTCTCGCGACCGTTGTACGCGGTGAAGCGGACGTGCCGGACCCGCGGCGCCGGGCGGCGCCCATCGTCATCATCGCCATCATGGAAGCGGTGCTCCGCCTCGTCCTCGTCGTCGCAGTGCACGAGGCCGCGCAGTTCGATGATGCTCACCGACCCCTCGGGGTCGTCCGTGTAGTCGGGGCTCGGCTCCCCTTCGTTCGCGACGACGACGTACCGTCCGTCCGGCGAGAAGGTCACCATGTCGGGCAGCGCGCCGACGCCGACGCTGGCCAAGGGCTCGAGCGTAGTGGTGCGGTAGAACTCCACGGTGCCCGCTGCCGTCTTCGAGGCATTCTCGACCGCGATCGCGACGACGCCCCGGTACGCGCTGACGCTGTTGGCGCTGCCGGCGAACTGCAGCTGCCCCACGCGCACCGGCGCGGACGGCACCTGCACATCCACGACATCCACCGTGCCGAGCGCGCCGTTGACGACGAACATCCGGCGGCTCACATCGTCGTAGGCCGTGATCTCACTCGCCTGCGCGCCCCCGCCGACCCACGTGCCGATCTTCTCGAGCTCGATGGTCGCGGGCGTGCGCTCGTCGGCGCGACGGGAGAGTGCGGAGGCCGACGCCGGTTCCAGCGTCGGAAGCGAGTCGGGGGCGCACGCGGCGACGCCGAGGAGCGCGGCCGGGAGCAGCAAGGCACGGGTGGAACGCATGGGAGGGCGGGGCGAGGGTGGAGGTCGGTCGGAACGCCGAAGGTTCGGCGCGCCGTGTCACCCCGCCGGCATCGTCCCGTCACGGCCGTGCAACGCACCGGCGACGGCCCGATGACGGCGCCGTCGCCTCCCGAGCCGTCAGCCGATGCCGGGGATCCGCACGAGGTCGCGCAGCCGAGCCTCGAGCGCGGCCTTCTGCGCCTCGAGCTTCGCCCGCTCCTCGGCGAGCCGCTGCTCCGCCTGCTGCCGCACCTCGTCGGCCTTCGCTCGCGCCTCGCGCGCCTTCTGATCCACGAGCGCGTCCACCCGCGCCCGCACCTGTTGCTCCGCGCGGCGCACCTCCTCCCCGAGTTGGGCCTTGAGGGCGTTGGCGACCGCGTCGGCGATGTTGGTGCGCACCGCGAGCTCGGGGCGCGTGACGGATCCGCTGAAGCGCGCCTCGATCTCGACGGCCTCGATGCGGGTCATCGCCCGCCAGAGGGCCTCCTCGACCAGCCGCATCGCCGGTGTCGTCGCCCTGGGCGCGGCCGCGCTGTCGCGCTGCCAACGCACCGCCGTCGACCGCCAGAGCCAGCGGCCCCCGAGCCGGTCGCCGTCGCGCGCGACCACCAGCGCCGAGGTGCCGTCGCCGAGGGCGACCGCGCCACCGAGTCCGGCGAGCGGCATCGTGGGGAGCGGGAAGCCGGTGAGCGTTGCGGTGAGTGAGTCGCGCGGCGTGCCCCGATGATCGAGGGAGCCGGTGATGCGCGCGTCGCGCGGTCCGACCTTCCCCTCGGCCCGACTGACGAGGAAGCGCGTCGGCGCACCGTACACCGCCGGCTGCGTGGTGAGCCCGACGATCCGCGCCTGGTACTCGCCGGCCGCCGCGCCCTCGCCGCCGATGGCGAGTGAGAGCTCGGCGAGCCGCGCGAGGAAGTCCGGATAGACCTTCTCGACCGGGAACCGCACGGTCGTGCCCGATGCGCGCACGCGCGCCGGCCCCTGCTCCATGGACCGCTTCATGCCCGGCGGCACGTAGCGCTCGGCCATGTTCACCCAGTACATCACCTCGCCGACCTTCTCGGCGATGATCGGCGAGAAGAGCTGCGGACCGATCGCCGGGATCTCGAAGCTCGGGAGCCGGAGCAGCGACTTCGCGTACGCATAGTCGGTCGCGCGTGCGCGGCCGACCGCTTCCACGCGGCCCTTGATCGAGTCGGCATCGGCGCGGGTGCTGCGCTCGAACGCCTTCAGCTTGTCATCGAGTGCGTCGAGGTCGCGGATGGTGCGCCGCACGTCGGTCGCCGCCTGCCGGGCGCCGGCGAGGCCGAGGGTGCGCAGGTTCGCGCTGCGCAAGCGGGTGGCGAGCGCCTCCGCGGAGTCGATCGTCGGCCGCGGGTCGAGGGCCCGGTAGCCGGCCGTGAAGCGGTCACGCGCCGAGTCGGCGAAGCTCGCGACCGCACGCGCCGCGCGGAGCGTCGCCAGGCTCTCGGCGCTGATCGCGTCCACGTTCACCGTCTGCGTGAGCGTCTCGAGCGAGAGGGGCGGCACCTTCACCTGCGCCATCCACTCGTCGATGACCTTGCGGACCGCGCTCGGCTCCTCGGGCGCGGGGTCCGAGGGCTGCGGGATCGCGCCGGAGGTGCGCCGCGGGGTGCCGAAGCGGATGCCGCGCGCGGCCACCGTGTCGATGACGACCTTGCCCGAGAGCGCCGGCAGGATGCCGACATCGAAGACGAGCGCGTCGGCCTCGACGAGATTCGTCATCGGCGCCGACGGGTCCGTGACCTGGAGGCCGGCGAGGGTGACGTGGCCGTCGAGGATGCCGACATGGGCGCGCGCGAGGTCCACCTTCGCGCCGACCGCGGCGGTCCCGCCGGCCTCGATGCCGCGCCGCACGGCCGGGTCGAGGAACAGGATCGTGGCGCCGACCACGAGGAGGAGGACGAGCACCAGCGGGACGAGGGCCTTCCAGCGGATCCAGCTCATGGACGGAACATCTCGTACATCTGGTAGAGCTTGGACGCCTTGATGGCCTGGAAGACCTTCAGGCGCTCGAGGCGCGCGAACACGTGCGCGCGGTACTTCGCCACCAGGTACCGGAAGACGAGGAACGCGGGCAGGAGCGCCGCGAGCCAGACCGCGAGGCTGCCGACGACGATCGAGTTGTTGAGGCGCGACCAGGCGACCACGGGGGTGTTCACCACCCAGGTGAAGGCGGGCGCGAGACCGTCGTTCATCAGGAGGGCCATGCCGACCCGATCGAAGACCGGGTCGAGGGCGAACCCGAGTGGCACGGCGATCGCCCAGCCGAGCATGAAGCCCGGGATGGAGACGGTGGTGAGGAAGGCGATCGCGAGGACCACGAGGTTGTGCAGGCTCATCAGCGGCGAGAGGCCGAGGCAGAGACCGAGGGCCATCCCCATGCCCACCTGGCCGGGGGTCCCGTCGGAGTTGAGCGCCTTGATGAGCGTCTGGAGGAATTTCAGGATGAGCATCGCGTGAAAGCTGGCGAGGGGCGCCGGTGGCGGGAAGCGAGCGGGCGGCGCAACGTTCCCCCATGACCCCAGCCTCCTCGCGCGGTTCCCGGGCGTGGCACACCGTCGCGGCGGCCGCGTTCGCCTCCGCCCTCGCCACCGGCGTGCTGCCGGAAGCACTCCCGGCGCAGGCCGCCGCCCTCGCCCGCGCGGACTCGGCGCTCGTCGGGCGGATCCTCCTCGCCGAGGACCGGCGGGACGTCGCCGACCCGGCGTTGGCCGAGGGACGCGCGCATCCCGACGCCCGTGTGCGGGCGCTCGCCGAGCGCGCCGTCGGCCGCATCCAGGACCCGCAGTTCGCGGCGCGTACGCAGGGCCCCGCGCTCCGGCCGCCCCCGACCTGGGTGGAACCGGCGTGGCGCATCCGATACCGCCAGCTCGCCGCGCTCCGTGACGACTGCGCCGCGCTCCGGCTCGCGGCCGCCGACAGCGCGTGGCCGGTCCGCCTGCGCGCCGCGCAGCTCGTGCGCGGGAGCTGCGCCGGCGACGAGGCGCTCGTGCAGACGTTCGCCCGCTGGATCCGCGAGATGCCCACCGACGTGTCGCGCCGCCCGCGCGGCGGCGTGAGCTGGCAGGCCGGGGCGCAGGCCCTGGTGGCCCTCGCGCGCGTCGCCCCCCAGGAGGCTCGGTGGGCGATGGCCCGTTTCACGAGCGACCGCGACGCGCACCTGCGCCAGTACGCCGCGCGCGCCGCGGCGCTGCTCCAGGACACGGTGACCCTCCGGCAGCTGGCGCGGGACCGCGACGACAACGTGGCCGAGACCGCGATCCCGCTGCTGCGCACGCTGACCGGCCACGCCGATGACGCGCTCTTCGTGGCCGCGCTCTCGCGCGAGGGGGCGCAGGTGGTGCGCGCGGCCGCGGAGGCGGTCACGGGCTCGGCGCGCGGCGACGCGGGGCCGGCCGCGCAACGCGCCTTCGAGCGCTTCGTGCAACGGGCCAATGCCAGCGAGCGCGACGCCCGGCTGGCGCTCCTCGCGGCCGCGGGGCGTCCGGCGAGCGAGGACCGTCCGCCCCCGGTGCGCGCGACGCTGCCGCGGGAGGCGGTGGCCCTCGCACTCGGCCGCGAGCTCCGGCTCCGCGTGACGATGGACAAGCGGAGCGGCGGCGGGACCTTCGACGTGCGGCTGCGCGGCGATGTCGCGCCGCTGATGGCGGCGCGGCTCTACGCCCTGGCGAGGGACGGCTACTACGACGGACTCCGCTGGCACCGGGTGGAGCACGACTTCGTGATCCAGGGCGGCAGCCCCGGCGCGAACGAGTACGTGGGGCTCGCGCAGTACCTCCGCGACGAGCTCGGCACGGTGCCCCACGCCCGCGGCACGCTCGGGATGAGCACGCGCGGGCACGATACCGGGGATGCCCAGTGGTTCGTGAACCTCCGTGACAACGCGCGCCTCGACCGGGACTACACCGTCTGGGGCGAGGTGGTCTCCGGCATCGCGGTCGTGGATGGTATCTTGGAAGGCGACCTCATCAAGAAGATCCGTCCCCTCCGTCCATGACCGAGCCCCTCGCGATCGCGAAGTCCGCCGCCGGCGAACTGGCCCTCCTCCCGGCCCTCGCCAACCGCCACGGCCTGATCACCGGTGCCACCGGCACCGGGAAGACGATCTCGCTGCAGGTGCTCGCCGAGCACTTCTCCCGCATCGGCGTGCCGGTCTTCCTCGCCGACGTGAAGGGCGACCTGAGCGGCATGGGCAAGGCGGGGACCATCAGCGAGAAACTCGCCGGGCGCCTCAGCGAGCGCGGGCTCCCGACGCCCGCGCTCGCGGCCTGTCCCGTCACCTTCTGGGACGTGTTCGGCGAGCAGGGCCATCCGGTGCGCGCCACGATCTCCGACATGGGACCGTTGCTGCTGAGCCGCCTCCTCGGCCTGAACGAGACGCAGGAGGGCGTGCTCTCCATCGTGTTCCGCGTCGCCGACGACAACGGGCTGCTGCTGCTCGACCTGAAGGACCTGCGGGCCATGGTGCAGTTCGTCGGCGACAACGCGGCCCAGGTGAAGACGCAGTACGGCAACGTCTCGGCGGCGTCGATCGGTGCGATCCAGCGCGGGCTGCTGCAGCTCGAGGACCAGGGCGGCGACCGCTTCTTCGGCGAGCCGATGCTCGACATCGCCGACCTGATGCAGGCGGCCGACGGGCGCGGCGTCGTCAACGTCCTGGCGGCCGACCGGCTGATGCAGAGCCCGCGCCTCTACGCGTGCTTCCTGCTCTGGCTCCTGTCGGAGCTGTTCGAGAACCTGCCCGAGGTGGGCGACCTCGAGCAGCCGAAGCTCGTGTTCTTCTTCGACGAGGCGCATCTGCTCTTCGCCGACGCGCCGGCGGCGCTGGTGGAGAAGGTGGAGCTCGTGGTACGGCTCATCCGCTCGAAGGGCGTCGGCGTGTACTTCATCACGCAGAACCCGGTCGACATCCCGGAGAAGGTCGCGGCCCAGCTCGGCAACCGCGTGCAGCACGCGCTCCGGGCGTTCACGCCGAAGGACCAGAAGGCGGTGCGCGCGACGGCGGAGACGATGCGGGCGAATCCCACGCTCGACATCGCGACCGCGATCCTCGAGCTCGGGGTGGGCGAAGCCCTCGTCTCGCTGCTCGACGCCAAGGGCACGCCGGGCATCACGGAACGGGCGTGGATGTACGCGCCGGGCTCGCAGATCGGGCCGATCACGCCCGACGAGCGGGCGGCGCTCCGGCAGCGCTCCCTCGTCGCCGGCGTGTACGAGCAGGCGCAGGACCGCGAGTCGGCGTTCGAGCGGCTGAAGGCGCGGGCCGAGCAGGCGGGCGCGGGCACCGCATCCTCCAGTGCGCCGCCGCCGATGCCGGGCGGCGGAGGGCCGGCGGGCGGCGGGATCGGCGCCGCCGGGGCCGCGGGCGCAGTGCTCGGCGGGCTGGGAGGACTGATCTTCGGCTCGACGGGCCCGCGGGGTGGCCGCCGGGACGGGATGGTGGACCTCGTCGCCAAGAGCGCGGCCCGCACCGTCGGCAACAGCATCGCGCGGGAGCTGGTGCGCGGCGTGCTCGGGTCGCTCCTCGGCGGCGGAACGCGGCGCCGGCGTTGACCGCGCCCGCCCGGGTGCCGCTCGCCCCGGGACCGAACCTCCCCTAGCGTTCAGCCATCCCTGCTTGGAGCCCCCCGATGCGTGTGTCGCTCGCCGTTGCCCTCCTCCTGTCCTCCGCCGGGGCCCTCGCCGCGCAATCCAGCGGGCGGAGCGACATGCCCGACGGCCCGCAGGTGGTGACCACCGCATGGGTGGCCGAGCACACGTCCGATCCGCGCGTCCGGCTCATCGAGATCACGATGACCGACAGCGCCACCGCGACGATTCCCGGCGCCCGGCAGCTGCCGTACGCGCGGCTCGTGGTGCGCGAGGGCGGCCTCTCGACGCAGCTGCCGCCCGCCGACACGCTGCGGGCGCGCTTCGCGGCCCTGGGCGTCTCGGACGGTGACCTCGTGGTGGTCTTCGCGCACCAGGGGCCGATGGCCACGCGCGCGCTCTTCTCCCTCGCGGCGCTCAGCCACGCGCGCTATGCGTACCTCGACGGCGGGCTCGCGCGCTGGCGGGCGGAGGGCCGCCCGGTCGCACCCCCCGCGCCCGTCCCGGCGCCGGGCCGGATGTCGGCGCAGCCGCCGCGCGACGTGGTCGCCTCCGCCGACTGGATGCTCGGCCGCCTCGGCAAGCCGGGGACCGGCTTAATCGACACGCGCACCACCGGCGAGTACAACGGCAGCGGCAACCGGAGCGGGATGCCGAGCGCCGGCCACCTCGCCGGCGCGCGCCAGCTGGAGTGGGAGGACCTCTTCGCCGACAGCGCGATCACGCTGAAGCCGCGGGCGGAACTCGAGCGCCTGTTCGCCGAGCGCGTGCGCGCCGGCGACCAGGTGGCGACGTACTGCTGGGTCGGCTACCGCGCGAGCGCCACGTGGTTCATCGCGCACTGGCTGGGATACGACGCGCGCCTGTTCGACGGGTCCTATCAGGAGTGGCAGCTGCGCAACCTGCCGACGGTGGCCGGCGGCACGCCGTGACGCTCGCCGGCTGAGCCGCGCGGCGCTCTGACGTCGCGCCGAGCCGCGACGTCAGAGCGCCGAACGGGCCTTGGCGAGGAGCGCGACGAGCGCCTGCTGGTCCTCGGCGTTCGGGAGGCCCCGCTCGATCGCCTGCTGCGCTTCGCGCACGAGCACGTCGGCTCGGGTGAGCAGTTCGAGCCCGGCCGCCGTGATCTGCACGCGCACGGTCCGGCGGTCACGTCCCGAACGGTCGCGCTTGACGTACTTCCCGCGCTCGAGCTTGTCGATCAGCCGGGTGATCCCCGGCGCCTCCTCGACGAGCCGGTCGCGCACGGCGAGCGTCGGGAGCCCCTCGCGGCCCGCGCCCCGCAGGATGCGGAGCACGTTGTACTGCGGCTGCGAGATGCCGCAGGGCTCGAGCTTCTTCGTGATCAGCCGCCGGACGAGCGCGGAGGTGCGCATCACGGAGACCAGCGCCTCCTCGGCCGCGGAACTCCACGGTCGGGTCTGCTGGATCTCCTCGGCGAGGGAACGGACGCGATCGGGCATGCAGGGGGGCCTGATGGGTCTGAAGATGCCTAGAAGGATATCACCAAAGTCGCCAGGATGGTGCGCCCGGCGACCGGGAACAGGTAGCGGGTCGTGCCGTCGGTGTAGCCGCTCGCGTAGCCCCGGGCATCGAGGAGGTTCTGGACCTGCACCCGGATGAGATTCCCGAGGAACGGGATGAGGGTGCCGAACTCGACGGTGGTGAAGGCCGGCGTCACGAGGGCGGCGTTGCCGTCGTTGGCGAGCTGGGAGCGGCCGATGTGGCGCACGCCGAGCGAGAGCTCGCCGTCCCCCTGGTGCCGGACCAGCTGCAGGTTGCCGATCACCCGCGGCGTGAGCAGCGGCGGCACATCGCGGTAGGTCGTGCCGGACGCCTCGTCGGTGTACCGCGCGATGCGGGCGTCGAGCAGCATCAGGTTCCCGCTGACCGTGAGCTGGAAGCCGGGGTCCGCGCTCCCCTCCAGCTCCACGCCCGTGCGGGTGGTCCGCCCGACGTTCCGACGGAGTTGGGTGCCGTTGAGGGTGAGCGCCCCGATCGGGGCGATCTCGTCCGCGAACCGCATCGAGAAGACGTTCGCCGAGACCCAGTGGCGCGCCCGGCGCACGCGCACACCGGCCTCGAGATCGAGGAGCCGCTCGGGGCGGACCCGGTCGAGCGGCAGCACGGCGGCGGCCGTCGCATCGTCGAGATCGTCGTTCCCGGCGAAGAGGTCGCTTCGGGTCGGCTCGCGCCCGGCGCTCCCGAGCGACGCGAAGAGCTCGACGCGCGGCCGGGCCCGCCAGGTCAGCCCGACCTTCGGGTTGAGGAAGACCCAGTCGATGGAGGGTTCGGGGAAGGTCGTGCCGGGGCTCGGCCGGTAGCGGAACGCGGCCCGCCGGAGCTGCAGGTCGCCCGAGAGGTCCACCGCGCCGCGGGTCACCGTGGCCTTCACGAACGCGCTCTGCTCCTCCTTGAACCCGGTGTTGTCGTAGATGCGCGTGTCGAGGTCCGGGCGGATCTTGAGGTAGTGGTCCCGGCTGTAGCGGCTCGCGTGCGCGCCGGCGGCCACCTGCAGCCCCGGCCGCTCGTACGAGAGGGAGGAGAGCAGGCCCACCCAGCGGTGGTCGAGGTTGAAGTTCCAGAGCTCGGGGGCGACGGCGACGTCGTAGGCGCCACCGGCGCCGTTGCGGTACACGGTGGACTGCAGGCGCAGCCGCTCGCCGAAGGCATGCGTCCACTGCAGGCTCGCCATCTCCTGGTGGAAGTCGTCCCGCTCATCGGGACTCATCGGGTTGGTGCGCCGGTCCGCGGCCAGTTCGGCCTCGCTGGCGGCGTAGTACGCGAGCTGCATCCGCGAGCGCCCCGCGAATCCGGTGAACTTCACGGCGTCCCGCGTGCCGAACCACCCGGCGCTGAGGAAGGCCGAGCGTGCGCGGTTGCCCGAGTGCGCGCGGTAGCCGTCGGTGCGCTGGGCGGAGAGCCGCCCGTACGCCGCGAATCCGCGGTGGAGGCCGGTTGCCTTCTCGACGCTCGCGCGGCGCGTGCCGAACGAGCCCATCGTGAGCTGGTATTCGGTGAGGTCGCGGGCGGTCGCGAGCGGCGCCGACTCGAAGTTCAGCGCGCCGGCGAACGGCGCCGTGCCGAACGCGCTGGCGCCGACGCCGCGCTGCACCGTCACCGACGCCATCGAATTGAGGAAGTCGGGGACGTTGGAGAAGTAGAGGACCTGGTCCTCGGGATCGTTGAGCGGCACGCCGTCCACCGAGATGGCGAGCCGCGTCTGGTCCACCCCGCGGAGCCGGATCGCGCTGTAGCCGGAGTAGGCACCAGCGTCGCTCGTGGTGGTGACGCTCGGGAGCGCTTGCAGCAGGAGCGGCGCATCCTGCCCCTGATTGAGCCGTTCGATGTCTCGGCGCGCGAGCGTCGTGCGCGTGGTCGGGGTGGGGGTCCCGGCGCGCGTCGCGCGGACCATGACCGCCTCGAGCGTGTCGCGCGTGGCGCGGCGGGCGGAGTCGGGACCGACGGCCTGCGCGCGTGCGGCGGCCGGGAGGGCCGCCACGGCGAGGACCAGGGTGCTGCGGAGGACGAACGACATGCCGGAGCCTCGGGGGAGAAGGTGTCCGGAGTGACGGGCCCCGCCGGGACGCCCCCTTCGACGACGAAGGGCCGCGCACCCGGCGAGCGGGTGACGCGGCCCGAGAACGCGGACGCGACACTCGCCGCACTCCCTACGCCGGTGTTGACCGGGTCAGGTTCCAAGGGACTTTCTCAACCCCGCACCGTGCGGAGTACCCCTGGCGGCTGTGCCGAAGGAGTAATCGGCATCGCCGCGCGGCGCCAGTCGCGGTAGGTTCCGGCATGCGCCTCCCTGCCCGCCTCACGGCCGCGCTCGCCGGCCTCGCTTCGGTCCCGCTCGCCGCCGCCGCGCAGCCGGCAGCGGCCGGCTCCCCCACCGCCCCGCTCCACGCCCTCGTCGCCCCGCGCTTCTCCGGCGACTCGGCCTTCCGCACGGTCGCCTTCCTCGACCAGTTCGTTCGCTGGCCGGGCAACCGCGGGTTCGACGCCTCCATCGCGCACCTCGTCGAGCGCCTGGAGGCGGCGGGCTACGTCCGCGAGGATCGGGCGCCGGCCGGGACCCGTCTCACCTACCGCGTGGAGCGCTACCCGATGGCCGCGCCCGCGTGGGAGCCGGTCGACGCCGAGCTCGCGATCGTCGGCGAGGCCGAACCGCTCCTCCGGTTCGCGACCAACCGGAACATGCTCGCGACGAACTCGTTCGCGACCCCCGCCGGCGGCATCACCGCCGAGCTGGTGGACGTCGGCCGCGGCACGCCGTCCGAGGTCGCGCAGGCCCGCGTGCGCGGCAAGCTCGTCCTCGTGCAGGGCGGCGCGGGCCGCGCCTTCACGGAAGCGGTGACCAGGGGCGGCGCGCTCGGCGTGATCGGGTACGCGCTCCCCGAATACCTGCGGCCCAGCGTGCATCAGCAGTCCATCCAGTTCGGCTCGGTGCCGCGTGACACGGCCGCCAAGGCGTTCGGGATCCAGCTCTCGTACGCGGCGCACGAGCGGCTGCGCGCCGCCATGGCGCGCGCCCGCGCCGCCGGCACGCCGCTGCGCGTCCACGTCGCCGCGGACGTGCGCTGGACCCCGGACGCGGTCGAGCAGGCGGTCGTCGCCGAGGTGCGCGGGGCGGGTGCGCCGGACGAGCGGTTCGTGCTGAGTGCGCACGTGCAGGAACCGGGCGCGAACGACAACGCCTCCGGCGTGGGGGCGCAGGTGGAGATGGCGCGCGTGGCCGCGCAGCTCGTGCGCGACGGCCGCGTGGCGCCGGCGCGCACGATCACGTTCCTCTGGGGCCTCGAGATCCGCTCCACCGACCGCTACATCACGCAGGATACGGCGCGGGCACGCGGCATCCGGTGGGGGCTCTCCCTCGACATGGTCGGCGAGGACACGCAGAAGACGGGCGGCACCTTCCTCATCGAGAAGATGCCCGACCCTTCCGCGATCTGGACGCGCGGCGACGACCATCACACCGCGTGGGGCGGGAGTCCGCTCACGAAGGCCGACCTGACGCCGCACTACTTCAATGACGTCGTGCTGGGGCGGGCGCTGGAGCAGGCGGCGACGAACGGATGGGTGGTCCGCACGAACCCGTTCGAGGGCGGCTCGGACCACACGCCCTTCCTGAAGGCGAAGAAGCCCGGCCTGCTGCTCTGGCACTTCACCGACGAGTTCTACCACACCGACGGCGACCGGCTCGACAAGGTGTCGCCGGACGAGCTGCGCAACGTCGGGATCACCGCCCTCGTGACGGCGCTCGCCCTCTCCTCGGCCGACGGGGCCACGACCCGCGGACTCATCGCCGAGGTCACCGGAGCGGCCGAGCGCCGCCTCGCGGCTGAGGCCGCGCTGAGCCGTGCGGCGATCGCCGCCGGCGGTCCGCGCGCCACCGAGGAGGACCTGCTCGAGACGTGGACCGCGTGGTACGTCGCGGCGCTCGGCGCCTTCACCGAGGTGGAGGTCGGGGGGGCGTCGCCGGAGACGCGGGCGGCGATCTCGCGCGCGCAGACGGCGGTGCGCGCCGCGCATGCGAAGGCGCGGGCGGCCCTCGAATAGCCCGACCTTCGGGCCGCGGGTAGACGGCCGGGCGCCCCGACGGGTGCCCGGCCGTTCCATTGGCGGGAAGATGGACCACGGGTAAAGAACCCTCGGCCGTGGACGACACTGAGAGCATCCGTCGGGACCCGCGGCCACGCCCGCAGGCCGATGGCCCCATGCACCTCGGTGCACCGCCGGCGCTGCTGCGCGGGCGGCGCCGGGCACGACCACCGGACGACCCTGATGACCGAGCCCGATTCGAAGGCCAGCCGCGAGGCTCGCATCCCGTGGACCGACCGGTGGCTGCTGGACGCGATGCGCCAGCAGGGGCACAAGGCCGCCGACCAGCTCAAGCCCGCCGCGAGCGCCTGGGAGGCGCTCGAGGCGGCGGGCGCGACCACTGCGGAGCTCACCGAAGTGGCCTGCGCGCTCTCCGGGGCGTCGCCGGCGCACCTCGAGGGCGTCTCGCGCGAGACCGCGCACCTCCTCGCCCCGCACCTCGCGCAGCGCTACGGCGTGATCCCGGTGCGCGAGGAAGGGCCCGTGCTCGAGGTCGCAACCTCGAACCCGCTCGTGCCGCATCTCGAGCGCGACCTGTCGTTCGCGTCGGCGCGGCAGGTGCGCATCACCGTCTGCTCGCCGGCCGCGCAGCGGGCGGCGAGCCAGAAGATCTACGGCGGCCGGCCGTCGCAGGCGGTGCAGGCGCCGTCGCGCCTCGAATGGATCGTCAAGGAGGGCCCGACGGGCCGCCGCACGCTGCCCAACCGCGGCGCCGTGGTGGACTCGCTCGACCGCCTCATCGCCGATGCGCTCGACCAGCGGGCCAGCGACGTCCACTTCGAGCCGAAGGACGACGAGCTGCTCGTCCGCTACCGCGTGGACGGCGTGCTGCACGATGTCACGCGGGTGAGCGCGGACGTCGCGCCACTGCTGATGAGCCGGCTCAAGATCCTCGCCGGCCTCGACATCGCCGACCGCCGGCGGCCGCAGGACGGCCGCGCGAGCACGCGCTTCGACGGCCGCGACGTGGACCTCCGCGTCTCCACCCTGCCCCTCGGCGACCGCTACGAGAAGGCGGTCGTCCGCCTGCTCGACGCCCACTCGGCGACGCGCGGCCTCGACGCCCTCGGCTTCATGCCGAGCGAGACGCACCGCGTCAGCCAGCTCCTCGGCGCCAATGAGGGGATGGTGCTGGTCACGGGCCCCACCGGCTCCGGCAAGACGACCACGCTCTACTCCGCGCTCGAGCAATGCCGCACCGGCGAGACGAACATCGTCACCGTCGAGGACCCGATCGAGTACCACCTCGAGGGGATCAACCAGGTCCAGGTGAACGAGAAGGCGGGACTCGACTTCGCCACCGCGCTGCGCTCGATCGTGCGGCAGGACCCGGACGTGATCCTCGTCGGCGAGATCCGTGACGCCGAGACGGCCGGGATCGCGGTGAAGGCGGGCCTGACCGGCCATCTGGTGCTCTCGACGCTGCACACGATCGACGCCCCGAGCGCGATCGGCCGCCTCGCCGACATCGGCGTGGACATGGGTGCGCTCTCCGGCGCGCTGAAGGGGGTGGTGGCCCAGCGCCTCGTGCGCCGGCTCTGCGACGCGTGCGCCCGCCCGATCGAGCTCGCCGACCTGCCGGTCACGCAGCAGATGCTGATGATCGGCCGCAAGACGGAGAAGCTCCGCTGCGCCGTGGGTTGCGACGCGTGCCGCGGCACCGGCTACCGGGGCCGGATGGTGGTGGCCGAGGTCCTGCTGGTCTCGGACGACCTGCGCTCCGCGATCGCGCGGCGCGAGGACCGCGTCGAACTGGTGAACCTCGCGAAGCGCGCCGGCATGATCCCGATGTGGGAGGCCGGCCTCCGGCGCGTCGTGGAGGGCCTGACCTCGGTGCAGGAGCTGATCGACAACGTTCCGGCGCCGGTCGAGGAGCAGTCATCGGACCAGAGCGACGTGGACGCGGTCGTCGCGCGGATGCTCGGTCGGCCGGCGCCGGCGGCCGCCCCGGCGGCGGCCTCGGCGAGACCCGCGGCGGGCGGCACGCACCCGGCGTTCGCGATGCCCATCCCGGCGGCGTCCGGCGCGGCGGCCGAGGGCGCGCCGCCGGTGCCGTCCGTGCGCTACACGCGCATCGGGCCGCGCCCCGCGCGCCCGCTGCCGCAGGATGCCCCGCGCGCGCTCGTGGTGCACGAGGTGCGGGAGGAGCGGCGGGCATGGCGCGATGCGCTCGAGAACGCCGGGATCGCGGTGGTGGAGGCGGCCGATGGCGCGGCCGCGCTCGCCTATGCGCGGCGCCTGCGACCGAGCGTCGTGGTCACCGACCTCGTGCTCCCCGCCCTCGACGGCTTCGCGCTCGTGCAGGCGCTGGCCGGCGACGGCGGCGCGCCCTGCGTCGCCTGCACCGAGCAGCAGGACCCGGCGATGCTCGCGTGGGCGGGTGAGGTCGGGTTCCGCGCGATCGTCCCGGCGCACGCCGCCGGGCTGCTGCTCGCGACCGCGGTGCGCGAGGCGCTCGCGCCCGCGGCCGCCCCCGCGGTCCGCCGCGCCGGATGAGGGGACCTGACCTGCGCCCCGCGCGGACCTGACCCGGGCGGCCGCGGCGCCGGGACCGCCCCCGCGCGCGGCCGGCCCGTCAGCGCCGGAAGAGGTACGACAGCTTCAGGAAGACCGCGTCGCTCTGGCGCGCGAGGTGCTGGTACCGGAACGGCTCCGGCTCGAACATGCGCGCACCGTAGCCGAGGTAGACGACCGTGCCGGGCTGCGGGGTGTACGCGAGCAGCAGGTCGCCGCGCAGGCTGTTCGTCTGCGACGGCGTCGTCCGCACGTAGACGCCGCTCCCGGTCCGCTGCAGCAGCGGGAAGCCGGTGCGCGTGTCGTCGCGGAGCGCGTCGGTCGCGACCGCGACGTACTCCCCGATCACGCGCACGAAGAACGGCCGCGAGACCTGGTACTCGAGCTTCACGCGCGGATTCCGCGTCGTGCCGACCAGCGACCCGTCCGACTTCCGCTTGTACTCCTGGATCTGGTACGTGGCATCCACGCGGATGCGCTCGGAGGGCCGCGCGTTCAGCGTGAGCTGGGCGTAGAGGATGTCCGCCGAGGCCCACTCGAAGAAGTTCTCGTCCTGGCCCCACACCCAGGATCCGCTGGCCTGGAAGTACTTGAAGCGCGGCGAGGTGAAGCTGAGCACCCAGTCGCGGTTGGGCAGGCGGGGCGTGCCGACGAACGGGAGCGTGTCGAGCCCGCCGAGGCCGTCGGGGGCCTCGATGCGGTAGAGGTCGGCGTAGAAGGTCGGGTCGTAGCCGAAGGTCTCGACCAGCAGCGAGCCGCCGAGGGTCCAACCGCCGCGCAGCAGCGTGCTCGCGTTGAAGTGCATCTTCTTGTCGCGCGCGTCGCCACGCTGCATGAAGCGGTCGTAGTTCCACGTCCCGTCGAACAGCATCGAGTACGAGAAGGTCTCGACGCGCGACCCGCGCTCGAAGAACCAGGTGTAGCGCGGGGCGACGCTGGCGTGGACCTCGCCCGTGCGGCCGATGAACCCCGACTGCGTGAGGAAGTCCCGGTCGATGCCGCTGAACTGGGAGCGGACGCCGAAGGCGCGGCCGTCGCGGTTCGCCCGGACGTCGAAGAGCGGCGCCGTCGTGGTGGTGCCGTTGCGCACGGTGCGGGCCCCGGCGACCTGGAAGCTGCCGGAGTAGATCCGCCCCAGCACGCCGCGGCCGTCCACGCTGAGCACCCGGTTGCTGTTGTCGCCGTCGATGCGGTCGGTGTAGGTCATCGCGAGCCGCGACTGGCGGCCGAGGTCGCGCGAGAGGCGCAGGATGTTGAAGATCGGCGAGTCCTGCCCGCTCGACGACGCGACGCGGTCATCCACCGCGGTCATCAGGGCGACGTTGGTGGCGCCCATCTTCCCCGACACCTTCCCGGCGGCCTGCGGCTGCACGATGCGGCGCGTGTAGACGAGGCCGTTCGGCGTCTGGAACTGCTCGATGCCGTCGATGAAGAAGGGCCGCCGCTCGGGGATCTGCACCGCACGGCGCGGGTCGAAGTTCAGCTGGTTCGCGTCGGCCTCGACCTGGGAGAAGTCGGGGTTGAACGTGCCGTTGAACGTGAGGTTGTTGGTGATGCCCCAGCGCACGGTCGCGCCGAGCTGCGGGTCCGCGGTGCGGTAACCCCAGGCCGCGGCGCCCGGGGTGCCGTCCACGCGGTCGGTGAGCTCCGGCGTGACGTCGAGCACGAGCCCGCGGTGCAGGTCGGTGAGCCCGGCGAGCGTCCCCGACTGCGCGAGGAAGCTCGCGTTCGCGCGCAACGCCGGCGTCCACGAATCCTCGTAGTTGGAGTGCTGCACGCGCCGCACCACGTTGAAGCCCCACGTCTGCTCGGCGGTGGACTGGAAGCGCAGGCTCTTGAACGGGATCGTCAGCTCGACCTCGTACCCGAAGTCCGTGAGGTGCCCCTTGGACTGGAAGACGTAGTCCTGCGAGAGGTCGGCGCTCTCGCGCGCGGCGGTCGCGCCGCCGCTCATGAAGCCGCCGGAGCGGTTCCCCTGCTCCACCAGCGCGCCGTCGGCCTGCACGCCGAACGGGTTCACCGCGAACATCACCGCCTGCCGGCCGTCGTTGAAGGTGCCGATCAGGAACTGGATATGGTCGTCCGCCGAGATCCGGTCGCGCTCGGCGAGCGTCGCGCGCACCGTGCCGTGCGGCTCGTAGGCGCGGACGCCGAAGTGGATGGCGGTCGCGGAGTACCAGACGAGGATGCGCGTCGAGTCCGCCGCCGGGATGCCGTCCTGCGGCGAGAACTGCGAGAAGCCCGTCAGCACCGCCGCCTGCTGCCACACCGGCTCCGTGAGGTTGCCGTCCACGACGACCTCCGCCGCCAGGCGCGGCGGCGTGACCTTCGTCTGGCCGCTCCGGCCGTTGTGGACCGGCGGGTCGGCGAGCGTGACGGCGAGGGCGAGCGCGACGGTGAGCATCGGGTCGGGGCGAAGGGAGTGGGGAGAATGTGGCACACGCGGGCGGCCGCCGCATCCTCCGTTGGACCGCCGGCGCGGCCCGGAAGGTTGTCCGGCCGTCCGCGCGGACCCGCGCCGCGGGTTGCCGCCCCCCGTGGCCGTGATGCAACGTTGGGCATGACCACATTCTCGCGCCGCGCGCTGCTGCAGCTGGCCGGCCTCGCCGCGCTCCCCTCGCTCGCCCGCGCCGAAGGGGCGACCGATGGCTGGGAGCGCCTCGTGCACGCGCAGGCCGCGCAGCAGCCGCCGCGCCTCTTCCGCCCCGACGAGCGGGCCCTCGTCGCCGCCGTCGCCGACGCGATCCTGCCGCGCACGGACACCCCGGGGGCGCTCGACGTGAACGTGCCCGCGTTCGTCGAGCTCATCACCGCCGAGTGGATGAGCGAGGCGGAGCGCACGGAGTTCCGCGATGGGCTCGCCGCGTTCGAGCGGCATGCGGTGGACGGCTACGGCCTCCGCTGGCCGGCCCTCGACCCCGTGCAGCGCCTCGGCGAGCTCGACTGGGCGTCGTCGGCGCTCGACGCCGGCGTCCCGGCCAAGCGCGCCTACCGACGGCTCCGCGGCCATGTGCTGCACGGCTACCTCACGAGCGAGCGCGTGCGGCGCGACGTGCTCAAGGTGCGGATCATGCCCGGCGAGTACCGGGGCGACGTGCCGGTGCACGCGACCCCGGCGGGGAGCGCGCATGGCCACTGAGCGCCCCACGGTGCAGCGCCGCCGGTTCGACGCGATCGTCGTCGGCTCCGGCATCAGCGGCGGCTGGGCGGCGAAGGAGCTCACGGAGCGCGGCCTCGAGACCCTCGTGCTCGAGGCCGGCGGCCCGGTGGACCCCGCGACCGACTACGTGGAGCACGTCCAGCCGCATCAGCTCCGCTACCGCGGCTACGGTGACCGCTGGGCGCTCGAGCGCGACCAGCCCATCCAGCGCGAGTGCTACGCCTGCGACGAGTACAGCGGCAAGTTCTTCGTGAACGACCGCGAGAACCCGTACACGACGCCGGACGACGCCCCGTTCCGCTGGTTCCGCGGCCGCCAGGTCGGCGGCCGGTCCATCACCTGGGGCCGCCAGGTCTACCGCTGGAGCGACCTCGACTTCGAGGCCAACGCGAAGGACGGCCACGGCAACGACTGGCCGATCCGCTACGCCGACCTCGCCCCCTGGTACTCGCACGTCGAGCGGTTCATCGGCGTGAGCGGCGCCGCCGAGGGGCTCGCCCAGCTCCCGGACGGGGAGTTCCTCCCGCCGATGTCGATGTCGGTGGTCGAACGGCACACCCGCGAGAAGGTGCTGAAGGCGTTCGGCGGCCAGCGCGTGTGGACCATCGGTCGCGCGGCCATCCTCACGCAGCCACACAACGGCCGCGCCGCCTGCCACTACTGCGGCCCCTGCGAACGGGGCTGCATCACGCACTCGTACTTCTCGTCCATCGGCGCGACGCTCCCCGCGGCCCAGCGGACCGGACGGCTCACGCTGCGCCCCTGGTCGGTGGTGAGCGAGGTCGTGCACGACCCGCGCACGGGCCGGGCGAAGGGCGTGCGGGTGATCGACGCCCGCACGATGGCCGAGACGGTGTACGAGGCGCGGGTGGTCTTCCTCTGCGCGTCGGCGTTCGAGTCGGTGCGCATCCTGATGCATTCCACGAGCGCGGCCCATCCGAACGGCATGGGGAACGCGAGCGGCACGCTCGGACGGTACATCATGGACCACCATTACTACTGGGGTGCGAGCGGCCGGATGGCCGGCTTCGAGGCGTACAAGAGCGTCGGCAGCCGGCCGAACGGGATGTACGTCGCGCGGTTCCGCAACACGCAGACGAGCGGCCAGCACCCGGACTTCCTGCGCGGCTACGGCATGCAGGGGGGTGCCGGGGGTCGCGGCAGCTGGAGCGGCGCGGGCCATGGCGCGGCCTTCAAGGCCAGGCTGCTCACCGAGCTCGACCCGACCTGGGGCATCGGCATCCACGGCTGGGGCGAGACGCTCCCGGTCGCGACCAACGCGCTCGCGCTCGACCCGCAGGTGAAGGACAAGTGGGGGATCCCCGCGCTGCGCATCACCTGCCGGTGGGGCGACAACGAGCGCAGGATGCAGGAGGACATGGTGCGCACCGCCGTCGAGATGCTCGAGGCGGCCGGCGCGACCGGGATCCGCGAGACGCGGTCGGGGAACCCGCCCGGCCATTGCATCCATGAGATGGGGGGCGCCCGCATGGGCCGCAGCGCCGACGTCTCCGTCTGTGACGCGAACAACGCGCTCTGGGAGGTGCCGAACGTCCACGTGACCGACGGTGCGTGCATGGCGAGTTCCGCCTGCCAGAACCCGAGCATCACCTACATGGCGCTCACCGCCCGCGCCGTCGCGGGGGCGGTGGACCGGATGAAGAAGGGGGAACTGTGAGCCCGACCCGACGGCAGGCGATCAAGGCAGGACTCGCGGGCGCCGGGGCGCTCGCCGCGACCGGCGCGCTGACGCCCGGTCTCGCGCGGGCGGAGGAAGGCGGGGTGGCAACGGACGCGCCCGCCCCGCGACGCGATGCCCTCCCGGGTGCCGGCTCGGCGCCCGGCTACCGCCAGAGCGTGGCCCGCTGGTGCTTCTCGTCCATGCCGCTCGACACGCTCTGCGCCGAGGCGAAGCGCATCGGCCTGCAGGGCATCGACCTGCTGAGCGAGCCCGAGTACGAGGTGCCGAAGCGGCACGGGCTCGTCTGCACGGTAGCCAACGGCCCGGGCCCCATCCCCGACGGGTGGAACCGCCCCGACCTGCACGACAAGCTGGTCGCCGAGGGCGAGCGGCTCCTGCCGCTCGTGGCCCAGGCAGGGATCGGCCAGATGATCGTGTTCTCCGGCAACCGCCGCGGCATGGGCGACGGCGAGGGGATCGCCAACTGCGTGGCCGGCCTCAAGCGGCTGCTGCCCGCCGCCGAGCGGCACGGCGTGACGCTGGTGATGGAGATGCTGAACTCGAAGGTGGACCACAAGGACTACCACGCCGACCGCACCGCGTGGGCCGTCGAGGTCGCCAAGGGACTCGGCAGCGGGCGCTTCAAGCTGCTCTACGACATCTACCACATGCAGATCATGGAGGGCGACGTCGTGCGGACGATCCAGACGTATGCGCCCTTCATCGCGCACTACCACACGGCGGGCGTGCCGGGCCGCCACGAGCTCGATGAGGACCAGGAGCTCTACTATCCCAAGATCGCGCGCGCGATCGCGGCGACCGGCTTCACCGGGTTCGTGGCGCACGAGTTCATCCCGCGTGCGGACGGGATCGCCACGTTGGCGGCGGCGCAGCGGATCTTCGCGGGCTGACGCCGGGTCCGCGCCGCGCTCCCGCCCGCCGGCGCGGCGCGGACACGGCGTGGACGCCCCGCCGTCGGCTCAGCCTCGCGGCGCGCCCGGCACCGCCGGCAGTGACGACGGCGTCATCGTCGCGGTCGAGGCGGCGGCATTGGGTGCCTTCGCCGAACGCGGCAGCCGCACCGTGAAGCGGGTGCCGCGGCCCTCCTCGCTCCACACGTCGATCGTGCCGCGAGCCGCCTTCACGACGGCCTGCACGGTCGCGAGGCCGAGCCCGGTGCCGCGCTGGGCGCCCTTCGTGGTGAACAGGGGCTCGAAGATGCGGTCACGGATCGCGGCGGGGATGCCGGTCCCCGCATCCTCGACCTCGAGCACGACCTGCGCATCCTCGACCCGGACCCGCACGTCGAGGCGACCGCCCTCCGGCATCGCATCGCGCGCGTTGATGAGCAGGTTGAGCAGCAGCTGGTCCGCGTCCCCGGGGCGGAGCTCGGTGACGGCCGGGGTGCGGGGCAGCGAGAGCTCGAGCGCGAGGCCGGGCGGCATCACCGGCCGCACCGAGGCGATCACGGAGCGGACGAGGGCGGCGAGGTCCACCGGCTCCGGCGCGACGGACGTGCCGCGCACCAGCCCGACGAGGCGGCGGTTGAGCGTGACGCCGCGCTCGACCGCGTCCTCCATCGTCGCGAGCACGGGCCCCATCTCGCCCGGGGGGACCATCCCCATGCGCACGAGCTGGAGGTGGCCCTTGATGCCGGAGAGCACATTGTTGAAGTCGTGGGCGATGGCGCCCGCGTAGCGGCCGAGCGACTCGAACTGCTGGGCGAGCGCGAGGTCGCGCTCGAGGCCGAAGCGCTCGGCGAGCGTGCGCGCGATCTCGCGTTCGAGCTGCAGCTGGCGCCACTGCAGCGTGAGCAGGAACGCGATGTTGAGCGCGACCGGCACGTAGAACGCGGCACGTCCGTCGCCGCGGGCGAGCCCGACGAGCACCGGGGCGAGGACGGCGGCGGTCGCGATGAGGGGCGTGACCGCCCGGCCGACCAGCATCCGGCGCTGCGGGACGTCCCGCTCCGGGGCGCTGGCGCGCCGCCGTTGCACCTCGTGCCACGCGCCGACGGTGGTGACGAGGATGGTGAGGGCGAAGAGGATGTCGACCGGCCCGCCGCTGACGTACGTGCCGTCGACGCTGCCGGTCTCGATGTAGACGTCGCCCCACGCCGAGATGAAGAACGAGGACCCGAGCCACGCCGCCGCCGTGGTCGAGAGCCGCTCGGACGGGTACGTCCACGCCGCCACGAAGAGGAGCGCGGCGAAGGTGTCGGCGGTCGTGATGATCGCCCACCAGGCGAAATCCGGGGTGCTCTCCCCGCCGCTGCGCAGCAGCGGCCAGCCGACGAAGTACCAGCCGATCGAGATGCTGGCGAGGGCGAGCAGCGCGATGTCGAGCCAGGGGACCGTCGCCGCCCCCGGGCGGCGGAACGGGACGAGCCGCGCGACGCCGTAGAGCGTGAGGAGCGTCGTGACGACGCCGATGGCCTGGTACGCCACCGAGTTCTGCGGCAGCACCCCGGCGCTCGTCGCGATCCAGATGAAGGAGTTCGCGACCCCGATGACCTGCGACAGCCAGAGCGCGCCGAATCCGTGCCAGGACGGCGACTCGCGGGCCTGCGCCCGCCAGGCCTGCCGCAGGGCCCACGCGGCGAGTGCGTGGCCCGGGAGGAACAGCACATCCGTCGCGACGGCCCGGGCCGGCATCGCCGCCGGCAGGGCGAGGGTCGCGAGTGCGTACACCGCGGTCCACGCGGCGGTGATCGCGACGATCACCGCCGCACGGCGTCCCTCCCCGGCCCCGCCTGCGCTCACGGGATCGGGGCGCAGCCGTCCACCTTCTCGCACTTGGGGTCGAGGGGCGGGAGCCCGAGCCGTGCCAGCTCCCGGTTGGCCGCGGCGAGGTCCCGCGCCCACACCTGCTGCAGCTTCACCTCATACCCCTTCAGCTCGGTGTCGAGGATCCCGAAGATCTCCGGCATGTACGTCGTCGGCCGGCCATCGCCACGCTCGGCCATCGAGAGCAGGTTGGCGAGCCGGTTGTTGACGCGGATCGGGAAGTTGAGCGGGTCCTGCCCGCTCTGGTTCTTCACCTGGTAGATGTCGTCCTCGACGTCGGATGCGTTGGTCGTGAGCGTCCGGCCGGCCGTGGCGAGCCGGCGGTCGTTGTTGCTGCGCTTGGTGCGGTCCTCGAGCTGGGCCTTCACGCGCCGGATCTCGATCACGCGGAGGTTCGCGTCGTTGGCGCGGTCCCGCACCATCCGGCCGAACTGGTACTGCGCGTGCAGGTCGGCGTCCGTCACCTCGGGGAGGAGCGGATGGCGCTTCACCACGAGCGGCGCCTCGTGCCGCTGGCCGTCGACGGTGAGGCGCACGGTGTAGGTGCCCGGCGGAACGGCCGGTCCGGCGGTGCCGGCGCCCCACAGGATCATCCCCGGGAAGCTCGCGATCGGCGTGGTGCGCAGGTCCCAGTCGAACCGGTTGAGGCCCGCGTTGGCGGGGATGAACGCGGCGCCGCCGCCGCGCCGGCGTCCGCCGGCGGGCGCCCCCGCGCCGGGCGCGGTGCGGTTCGTATCGGTCTCCCAGCGCCGCAGCACGGCGCCGGCGGCGGCCACGATCTCGAGCGCGGCGCGCCGCGGCGCGGCCGCGAAGCGCCAGGTGAGCGTCACCGGGAGCCCGCTGCGGATCGCGGCCGGCGGCGTGAAGAGGTGCGCCCCCGCCGCGACCACCGCCGGCGCGTACTGGCGGAGCGGCGCGATGTTGTCGAGCACCCAGAAGCTGCGCCCGTGGGTCGCGATCACCAGCTCGTTCTGCTCGACGACGAGATCCGAGACCGGCACGTCGGGCAGGTTGAGGCGCAGCGACTGCCAGTGGTCGCCGTCGTCGTAGCTGACGTAGACGCCGTGCTGCCCGGCCGCGTAGAGCAGCCCGCGGCGCGCGGGGTCCTCGCGGATGGCATGCATGTAGTCGTCGGCGCGGATGCCGGTGACGATGCGGGTCCAGGTGCGGCCGTAGTCACGCGTGCGCCAGAGGTGCGGCGCGCGGTCGTTCAGCAGCGGACGGCGCACCGAGACGTACGCCGTGCCGTCGTCGAACGACGAGCCGTCGATCATGCTCACGCGCCCGAAGTCCGGCATGTCAGGCGGCGTCACGTTCGTCCACGACTTCCCGCCATCGCGCGTGACGTGCACGAGCCCGTCATCCGAGCCCACCCAGATCACGTCCACGTTCCGCTTGCCCGGCGCGACGGCGAACAGCACGCCGTACACCTCGGGGCCGTTCATGTCGCCGGTGATCGGACCGCCCGAGGGGCCCTGCGTCTCCGGCGCGTGCCGCGTGAGGTCACCCGAGAGGTTCTCCCAGGTGGCGCCGCCGTCGCGCGTCATCCAGAGACGCTGCGAGCTGACGTAGAGCCGCTTGGGGTCGGCCTTCGAGAAGATGATCGGGAAGGTCCACTGCCACCGCTCGCGGATGTCGCGCGACGGTTCGCCCGAGTAGAACCACGGGTACGGGTTCACCTCGCGCGAGAGGCCGGTGCGGCGGTTGAACTTGTCCACGTAGCCGCCGTTGTTCGTCCCCGAGTAGAAGAGGTCGGGCTCGAGCGGATCGGCGGCGATGTAGCCGGGCTCGCCGCCGCCGGCGACATAGCTGAGGTCCATGCTCCCCGCGGTCGGGTCGCGGTAGCCCGCCCCCGGCCCGCCGGCGCCGGCCGCGCCGCCGCGTTCGCCGGCGAACTGGCCGGGCCCGCCGCCGACGCCACCGCCCCCGCGGTTCCAGTTGAACGGGGTGCACGCCGTGCTGTTGTCCTGCTGCGAGCCGCACACGTGGAACGGGATGTGCGCCGTGGTGATCACCCGGTAGAACTGCGCGGTCGGGAAGTCCTGCGCGGTCCACGCGCGGCCGGTCGTCGTGGTGACCGCGCCGCCGCCGTCGTTGCCGACCACGAGGTGGGCCGGGTCGTCCGGGTCGATCCACAGGTCGTGGAAGTCGCCGTGCGTGCCGTTGCCGATGCTGGTGATGGTCTTGCCGGCATCCGCCGAGCGGTAGAACGAGACGTTCTGGATGTACACGACGTCGGCGTTCTGGTGGTCGGCGAAGAGGTGCGTGTAATAGAAGGCGCGCTGGCGGATGTTCCGGTCCTGGTTCATCACCGTCCACGTCGCGCCGGCGTCGTCGCTCTTGAAGAGGCCGCCGTTCTCGTTCTCGACCAGCGCGTACACGCGGTTCGGGTTCGCCGCCGAGAGCGCGACGCCGATCTTGCCGACGAGACCGGACGGCAGCCCCGGCCGGCGCGTGATCTCGGTCCACGTCTCGCCGCCGTCGGTGCTCTTGAACAACCCGGAGCCCGGGCCGCCCGACGACATCGTCCACTCCTTGCGGAACGCCTCCCACAGCGCCGCATACAGCACGTTCGGGTTGGTGCGGTCGATCGCGATGTCCACGCCGCCGGAGCGCGGATCGCGGAAGAGCACGCGGCGCCACGAGCGCCCGCCGTCGGTGCTCTTGTAGATGCCGCGCTCCTCGCTCGGCACGCTGTACTGGCCGAACACCGCCGCGTACACGATGTCGGGATCGGTCGGGTGGATGCGGATCTTCGAGATCGCGTCCACGCCGCGGAAGCCGACGTGCGCCCAGGTGCGGCCGGCGTCGGTCGACTTGTAGAGGCCGTCGCCCGGCATGATGTTGCCGCGGATCGCCGACTCGCCGGTGCCGATGTACACCACGTCGGGGTTCGACTCGCTCACCGCCACCGCGCCGACCGAGGCCGACGTGATCTGGCCGTCGGTGACCGGGAACCAGGTCTCGCCACCGTCCATCGTCTTCCACAGCCCCCCGCCGACGGCCCCGAAGTACGCCTCCTGCTTCCGTCCGCGGACGCCGCTCACGGCGATCGAGCGGCCGCCGCGATCGGGACCGATGTTGCGCCAGCGGAACTGGCTGAGCAGCGCGGAGTCGAGCGGGGCGCCCGGGCCCTGCGCGCCGAGGGCGCGCGGCGGCACGAGGGACAGCGCCAGGGGCAGCGCCAGCAGGAGGCCGGGCAGCGCCCGGTGGAGGCGGAGGGAGGGCATCATGACCGTGGGAGTGGGAGGTCGCGGGCGGGGCGGTCCGCCCCGACGCCTGAACGTAGGCAGGGCCGCTGGCGTTGTGCCAGCCGCGCGCCGCTCAGGGATCGAGTGCGCCGAATCCCAGCAGCCGCAGGGTCGCCTCGTCCACCGCGCCGTCGAAGAAGCGCGCGAGGACCTGGTGGAAGACCGACCCGGGCGGCGAGACGAGCGCGAACAGCGACGCGCACGAATGCAGCTTGAGGTCGTCCGGCGCCCCGAGGAGATCCAGCGCCGTGCGCCCGTCGTGGGCGAGCACGGCGTGCATGGCGTCGGCGAGGCGCGCCCCGAGCACCGGGTGTGCGAGGTAGGCACGCGCCTCCGCGAGGTCGCGCAGCGCGTAGTGGCGCGCCAGGTCGCTGTGTCCGAGGCCCGCGAGCTGCGGGAACACGAACCACATCCAGTGGGAGCGCTTGGCGCCCGCGCGGAGCTCCGCGAGCGCGGCGTCGAAGGTGGCGGCCTGCGCCTCGAGGAACCGCTGCAGGCCGTCGGGCGCGGGGGGCGGGGCGGACATAGCTTTCACGGCACGGGGGGACGCACGCGGGAAAGGTGCATCGCGGCGCCCTCCGCCGCATCCGCCGCCCCCCTCCCCGGTTCCCGATGAAGCGCGCCAACGTCGCCGCGATGGTCGGTCTCAGCCTCGCCGCGCTCAGCGCCCCGTGGTGGGCGCCCCGCGTGATCTGGGAGCAGCTGCCCTGGCAGCGCGAGCGCGTGATGCTCGTGGACTACACCGTACCCTTCCTCTCGGCGCGCGAGCACCGCGGCATCGCCTGGGTGCTCAACCACCGGAAGTACCGGGCGCCCGACGGCGGACACTGGACGCCGCTCGGCAGCCACGTGGGCTATCACCCGGACGACCGTGCGCATCCGGGGACGATCGCCGGGCAGGACCTCGCGGCGGTGGACTGGATCGTGCTGAGCGACGCGTACGGCGTGTACGTGGACGACCTGCGCGACACCGTGCGCGAGCGGGCGCACATGGACTACTCCCAGCGGATCTTCGGCGGCCTCAGCGTGCCCGACGCCGACACCCTCGCCGCCTTCGCCGGCCGCGGCCGCCACTTCCTCCTCGAGTTCAACGCGCTCGAGGAGCCTACGCCGCCCGAGGCGCGCGCCACGGTCGAGGGGCTCCTCGGCGTGCACTGGACGGGATGGACCGCCCGGCTCTTCGTGGACCTCCGCGACACCACCGACGTGCCCTTCTGGCTCCCGCGCCTGCACCGCGAACGCTACGGCAACGATTCCCTGCCCGTCGGCCCGACGCTGGTCCTCGTGCACAAGGATGGCCGGCTCTTCTACCTGACGGCGACCCAGCCCTGGGCGGCGGCTCCGCACGTCGTGCTCACCGAGGCGGGCCGGGACGCCGTGCCCGCGGCGAGCGGCGGCGCGCCGTACTACTACTGGTTCCCGATCATCACCGCCGACCCGGGCACCGAGGTGCTGGCCGAGCTCGAGATGCCGCCGCTCCGCGCGCGGGACTCGGTCCTCGCGGCGGCGGGCGTCGCGAAGTCCGTGCCGATGCTCACGCGCCGCGTGGTGGGCGACTCGCACCGGCTCTACCTCGCGGCCGACCTCTCGGACACGGACTTCGACCCGGGCCCCTACCGGTTCGCCGGGCTCGGCTGGATCCGCACGCGCTTCGAGGACAACCCGTTCCGCGTGGACGGCCAGAACGCCTTCTGGCAGTTCTACGTCCCGGCGATGACGCAGCTCCTGCGCACGCCGTACGATGGGCCGCCCACGCTCGCGGCGGAGCCGGGCCGGCGATAGCTTCGCGGCGTCCCTCCCCTCCCGGAGCGCGTGATGCCCGTCTCCCGTCGGCAGTTCGTGTCGTCCCTCGGCCTCGGTGGCGCCGGGCTCCTCGCGGCACCGGCGTTCCCCGCCCTCGCGGCGCGGGGCCGCGAAGCGGGACCCGCCCGCTGGCGCCCGGCCGCCGCGGCGGAGGCGGGGCTCATCCGGCTCGACTCGAACGAGAACCCGAACGGTCCGGGCGCGCGCGCCCTCGCGGCGCTCACCGGCATGCTCGGCGAGGCGAACCGGTATCCCGACGCGGCGGAGGAGGTGCTCGTCGCGGCGGTCGCGCGGGCGCACGGGGTCGGCGCCGAGAACGTCGTGCTCGGCGCAGGCTCGAGCGAGATCCTGCGGATGTGCGTCGAGGCCTTCACCGGCCCGCAGCGTGCGCTGGTGACCGCCGCGCCGACGTTCGAGCCGCCGGCCGAGTTCGCGCAGCTGCTCGGGCATCCGGTGGTGACCGTGCCGGTGGACGCCGCGCTCCGGCTCGACCTCGACGCCATGGGCGCACGCGCAGCCGGCGCGGGGCTCGTCTTCTTCTGCAACCCGAACAACCCGACCGCGACGGTGCACGGCGAGGCCGCCGTGCGCGCCTTCCTCGGCCAGGTGCGGCGGACCTCCCCCGCGACGACCATCCTCGTGGACGAGGCGTACCACGAGTACGTCGACGACCCCGCGTACCGCTCCGCCGTGCCGATCGCGGTCGAGGACCCGATGGTCGTCGTCTCGCGCACCTTCTCGAAGGTGTTCGGGATGGCGGGCCTGCGCTGCGGCTACGCGATCGCGCACCGCGACACCGCGGCGACGCTGCAGAAGTGGCGCCTCGGCTCGAGCGTCAGCGTGCTCGCCCTCGCCGCCGCGACGGCCACCGTCGAGGACCGCGCGCACATCGAGGCCGAGCAGCGCGCGAACCGCGAGGCGAAGGCGTTCACGCGGGCGTTCTTCGAGGGCGCCGGATACCGGGTCGGGCCGAGCGACACGAACTTCCTTATGATCGACCTGCGCCGCGACCCGCAGCCCGTGCGGATGGCGTGCCGGGCGAACGGCATCGCCGTCGGCCGGCCGTTCCCGCCACTCACGAACTGGCTGCGTGTCTCGATCGGGACGCTGGAGGAGATGCGGCAGGCGACCGAGGTGTTCCGGCGCGTGCTGGCGTAGCGCGGCGGCCCCGCCCCGTTCGCTGACATCGCGCCCGGTGCGTCCCTGACAGGATGCACCGGGCGCGGCACGTAGATTGGTCGCGTGCGCACCGTCCTCGCCTCCTCGCCGCTGCTGCTGCTCTTCCTGATCGCGGCGATCGGCTATCCGCTCGGTCGGCTGCGGCTGGGCCGCACGCAGCTCGGCGTGTCGGCGGTGCTGTTCACCGGGCTCGCGTTCGGCGCGGCCGACCCGGCACTGCGGCTGCCGGACACGGTCGCACAGCTCGGGCTGGTCCTCTTCGTCTACACCGTCGGCCTCGCCAGCGGCCCCGCGTTCTTCGACGCGCTGCGCCGGAAGGGCCTGGGCACGGCCGCGCTGGTGGCCGGCCTCCTGCTCGGTGCCGCGTCGCTGACGGTGCTCCTCGGGCGATGGCTCGGCCTGTCGGCGGGCCTCACCGCCGGCCTCTTCACCGGCGCGCTGACCAACACGCCGGCCCTCGCGGCCGTGCTGGATTACCTCGCGCATGCCGCCGGCGGCGCGCCTGACCTCGCGACCGGCGAGGCGCCGGTCGTGGGGTACTCGATCGCATATCCGGGCGGCGTGCTCGGGATGATCGCGGCCATCGCCGTCGCGCAGCGCCTCTGGCGCGTGGACTACGCGGCCGAGGCGCGCGCCCTGCGGGCGCTCGGAGCGACGGCCGTGCCGCTGGTGAGCCGGACGCTCCGCGTCACGCGGGCCGGCCCCGACGGCCGGTCGCTGGCGGACGACGCGCGGGTGCCTCCCGTGCGCCTCGCGCGGCTGCAGCGCGGTGCCCGCATCACGGTGCCGATCCCCGGCGAGCGCCTGCGTGACGGGGACCTCGTGAGCGTCGTGGGCACGGCGGAGGACCTCGAGGCGCTCGCGGCGATGCTCGGCGAGCCTGTCGCCGGGGCGCTGGCGGACGACCGGACCGTCCTCGACTTCCGCCGCATCTTCGTCTCGCACCCGCGCGTCCTCGCGCGCCGGCTCGGCGACCTGCTGATGGAGGTGCGCTTCGGCGCGACCGTCACGCGCGTGCGCCGCGGCGACCAGGACTTCCTCGCGAGCGACGAGACGATCCTCCAGCCCGGCGACCGTCTGCGGGTGGTCGCCCCGCGGAAGCGACTCGCCGAGGTCGCCGAGTTCCTCGGGGACTCGTACCGGCACCTGAGCGAGGTGGACATCCTCACCTTCAGCCTCGGACTCGTCGCGGGCCTCGCGCTCGGCCTGCTGCCGATCCCGCTCCCGGGCGACGGCGCCTTCCGCCTCGGCGTCGCCGGCGGGCCGCTGCTCGTGGCGCTGCTGCTCAGCGCGCTCGACCGGACGGGGCCGCTGGTGTGGAACCTCCCGTACGGCGCGAACCTGACGCTGCGCCAGTTCGGGCTCGTCCTCTTCCTCGCGGCGATCGGCACGCGCGCGGGCGGCGCCTTCCTCGGCACGCTCACGAGCCGCGGCGGACTCGCGCTCCTCGGGGCCGGCGCGGCGATCACCCTCGCGACCGCGCTCGCGACGCTCTGGATCGGGCACCGCATCCTCCGCGTGCCGCTCAGCCTGCTCAGCGGGATGCTCGCCGGCCTGCAGACCAACCCTGCCGTGCTCGGCTTCGCGTCCGAACAGTCGCGAAGCGACGTGCCGACGATCGGCTACGCCACGGTCTATCCGCTCGCCACGGTGCTCAAGATCCTGCTCGCCCAGCTCATCGTCGCGCT
This sequence comes from Gemmatimonadaceae bacterium, assembly GCA_019694735.1. GTDB lineage: Bacteria > Gemmatimonadota > Gemmatimonadetes > Gemmatimonadales > Gemmatimonadaceae > Pseudogemmatithrix. The sequence continues at coordinate 15,320 of JAIBBJ010000199.1, read as the reverse complement.
GCTCACCTGATGGCGCGGGGCCGCCGGGGCGCGCGCGGTCAGACCTTGAAGACGATCCCGCGCGCCTGCAGGACCCGCAGCACGGCGTACCAGAAGAGCACGAAGGTCACCGCGAACGCGAGCGACGCGTCCTTCGGCGCGAGCCAGCTCGCGTAGGCCGCGCGGAACACGACGGTCTGCACCGCCGTCGCCGTGCCGTCCACGTCCACCTTCCACAGCGAGGCGATCGTGCGCGCCATCGCGCCGGAACCGAGGAAGGCGACCATCGGGTTGAGCCCGTAGGTGACGAAGAATCCGGTCCAGCCGGTGAGGCGGTGGATGTCGGTCACCCACATGATCGCCGCGAGGCTCACGCAGGCGACGCCCGCGGTGAAGAGGACGTAGCTCGAGGTCCAGAGCGACTTGTTGATCGGGAAGCTCCAGTGCCACATCAGCCCGAGCATCATCGCGAGCGCGCCGGCCGCGAAGAGCCCGTTGAGCCGCTCGGCCAGCGGCCGCCCCGAGCCGAGCCACCGCCCCGCGAAGACGCCGCACATCGCCGTGCCCACCGCGGGGATGGTCGAGACGAGCCCCTCGGGGTCCCAGGTGCGCGACTGCCGCCAGAGATGCCCGTCGAGGAGCAGCCGGTCGAGCCACGCGCCGATGTTCGCGTCCTTGATCCCCCACAACGTCGCGCCGATGCCGTCGGTGCCGGGCACCGGCAGCAGGGTCATCGCGAACCAGTAGCCATAGAGGAGCGCCACGAGCGTGAGCACCTGCGCCCTGAGCGTCCCGCGCGCGGTGAGCAGGTAGCAGCCGATGTAGGCGAGCCCGATGCGCGGCAGCACCCCGGGGATCCGCACGTTCGCGATGCGCGTCAGCGGCCACCATGGGAAGGAGGCCAGCGCCCACCCGAGCAGGATGATCAGTGCGCCGCGCTTGAGCACCTGCCGCAGGATCACCGCCTCGTCATCCCCTCGCGCCCGCCGCCCGGAGAGCGAGAGGTGCGTGGTGATGCCGACGATGAACAGGAAGAACGGGAAGATGAGGTCGGTGGGCGTCCAGCCGTCCCACGCCGCGTGCTCGAGCGGCGGATAGATGGCCCCCCAGTCGCCGGGATTGTTGACGAGCAACATCCCGGCCACCGTCGCGCCGCGGAAGACGTCGAGGGCGAGCAGCCGTTCACGGGGCGCGGGGGCGGACATGGCCGGAAAGGTGCGCCAGCCGGACGGGGCCGTCGAGCCCCCCGGCCCGCTCGCCTCCCCCGCCCTCGCGCCCTCCGCAGCCGCGCGGTATATCCGGGCACCCCGCACCCCTCCCCAGATGATCTTCCGCAGCCGCTTCCCCGACGTCGTCATCCCCCCCGCCTCCCTCGCGGAGTACGTCTTCGAGCATGCCGCGAACCATCTGGACCACGACGCGCTCATCGACGGTCCCACCGGACGCCGGTACACGTACCGCCAACTCCTCGACCTCATCGGCCGCGTCAGCACCGCCCTCCACGCCCGCGGCATCCGGAAAGGCGGCACCGTCTGCCTCTACAGTCCCAACACCCCCGAGTACGGCGCCATCTTCTTCGCCGTCTCGCGCCTCGGTGCCATCAACACCACTGCGAATCCCCTCTACACGGAGGACGAGCTCGCCAAGCAGCTGAAGGACTCCGGCGCGACCCTCGTGTTCACCGTGCCGCCGCTCGCCGAGCGCGCCCTCGCCGCCGCCGCGACCGTCGGCGCGCCGGTCATCACGCTCGGCGAGGCGCCCGGGTGCGAGCCCTTCGCGCAGTTCCTCGCCACCGGCGCCGGCGGCCCCACCGGCCTCGACGCCACGCGACCCGCCGCCGCCATCACGAGCGCCGAGGACATCGTCGCCCTGCCGTACTCCAGCGGCACGACCGGGCTGCCCAAGGGCGTGATGCTCACGCATCGCAACCTCGTGGCGAACATCGCGCAGTGCGACTTCATCGACCCCAGCAAGCCCGGCGACCACACCGTAGGCATCCTGCCGTTCTTCCACATCTACGGGATGGTGGTGATCCAGTGCATGGTGCTGCGGAAGGGCGCGACGGTCGTGACGATGCCCCAGTTCGACCTTGAGACGTACCTGCGGCTCAACCAGGACCATCGCTGCCGCAGCGCGTACCTCGTGCCCCCCATCGCGCTGGCGCTCGCGAAGCACCCGATCGTGGACCGGTTCAAGCTCTCGCTGGAGACGATCACGTCCGGTGCCGCGCCGCTCGGCGCCGACCTCGAGGCGGCCGTCGAGGCCCGAATCGGCGCGCTGACCAAGCAGGGCTACGGGATGACCGAGGCGAGCCCCGTCACCCACTTCACGCCGGCCGAGCGCGCGCTCGTGCGCCACGGCTCCTGCGGCCTCGTGATCCCCAACACCGAGGTGCGCGTCGTCGAGGTCGCCACGGGGCGCGACTGCGGCGTGGGGGAGCACGGCGAACTGCTCATCCGCGGGCCGCAGATCATGAAGGGCTACCTCAACAACCCCGAGGCCACCGCGTCCGCGATCGACGCCGACGGCTGGCTGCACACCGGCGACGTCGGCTACGCGGATGCCGACGGCTACTTCTTCATCGTGGACCGGTTGAAGGAGTTCATCAAGTACAAGGCCTACCAGGTCGCGCCGGCGGAGCTCGAGGCGCTGCTGCTCACCCATCCGGCGGTCGCCGACGCGGCGGTGATCCCCAAGGCCGACGAGGAGAGCGGCGAGATCCCGAAGGCCTTCGTCGTCAAGAAGGCCGACGTGGACGCCGAGGCGCTGATGGCGTGGGTCGCGGAGCGCGTCGCGCCCTACAAGAAGGTCCGCGCCGTCGAGTTCATCGAGGAGGTCCCCAAGTCGGCCTCGGGGAAGATCCTGCGGCGCGAGCTCATCGCCGCCGAGCGCGCGAAGGCGGCGCCATGACCCGGCCGGCCGACCGGCTGACCCGGCACGTGAGCTTCGACGACCCGGCCGAGATCGCGGCCGGGGTCTCCGGCCGGCACGGGATGGAGTTCCTGCAGCATCTCATCGATGCCGACGTGCGCGTGCCGATCGCCGAGGTGCTCGGGTACCGCCTCGTCGAGGTCGGCGAGGGACTGGCCGTCTTCGAGGGCGAGGCCGGGCCGTGGTCCTTCAACCCCATCGGCGGGGTGCAGGGCGGGTGGTACGCGAGCATCCTCGACGCGGCGCTCGGAGTCTGCCTGCACACCACGCTGCCCGCCGGCGTCGGGTACACCACGATCGAGTTCAAGCTGAATATCGTGAAGGCGATCACGCCGGCGACGGGCCCCGTGCGCGCGACCGGCCGCATCCTGCACCGGGGGCGCCGCACGGCGGTGACGGAGGCGCGGCTCGAGGACGCGCGCGGCACCCTTCACGCGCACGCGACCGCGACCCAGCTGGTCCTGGAGCCCCGCGGCGCCTAGCCCGCGCAGCACCTAGCGCGCGCGGCACCCCTCGCGCCGCACGATCGCGAGCGCGTTCCCCACCGCGCGCTCGCCCGTGGGGTCCGACGGATGGTTGCGCACCCGCAGTGCGCCGGCCGAGTCGGGGTCCGCAGCGACGAGCGCCGTCGAGCCGCCCCCGTCGAGGTTGAGCGCCTCGCGCGCGCCGAGCGCGCGGAGCAGCGTCGCCGTCTCGGTGAGCGTCATCCCGTCGCTGTAGGGCTTCTGGCGCCCGTCCACCACCACGAGCCAGAGCCGGCGGCCATCGCCCGAGATCCCCACGGCCGTGCGGGGATGCCGCGCGGCGGCGAAGCTCGCGCCGCCCGCCGTCGCCAGGTCGCCGGCGGGCACGCTGTCGCGCAGCAGCACGGGCCGGCCGCCGACCGCTTCCAACGGATGGAACGGCCCGAGCCGCATCGCCGCGAGCCGGGGGTCATCCACCGGAATCGAGTCGGTGCCCGGGCGCGTGAGCACCACGATGTGGGGCCGGCCCGCCGAGTCGACCGCGAAAGCCGGGCGCCCGTTGGGCGGCGTGAGCACGCGCCCTGCCGAGACGTGCGCGTTCGTGGGGACGCCGGGCGGCGTGAAGAGGAAGAAGTCGGCGTTGACGCCGCCGGCCACCGTGCGCGTGTCGGCGAGGGTGCGCAGCAGTTGCGTCGTGGTGGTGCGCCCCACCGCGCTGGTGCCGCCCTTCACCGCGACCGGCGTCCAGCACTGGTCGAGCCGCACGTCGAGGACGTGGATCGCCCACGGGCCGGCTGCCGCATACAGATAGTGGTGCCGCACGCCCGCGGCGATCGTGCGGGAACGCACGGTGTCGACCGCGAACGGGAACGCCGATGGCGCGAGCGGCGGCGCGGCCGCGACGCGGGGACGCGCGCAGGAGAGGACCGCGAGGAGGAGCGCAGCGCGCGCGAGGTGACGGAGCATGGAACAATTCGGGGGCGCGCGGAATATAGCGTCGGGTCCGCGCGCCGCTCGTCGGCAGGCCGCGCGCGGACCCGGACCGGCCACCGTCACATCGTGATGCCACGGCGGTGTCACACGATGTGACGGCTCGCTTGCCGGTCCCCCGGGGCCGCACTGACATTGCGCCTCGTACCGACATACTCAAGCCGCGGCGGCCTGATGCCGAGACTTGAGCCAAGCGCTGCTCAGAGCAAACCCGCCGAAAGGCGGCGACGCAGAGCCACGGAGCTACCGCGGGCCACGCCCGCCATGCCAGCCGAGCCGCCAGCCAACGACCGCATCAGCGGTCCCTGTGCTGGCGGCTTCGTCGCGTCAGGGACTTCGGTGCGGACCCCATTCCCTGATGAGGAGTTGGCGCCCGATGTCGTCCGTCCACCGCCCGTCCAGCCGTTCCATCCGTCCCGCGTGGCGCCTCGGCGTCGCGCTGCTCGTGGCCGCCGCCGCGGGCTGCACGCCGACCGATGCGGTCGTCGGGCCGGAGACCGAGGTGCCCGAGATCGGGACCGTGCGCGTCCTCCCCGAGTCCGCGCAGGTGACCGTCGGCCAGCGCATCCGCCTCAGCGTGGATGTGCGGGACAACCAGGGGCGGTGGCTGCCCAACGAGCGGATCACCTGGTCGAGCTCGAACACGGGCGTCGCCACGGTGGACGACAGCGGCGCGGTCCAGCTGGTGGGCACGGGGCTCGTCGAGATCCGCGCCACCACGCGCGGGAACAAGGGCGCGACGGCCCGCGTCGCCGCCGCGCCGGTGCCGGTCGCGACGGTCCGCGTGAGCCCGTCGTCCACCAGCCTCCAGGCCGGGCAGACGCTGACCCTCTCCGCGACCACCCTGAGCGCGGCCGACTCGCTGCTGCCGGGCCGCACCGTCACTTGGACCTCGAGCAACACCACCGTCGCGACCGTGGATGCCGCCGGCACCGTCACGGCGCGCGTCGCGGGCTCCGCCACCATCACCGCGACCAGCGAAGGCGTCGCGGGGACCGCGGCCCTCGCTGTCACGGCGCTGCCCGCCCCTGGGGCGGTGAGCACCCTGGCCGCGACCGCGACCAGCGACACCACCGTCACCCTCGCGTTCACCGACGCCGGCAACGGCCTCGGCGGCCCCGCGAGCTACCTCGTTCGACTGGCGGCCGGCACGAGCATCTCGTGGGCGAGCGCCGCGGCGCCCGTCCGCGGCACCTGCGCCAGTGCGGTGACCGCGAGCGCGCTCGGCGGCGCCGTCTCCTGCACCATCCGCGGGCTCTCCGCCTCGACCGCGTACCGCTTCCTCGTGATGGCGTACCGCGGCACCGTGGGGACCGATGCCGTCTACGGCGGGGTCTCGAACACCGCGAGCGCCACGACGGCGCAGGCGGCCGTCGCGACGGTGACGCTCTCGCCGGCGAGCGCCTCCGTCGTCGCTGGCCAGGGCACGACCCTGGCCGCGACCGCGCGTGACGCGGCGGGCACGGTGCTGACGGGCCGGACCGTGACCTGGTCGTCGCTCAACACCGCCGTCGCCACCGTGAGCACGTCGGGCGTGGTGACCGGCGTCGCCGCGGGCAGCACGACGATCCGGGCCACCGTGGGCGGGATCGCGGGCAACGCGACCGTGACCGTGACGGCGCCGCCCGCGCCGACCGTCGCATCGGTGAGCGTCGATCCGCGCAGTGCCGCCGTCGTGATCGGCCAGACGGTGACCCTCGCCGCCACCGCGCGCGATGCGGGCGGCGCCGTGATGGCCGGCCAGACCGCCACCTGGAGCTCCCTCTCGCCGGGCGTGGCGACGGTGAGCAGCGCGGGCGTCGTGACCGGCGTCGCCGCCGGCACCGCGACGATCCGGGCGAGCATCGCCGGCATCACCAGCGATGCCTCCGTCACCGTGAGCGCCGCCCCGACCGCCGCGGGCTTCGCGAACGAGCCGGCCGGGTTCATCGCGCTCGGCCAGTGGAACAACGCCACCACCTTCGACGTCAACGGCTGGTACGACGACGGCAACCCGTCCGGCTGGGGCGGCAAGACCATCGTCACCAGCGGCTACGCGGGCACGCCGCGCATCGGCGGCTCCCGGGTGACGCAGACGCTGTACCGGGGCGGCGTCGAGGGCGGGCACGACGCGGGCCGCATCCAGTTCGACCTCCCGGCCAACACCAACGAGCTGTTCTTCGCGGCCGAGGTGCAGTTCAAGGCCGACTATCCGACCTCGACGTCGTCGGGCGGCAACAAGCAGTTCTTCGTCACCTTCTCGGGCGGCGGCCGCTACTTCATCAACATGGACGAGGGGCTCGCCAACGGCCGCTGGGGCGTGTACGTCGGATCGTCGCCGCTGGCCGACTCGAACATCCCCGTCGTCTACGGCCAGTGGGTGAAGGTCGAGTGGTACCTGAACCGCAACACCGGCAACGGGGACGGCGTCATGCGCCTCTGGATCGACGGCGTCCTGGCGCTCAACCTGACCAACCTCACCTTCCCGACCGGCACGATGCGGATGGCCTACGACGACGGATCGAACAACGGGAACCATCTGGTCGAAGGTGACACCCGCTCGATCCGCTACGTACACGGCGCCACGGTGGACGCCTACCGGTGGACCTCGGCGCTCTACGTGTCCACCCGCCAGCCCTGATCGCCGGCCGGCCCGCCCGGGCCGGCGGCGGGACCCGGCGGCGTTCCGCGGCCGGCGCGGGACGCCGCCGAGTCCGTTCCCCCGGGGCGAACCGCTGGACAGGAGTGTGACCTGCCGCACAGGCGTGCCTTGCTGGCCGCCTGCCGCGTCCTTACTCTAGACCAACGCCGTCCGGCCGAGGTGGTGGTCGTTCGCGCCCACCCCTCGGCCCGCCCTCGCCGGAGTCCCGTGATGTCGCTGACCCCGTACCCACTCGCGCGTCTGGCCCGCGCGTGGCCGCTCGCGAGCCTCCTCGTGGCCTGCCTCGCGTGCGAGGACGCCGCGGTCGACCCCAACTCGCAGATCGTCGCCTCGGTGGAGGTCACGCCGCGCGTCGCCTCGGTCTCGACGGGCGACACCCTGCGCTTCACGGCCGTGCCGCGCAATGAGGTCGGCGAAGTGCTCGCCGCCGACTCGATCACCTGGCAGTCCACCAACAACACGGTCGCCACCGTCACCCCGACGGGGACTGCGACGGGCGTGTTCTCCGGGGCCGCGACCATCCGCGCGCACGTCGCCGGGGTCCTGGGCGACGCGACGCTCTCGGTCAGCGCCCCTCCCACCTCCACGGGCTTCGCCAACCGGCCGAGCAACTTCGTGACCCGCGGCGAGTGGAACAACGCGACCACCATCGACGCCGACGGCTGGTATGACGACGGCAACCCGTCGGGCTGGGGCGGCAAGACGGTCGTCAACACGGGCTACGCCGGCTCGCCGCGCATCGGCGGCTCACGCGCGATCCAGACGCTCTATGCGGGCGGCGTGGAAGGCGGTCACGACGCCGGCCGCATGCAATTCAATCTCCCGGCGGGCACCAACGAGATCTTCTTCGGCGCCGAGGTGCAGTTCAAGTCGGACTACCCGACCTCGACCTCGTCGGGCGGCAACAAGCAGTTCTTCGTCACCTTCTCCGGCGGCGGCCGCTACTTCGTCAACATCGACGACGGCGCGGCGCGGGGCCGCTGGGGCATCTACGTAGGCTCCTCGCCGCTCATCGACTCCAACATCCAGGTCGTCTACGGCCAGTGGATCAAGATGGAGTGGTACCTCAAGCGGAACACCGGGGCCGGCGACGGCATCATGCGGCTCTGGATCGACGGCGTCCTCGCGGTCAACCTGACGAACCTGTCGTTCCCGACCGGCAACATGGTGCTGGCCTACGATGACGGCTCGAACAACGGCAACCACTACCCGGGGCCGTCCGATCCCCGCAAGATCGGCTCGAACCTCGGCGGCCCCGTGGATGCGTACCGCTGGGCGTCCGTGCTGCACGTCGCGACGCCGCCCTGAGCGGCGCCGCCTCCCGCAGGCCGAACGGCCGACCGGCGCATGCCGGTCGGCCGTTCCCGTTCCGCCGCCGGGCGCCCGGGCGCCCTTCCCCGCGCCGGCCGGGCACCGCAAGTTCGGGCGTCCGCGTCACTCCTCGCCCCGGAATCCATGCGTCGCCCCCTGCCCGCCCGTCCTGCGCGCCGCCGCGCGCGCCACGCCGTCGTCACCGCCGCCGGCCTCCTGCTGCTCACCGCGCTCCCGGTCGCCGCCCAGCGGACCGCCGCCCCTGCCGCGCGCCCCGACCCCCGCGTCGAAGCCGCCAAGCGCGCCCTCGTCGCCGACGTGGACGCCCGCGCCAAGCTCACGCAGGAGATCAATGACCAGATCTTCTCCTTCGGCGAGCTCGGCATGCAGGAGGTCGAGACGTCGCGCTACCTCGTCGCGCTGCTGCGCCGCGAGGGTTTCACCGTGACCGAGGGGTACGCCGGCATGCCCACCGCCTGGGTCGCCACCTGGGGGAGCGGCAAGCCGGTCATCGCGCTCGGCTCCGACATCGACGGCATCCCGCAGGCGTCGCAGATGCCGGGCGTCGCCTGCCGGCTGCCGATGATCCCCGGCGCACCCGGCCACGGCGAGGGGCACAACTCCGGGCAGGCCGTCGTCATCACCGCGGCGCTCGCCGTGAAGAAGCTGATGGAGGAGCAGCACCTTCCGGGCACCATCAAGCTCTGGCCCGGCGTCGCGGAGGAGCAGCTGGGGGCGAAGGCGTTCTTCACCGCGGCGGGGCTCTTCCGCGACGTGGACGTGAGCTTCTTCACCCACGTGTACGACGACTTCTCGACGCCGTGGGGCGCGCCCAACGAGTACTCCGGGCTCGTGTCCCTGCTCTACTCGTTCGAGGGCACCACGGCGCACGCGGCCGGCGCGCCGTGGCGCGGGCGCAGCGCCCTCGACGCCGTGGAGCTGATGAACACCGGCTGGAACTTCCGGCGCGAGCACCTCCGCACCGAGAGCCGCTCGCACTACGTGATCCGCGACGGCGGCGACCAGCCGAACGTCGTGCCGGCGACGGCGAGCGTCTGGTACTTCCTCCGCGAGCTCGACGCCCCCCGCATCCGCACCATGTGGGCGATGGCCGACTCGGTGGCGCAGGGCGCGGCGATGATGACCGGTACGCGCCTCGCGAACGTGCGCGTGATGGGCGCCGCGTGGCCGCCGCACTTCAACCGGCCGGTCGCCGAGGCGCTCGCGCGGAACATCGAGCGGGTGGGGATGCCGCGCTGGAGCGAGGACGACCAGCGCTTCGCGCGCGCGATCCAGCAGGAGATGGGCCAGCCCCAGCGCGGGCTCACCACCACGCCCAAGGGACTCGAGGCGCCCCCGGCCGACGACCAGCGCAAGGGCGGCGGCTCCGACGACATCGGCGACGTGAGCTGGGCGGTGCCGACGGTGCAGCTCTTCTATCCGAGCAACGTCCCCGGCACCCCGGGCCACAACTGGGCCGACGCGATCGCGATGGCGACGCCGATCGCCCACAAGGGCGCGACCGCCGGCGCCAAGGCGCTCGCCCTCACGGTGTATGATGTGCTCACCTCGCCGGCCCTCGTCGCCGACGCGTGGCGCTACTACCGCGAGGTGCAGACCAAGGACGTGCGGTACGAGTCGTTCGTGCGCCCGCAGGACCGGCCGTCCACCGAGCTCAATGCGGCGATCCTCGCCCGCTACCGGGACCAGATGCGGCCGTTCTACTACGACGCGTCGCGCTTCCCGACCTACCTCGACCAGCTCGGCGTGAAGTACCCGACGCTGCGCGGCGCCGACGGGAGCTGCGGGGCGAAGGCCGTGCCCTGAGCCGCGTACACCACCCGGCCGCCGAACAGCGTGAGGAGGCAGCGCATCTCCTTCAGCTCGGCGGTCGGCACGGTGTACGGGTCGCGGTCCCACACCGCGAGGTCGGCGTACTTCCCCACCTCGAGCGAGCCCACCTTGGCCTCGAGGAACAGCTGGTGCGCGGCCCAGATGGTCGCCGCCCGGAGCGCAGCGTGCACGTCCACCGCCTCGGCGCGGCCGAACGGGTCGTCGGCGTACCGCTCGAGCAGCGTCGTACGCGCCACCGACGCCCAGATCCCGTAGCGTGCCGCGAACGGCGTCACCGAGAAGTCCGAGCCGTTGGCCCACGGAATGCCGTTCCGCTGGAAGGTGCGGAACGGGTTGAGCCGCGCGGCGCGCGCGCCGAAGTTCGCCGCGTAGGTGTCGCCGATCCACCAGTGGAAGGTCGCGCTCGGCTCCGGATACGCCGCGTCGAACTCGCGCTCGAGCCGTGCCATCGTCGCGATCGCGCGGTCGGTGGGGATGTTCGCGTGGATGATGCCGTGCCGGAGCCCGCGCACCGGGTGCTCGCGCAGCGCCTCGGCGTAGCTGTCCACCACCCAGTCGATCATCCGGTCGCCGATCGCGTGCACGCTCACGTGCATCCCGGCGGCGTGGTAGCGGCGGATCAGCGCGCGCAGCGTGTCGGGGTCCATCGCCGGGTAGCCGCGATTGCCGGTGTCCACCCCCGTGCGGTCGCGGTTCCACTCGTCGTAGAGCCACGCGGTGCGCGCGCCGCCCGAGCCGTCGGCGAAGAGCTTCACCCCGCCCGCGATCACATGGTCGTCGCCGGTGGACGCGTACGGCCGCGTCGTCGCCGCGCGGGCGGCGATGAGCCGCTCCGCCTGCGCGAGCGACTGGCCGCCGGAGAAGAGCGCGAACACGCGGACCGGCAGCGCCCCCTCGGCGGCCAGCGCCCGGTAGTCCTCGAACGTCTCCGCCGAGATTCCGGGGTCCTTGAGTCCCGTCATCCCCTCGGCCGCGAACTCCTGCGCGAGCCGCCGCATCGCGCCGCGGACGGCCGTGCGGGAGGGCGGCGGCACGAGCCGCGAGACGAGCCCCTGCGCCGACTCCTTCAGCACGCCGCTCGGCGTGCCGTCGGCGTGGCGGTCGATGGTGCCGGCCGGCGGGTCGGGCGTGTCGCGCGTGATCCCCGCGAGGCGGAGCGCCGCGGAGTTCACCACGCTGTAGTGGCCCGTCGTGTTCGTGAGCACCACCGGATGCCGCGGCGCCGCGCGGTCGAGGTCGGCGGCCGTGATCATCCGCCGCTCGATGAACTTCCCCTCGTCCCAGCCCGCGCCCTCGATCCACGTGCCGGCCGGCGTGGTGTCGGCCCGCGCCCGCACGGCGGACGCGATGTCCGCGATGCCGCGCACCGCCGGATACGACACGTCGAGCAGCAGCTGCCGGTCCACCGCGCCGCCGGAGAAGTGCGCGTGGGCGTCGATCAGTCCCGGCGTGACCGCCCGGCCGCCGAGGTCGATGCGCCGCGTGGCCGGACCGGCGAGCCGCAGCACCTCGGCGTCGGTCCCGACCGCCACGATGCGCGATCCCGTGATCGCGATCGCCTCGGCGATGCGGTCGTCGCGGTCCACGGTGAGGATGCGGCCGTGGTGCAGGATGAGGTCGGGCGGGACCGCGGCCTGGGCGAAGGCGGCACGGGGCGCGGCCGCGGCGAGGAGCGCGGCCGGCACGAGCACGAGCACGAGGCGGAGGAGGCGCATCGGGAGAAGTTGCGGCCGCGGGCGCGGACCGGCGAGGGGCCGTAAGTTCCCCGCGTCCTCCACCCCTGCGCCATGCGCCTCCCAGCCCTCCGCGCGGTGCTCCCCGCGCCCCTCGCCGCGGCGCCAGCCGCGGCACGTCTCGCGGCACGCCTCGCGGCACGCCTCGCGGCACGCGCCGCCGCCCTCACCGCGGCACTCGTCTCTCCCACGATCGCCCCGCTCGGTGCACAGGCCGCGGGGGCGCCGGCGGCTGCCGCCCCGGCGCGCGTGACCGCGATCCGCGCCGACCGGCTCATCGTCGGCGACGGTACGCAGCTCCTCGATCCGGTGGTGCTCGTGCAGGGCGAGCGCATCACCGCCGTGGGGACCGCCGCGCAGGTCGCCGTCCCGCGCGGCGCCGCGGTGATCGACCTCCGCGGCCACACGCTACTGCCGGGGTTCATCGACGCGCACACGCACCTCACCTCGATCGACAACGACGGCGGCGACCTCGCCGCGCTGCGCGAGACGCCGGCGCACGGGGCCATCTACGCGACCGTCAACGCGGAGCGGACGCTGCGCGCCGGCTTCACCACCGTGCGCGAGGCCGGGTCGCTCGGCTACGTGGACGTCGCGGTGCGCGATGCGATCACGCGCGGCCTCATCCCCGGGCCGCGCATCCACGCCTCGGGGCCGGCGCTCGGCACCACCGGCGGCCACGCCGACGTGAACGGCTGGAGCCCGTTCCTCCAGCTCCCCGGCACCGGCGCGATCGTGGACGGCGCGGACGCGTTCCGCCGGCAGGTCCGGCTCAACGTCAAGTACGGCGCGGACCAGATCAAGATCGTCGCGACCGGCGGCGTGCTCTCGGTCGGCGACGCGATCGGCGCGCCGCAGATGACCGCCGAGGAGCTCGCTGCCGCCGTGAGCGAGGCGGCGCGCCTCGGCCGCCGCGTGATGGCGCACGCCCACGCCGGCGACGGCTTGCTCGCCGCGGTGCGGGCCGGCGTCGCGAGCATCGAGCACGGGAGCCTCGTGAGCGACGAGGCGATCGCCGAGATGAAGCAGCGCGGCACCTACCTCGTGCCGACGCTGATCATCCTCGAGGAGATCGTGCGCGACGGCGCGGCCAAGGGCGTGCCGCCGTACGCCGTCGCCAAGGCCACCGCGATCGCCGCCGAGCGGCGCGTCCGGCTGCGCGCCGCCTTCCAGGCCGGCGTGCCGTTCGCGCTCGGCACCGACGCCACGAGCGACATCCACGGCCGCAACGGCGAGGAGTTCCGCTACATGGTGGAGATCCTCGGCGCGACGCCGATGGAGGCGATCACCATCGGTACGCGGAACGGCGCGCGGCTGCTCGGCGTGGACCGCGACCTCGGCACCGTGGCGACCGGCAAGCTCGCCGACCTCGTCGCGGTCCCGGGGAACCCGCTGGAGGACATCACGCGGCTCCAGCGGCCCGCCTTCGTGATGAAGGGCGGCGCGGTGTTCGTCGGGCCGGGCGGGCGCTGACCGGCCCGGGTGACGACCGCGTGGCCCGCGCATCCGGCGCGGGCCGTCGGGCCCGCTACCGCTCCGGCAGCGTCGCGAAGAAGTCGCGCAGGTAGCCGCCCCAGATCGCCGGCCACGAGTGCGTCCCATGGCCACGCGTGCGCGGCGTGATCGGGAGCAGCACGAAGCGCGCCGCGGGGAGCGTCGCGAGCACCGGGCCGACGTTGTCGAGCTCCGGCGGGTTCACGAAGTCGTCCGCCGAGTTGATGTGCAGGATCGGGACGCGCACTCCGGCGAGGCGTGGCGACGGGTCGTAGTCGCGCGATGCGTCGAAGTACCAGATCATGTCGTTGGGGTCGGTGTGCGCGGCACCGCGCGCGACCACGGCCGCGATGCCCGAGTCCGCGGCGGCGCGCGTGGGGAACTGGGCGTGCTGCTGCAACGGCGCGGTGCCCATCACCCAGAGGAAGCCCTGCGCGGCGTCCATCCCGCGCAGGCGGCCGGTGTACTCGCCGCCCCGGTATTCCGGGTCGCCGCGCAGCGCCTCGATGATGAGCGCGCGGATCATCCGGTTGCGCCCGACGATCGGCCCCGGTGCGCAGGCGAGCGGCACCGCGCCATCGAGGAACCCCGGATGCGTGGTGAGCCACACGTAGCTGTGCATGCACCCCATGGAGGTGCCCATCACGAGCCGGAGGTGGTCCACGCCGAGCCCGTCCACGAGGAGCCGCCGCTGCGCCTCGACCATGTCGTCGTAGGTGTAGCGCGGGAACCGCGCGTGCAGGCCGTCGCTCGGCTTGCTGCTGCCGCCGTGCCCGAGGTTGTCGGGGAGGATGATGTAGTAGCGCGCGGAGTCGAGGAGCTGCCCCGGCCCGAAGAGCTCGCCCGCGAAGTTGGCCGACAGGAAGCCGCGGCCGGTGCCGCCGGTGCCGTGCAGCACGAGCACGGCGTTGCGCGTGACGCCGCGTGCATCGCGGCGGGGCGTGCCGAGCGTGGTGTAGTGCATCCGGACCTCGGGGAGCACCTCCCCCGTGGCGAAGCGGAAGTCGCGGATGACGTGGTCGCCCTGCCGGCCCTGCGCCGCGGCGCGCGGCGACGCCGCGAGGCAGAGGACGAGGCCGGCCGCCAGCGGCACGGTGAGGCGGAGGGGGCGCATACTCAGGGCGCGCCCGGGGCGGTGATGAGCGCGTCGAGCGGCGTGTTCGCGAGCTCGACGAGGAAGCCGGCGACGCGGTCGCAGACCGCCTCGCAGAACGCCTCGCCCTTGGCCGGGGTGGCGGCGTGCGGGTCGCCGATGCCCGTGTCTGCGGTGACCTTGGTCCAGGGGCGCGGCGCCCATGCCCAGCCCTCGCGGAGCGCGGCGATCGCCCAGGGATTGGCGCGTCCATCGCCGGCATCGGCCAACGGCCGCACGAACTCCGGCACGAGGTGCTGCATCACGCTCGTCTCCAGTTCGCCCGCGTGGTCGCCCTGGTCGGTGAAGTGGGCGCGGGCATCCACCACCTGCCACCAGTTGAGGGTGGAGAGGAACATCGGGGTGCGCGGCTGCAGCTCGCGGATGAGCGCCTTGAAGTCGTTGCCGCCGTGCCCGTTGAAGATCACGAGCTTGCGGACCCCCTGACCGGCCAGCGCGGCCGTGAGGTCGGCGAGGAGGGCGAGCTGGGTGCTCGGGTTCATGTTGAGCGTGAACGGGATGTCGAGCTGCGTGGTGTTCACGCCGAAGGGCACGGCGGGGAGGACGGCGACGCGGGCGCCGCGCTTCCAGGCACGGCGGGCGGAGTCGGCGGCGAGCCGCGCGGCCTCCACGATGTCGGTGCCGTACGGCAGGTGGTGGTTGTGCGCCTCGGTGGCGCCCCACGGCAGGACGGCGACCTCGTACTTCGAGGCACGGACCCCGGGGAGGGTCTGTTCGGCGAGGATCCAGGGACGGGGAGTGAGCATGCGCGGAATCTACGGGCCGCGGGC
>JAIBBJ010000077.1 GCA_019694735.1 Gemmatimonadaceae bacterium | reverse complement strand
CAGCAGCACCCGCAGCAGCACCCGCAGCACCGCCCTCACGCACCCCATCGGAGTTCCCGCCGTGATCCGCCGTTCCCTGACGCTCCTCTCCCTCGCCGGCCTCGTGGCCGCCTGCGGCGGGAAGAAGGAGCAGCCGCTCACCATCCGCACCGCCGCCGTCGAGCGCCGCACGATCACCGTGCAGGCCGAGGCCACGGGCGTCATCGAGCCGATCAACGTCGTCGAGGTGAAGTCCCGCTCGTCGGGCCAGGTCACCGAGATGCCGGTCGAGACCGGCTCGCTCGTCCGCCCGGGCGACCTCATCGTCCAGCTCGACACGCGCGACGTGCAGAACCAGTTCGACCAGGCGAAGGCGGACCTCGAGG
The DNA here is from genome assembly GCA_019694735.1 of Gemmatimonadaceae bacterium. Taxonomy (GTDB): domain Bacteria; phylum Gemmatimonadota; class Gemmatimonadetes; order Gemmatimonadales; family Gemmatimonadaceae; genus Pseudogemmatithrix. Next base: position 24,204 of record JAIBBJ010000077.1, on the reverse strand, counting down.
CGGCGCAGAAGCGGCTGGAGGTCTCGGAGATCCAGAAGAAGCGCTCCGACGAGCTCTTCGCGGGCAAGATCATCACCGCGCAGGAGAACGAGACGGCGCAGCTCGACTACACCAACGCCGCCACGTCCATCGTCCGCACGCGGGCCGCGCTCGACCTCGCGCAGCAGCGCCTCGACGACGCCCGCGTCACCGCGCCGGTGCTCGGCACGATCATCGAGAAGCCGGTCGCGCTCGGCCAGGTCATCCAGTCCGGCACCAGCACCGCCGGCGGCGGCACGACGATCGTGAAGATGGCCGACCTCACCAAGGTCCGCGCCCGCGCGCTCGTCAACGAGACCGACATCGGCCAGGTCCGCCCGGGTCTCGAGGCCACCGTCATCGTGGACGCGTTCCCCGACCGGCAGTTCCGCGGCACCGTCGAGAAGATCGAGCCGCAGGCCGTCGTCCAGCAGAACGTCACGATGTTCCCGGTGCTCGTCTCCCTCGAGAACCGCGAGGGGCTCCTGATGCCCGGCATGAACGGTGAGGTCGCCATCGTCTCGGAGCGGAAGGAGAACGTCCTCTCGATCCCGAACGAGGCGATCCGCTCCGTGCGCGAGGCCGCGCAGGCGGCCACGCTGCTCGGCCTCAACGCCGACTCGGTGCAGGCGACCATCCGCGCCTCGATGGGCGGCGGCATGGGGGGCGGGATGGGCGGGGGCGGCAACTTCGGCGGCGGCCGCCCGGGCGGCACCGTCGGCAACAACACCATGGGCGCCACCGGCAACCGCGCGCGCACCGTCCCGGTGTCCAATCCGGGCTTCGTCGACCTCCTCCCGCCGCAGGGCGGAGCGCCGCAAGGCGCTGGTCAGGGCGGCCGCGGCGGCTTCGGCCAGCTCCCGGAGGTGACCGACGCGCAGTGCAAGGCGGTCGAGACCGCCCGCACCGCCAAGCCGGCCGCGGCGAAGAAGGTCGATGACCTCTCGGCGAAGATGCGCGACCCGAACGCCGACCGGCAGGCTCTGATGGCCGACCTGCGCGCGGCGTACACCGAGCTCGGCGTGGACATGAACGTCGTCCGCGCCTGCCGGATGCGCGCCGGCGGCGGCCAGGGTGGCCAGGGCGCCGCGCCCGGCAGCGCGAATGGCAGCGCGCCGAGCGGCGGCACGGCAGGCAGCCGCATCGGTGGCGGTGGCACGAACGGCTTCACGCGCCAGGGCGGCGGCAACGTCCAGCGCTCGGGCGGCCGCAACCAGACGCGCACCGGCCTCGTGTTCGTGAAGAAGGGCGAGACGTGGGAGCCCCGCGTCGTGCGCCTCGGCACGGCCGACTACGACTTCACGGAGGTCATCAGCGGCCTCGACGAGGGGATGGAGGTCGCACTGCTGAACGCGGCCGCGCTCCAGATGCAGCGCCAGTCGGACCAGGACCGGATGCGCGCGATGACGGGCGGCGCGAGCCCGCTCGGCGGCGCGACCGGCGGCGGCGCGCGGCCGCCGGGGCGCTGAGCCATGCTCTTCGGCGAGACGATCCGCGTCGCGCTCGGCGCGCTCCGCGCGAACAAGCTGCGGTCCTTGCTCACCATGCTCGGCATCGTGATCGGCGTCTCCGCGGTGATCGCGGTGGTCGCGCTCGGCCGCGGCGCCCAGAAGGCGGTCAATGACCGCATCGCGTCCCTCGGGACCACGCTCCTCACGGTCAACCCGGGCCAGGCGCGGTCGGGCGGCGTGATGAGCTTCGACGTCCGCACGCGCCTCACGATGGAGGACGCCGAGGCGCTCGAGACGCGCGGCGTGGACATCGCGGCCGTGCAGCCGGAGATGTCGAGCAACCTGCAGGTCCAGTACCTCAACAAGAACACCGGCACGCAGATCGTCGGCACCACGGCCAACTACGGCGACGTGCGCAAGTACGAGATCGCCGCCGGCCGCTGGTTCACCAACGCCGAGGACCAGGGACGCCAGCGCCTCGCGGTCGTCGGGCCCACGGTGGTGCAGAACCTCGGGCTGCAGAGCGCGGAGGCGCTCGTCGGCGAGGACATCCGCATCCGCGGCATCCAGTTCACCGTCGTCGGCGTCTACAAGTCGAAGGGCCAGGCGTCGCCGTTCAACAATCCCGACGACCAGATCCTCATCCCCATCCAGACGGCGCGTTTCCGCGTGATGGGGCAGAACCGCCTGCGGTCGATCTCCGTCCTCGCCCCGAGCGAGGCCAAGATCCCCGACACGATGGCGGACATCCAGAAGATCCTGCGGCGCGAACACAAGCTGCGCGCCGACAAGCCGGACGACTTCCAGATCCGCAACCAGGCGGACTTCCTCAACACCCTCGGCGAGACCACGCAGGTCTTCTCGATGCTGCTCGCCGGCATCGCCGCGGTCTCGCTCCTCGTCGGCGGCATCGGCATCATGAACATCATGCTCGTGTCGGTCACCGAGCGGACGCGCGAGATCGGCATCCGCAAGGCGCTCGGCGCGACCCGCATCAACATCCTCTTCCAGTTCCTGATCGAGGCAGTCGTGCTCTGCCTCGTGGGCGGCACGCTCGGCATCGCGGTCGGCGCGGGCGGGGCGATGGCCTTCACCAAGTTCCTCGGCTGGAGCACGCAGGTCGGCGCGTCGTCCGTGGGGCTGGCGTTCGGCTTCTCGGCGATCGTCGGGGTGGTGTTCGGGGTGTATCCGGCGCGCCGGGCGGCCCGGATGGACCCGATCATCGCGCTGCGTTACGAGTAGCCGCAACTCGTTTCAGGACATGAAGTTGTGGGCGGGCGACCGGCACGGATCGGTCGCCCGCCCGTGCGTCGGCCGGACTGCCGTGGCGGACCTGCCGCGCAGGGTCGGCCGGGGCGGGCGCGAGGGGAGATCCGCGTTACTGGACGCGCCCACCGCCGGCGCTACATTCACTCTCCACGGGGTCGGTCCGCCGGCCCCGGCGCGCGTCGGCCCGTCGCCGCGCGACCCCTGATCGGACCTGACGGGGCGATGTCCGCCCCTTGAGCGATGCCGGACGCCACGCCCCCCGAGTCCGCCCCTCCGGCCCCCCGGCCGTCGATGGCGCAGACGACGGAGTACCGCCCTCCCGAACGCCATCACGTCGAAGCGCACCCCACGGGGAAGCGCCTCGGCATCCTCACCCTGACGGCGCTCGGCGTCGTCTACGGCGACATCGGGACGAGCCCGCTGTACGCGATGAAGGAGGCGTTCAGCAAGCCGGAGTACGGCCTCCAGGCCGACCACGCGACGATCTTCGGCTTCCTGTCCCTCGTGCTCTGGTCGCTGATCCTCGTGGTCAGCGTGAAGTACATCGTCTTCATCCTGCGGGCCGACAACAAGGGCGAGGGCGGGATCCTCGCGATGCTCGCCCTGCTCCTCGGCGCCGAGGAGCTCCCGGCGCGGAAGCGGCTCCTCTTCATCTGGCTCGGCCTCTTCGGCGCGGCCCTGCTCTACGGCGACGGCATCATCACGCCCGCCATCTCGGTCCTCGGTGCGATGGAGGGCCTCGAGGTCGTCTCGCCGGCCTTCCACCCGCTGATCGTGCCGCTCACGCTCGGGATCATCGTCGGCCTCTTCTCGGTCCAGCGGCACGGCACCCACCGCGTGGGCGTGCTCTTCGGTCCGCTGATGTTGCTCTGGTTCCTCACCATCGGCACGCTCGGGCTCGTCGAGGTGATCCGGAACCCGAGCGTGCTCGTCGCGATCAACCCCGCGTGGGGCGTCCGCTTCTTCCTCGGGCTCGGCCACCAGGGCTTCATCGCGCTCGGCGCGGTGGTGCTCGCGGTCACCGGGGCCGAGGCGCTCTACGCCGACATGGGCCACTTCGGGAAGCGGCCCATCCGGACCGCCTGGTTCTGGCTCGTGCTGCCAGCGCTGGTGCTCAACTACTTCGGGCAGGGCTCGCTGCTCCTGCGGGACCCGACCGCGGTCGAGAACCCGTTCTTCCTCCTCGCCCCGCGCGCGCTGCTGTACCCGATGATCGCGATCGCGACCGCGGCGGCGATCATCGCGTCGCAGGCGCTGATCTCGGGCGCGTTCTCGCTCACGCAGCAGTGCATCCAGCTCGGCTACAGTCCGCGGCTGACGGTCGTGCACACGTCGGCGCGCGAGTTCGGCCAGATCTACGTGCCGGAGGTGAACGCGGCGCTCGCCGTCGGCACCGTGCTCGTCGTGCTCGGCTTCCGCAACACCGGCGCCCTCGGCGCGGCGTACGGCATCGCGGTGACGGGCACGATGGTGATCACGTCGATCCTGTACTTCGCGATCAGCACCGAGCGCTGGCGCAAGCCGGTCCCGCAGGCGCTGGCCCTCACGGCGGTCTTCCTCGTGGTGGACATCGCGTTCCTCGGCGCGAACATCGTGAAGGTGCTGCACGGCGGTTGGGTGCCGCTGCTCCTCGGCGCCGCGCTCTTCACGATGATGACGAGCTGGAAGCGCGGCCGCGAGATCCTTCGTGAGCGCGTGCTCGACATCGCGCTCCCGCTCGACACGTTCCTCGAGGACATCGCCCGCAAGTCGATCCACCGCGTCCCGGGCACCGCCGTGTTCATGACGTCGGAGTCGGCCGGCGTGCCGGTGGTGCTCCTGCACCACCTCAAGCACAACCAGGTGCTGCACGAGACGGTGCTCCTGCTCTCGATCGTCACGGACGACGTCCCCGAGGTGCCCCGCCCCGAGCGCGTGCGGATCGAGGCCCTCGGCCAGGGCTTCTTCCGCGTGGTGGCGCACTACGGCTTCATGGAGTCGGCGGACGTGAAGGAGGTCCTCCAGAAGTGCCGCGACTCCGGCATCGCCACCCGCCCGCTCAACACGAGCTACTACCTCGGCCGCGAGCAGCTCATCCCGCGGAAGGGCCCGTGGAAGAAGGACGGCATGACGATGAACTACCTGCGGAAGCAGCTCTTCGCGCTGATGTCGAAGAACGCCCTGTCGGCCACGCAGTACTTCCAGCTCCCCCCGAACCGGGTGGTGGAGCTCGGCACGCAGATGGAGTTCTGACCGCTCCCTCCGCCCCTCGCACCCGCACCCCGCACCCGCACCCCATGCGCCGCCTCCTGCTCGGCCTCGTCGCCCTGCTGCTCCCCACCGCCGCCGTCGCCCAGCGGACCCCCACCGACTCCCTCCGCGACGACCGCGCCTTCTCGTTCTACGCGAAGGGCCCCTACCGCCCGGGCATCCCCCGCCCCGAGTCCATCCTCGGCTACGACGTCGGCACCTGGCACACGCAGTACGCCCAGCAGGAGCGCGTCCTCCTCGCCATCGCCGACGCCGCCCGCGACCGCGTGAAGGTCGAGGAGATCGGCGTCTCGAACGAGCGGCGCACGATGCGCATCTACCTCGTCTCGACACCCGAGAACATCGCCCGGCTCGACGCCATCAAGGCCGACCTCGACCGCCTCGCCGACCCGCGCGGCGCCACTCAGGCCCAGCTCGACGCCGCGCTCCAGCGCGCCCCCGCCGTCGTCTGGTTCTCCGGCTCCGTGCACGGCGACGAGGTCCCGGGGTTCGAGGCCTCGATGCAGCTGCTCTACCACTTCGCCGCCACCGAGGACCCCGCCACCCTCGCGCTGCTCAAGGACGCGGTCGTCATCATCAACCCCAGCTCCAACCCCGACGGCCACGAGCGCTTCTCGGTCTGGAGCAACTCGATCGCCGTCGGCAGCCCCGAGCGCCAGGCGATGGAGCAGCAGCGGGGGCAGCCGTGGGCGATCAGCGGCCGCTTCAATCACTACCGGTTCGACATGAACCGGGACCTGATGGCGATGACGCAGCGGGAGGTCCAGGCGATCGTCGGCGGCATGCTCCGCTGGCATCCGATGGTGACCGCCGACCTGCACGGCTACACGAGCACGTACTACATGGCGCCGGCGGCGCGCCCGGTGAACGCCAACATCTCCGGCTGGCCCTTCCGCTGGAGCGAGCGCATCGGCCGCGGCAACGCCGACGCGTTCGACCGGTTCGGCTGGCTCTACTACGTCCGCGACGCGTTCGACCTGTACTATCCCGGCTACTACGACTCGTGGCCGTCGCTGACCGGCGCGATGGGCGCCACCTACGAGACCGACGGCGGCCCCGCCCTGCTCAAGCGGCGCGAGGACGGCACCCTGCTCTCGCTGCGCGACGGCATCAGCAAGCACTACACCGCCGCGATCGCGACCTTCGAGACCTCGGCCCGCGGCGCGCGCGAGCTCGTGCGCGACTATGCCGCCTTCCGCCAGAAGGCGGTCGCCGACGGCCGCAGCGGCACCATGAAGCGCGTCGTCCTCACCCCCGGCACCGACCCGGCGCGCGCCGCCGAGCTGGCCGCCGCCTTGCTGCGCGCGGGGATCGAGGTGCAGCGGACCACCGCGCCCCTCACCGCCGCCCGCGCCCACGGCTACGCCGTGGACGGCGTCGCCGCACGCACCTTCCCGGCCGGCAGCTACGTCGTGGACCTCGCGCAGCCGCAAGGGAAGGTCGCGAAGGCCGTGCTGGAGCCGGATCCGGAGATGGACCCCGTGTTCGCGCAGGCCCAGCGGGACCGCTTCCTGCGGAACCGCGACAAGTCGCCCAACGCGAACGACACCGAGGGCTACGAGTTCTACGACATCACCGCCTGGGCGCTGCCCGTGGCGTTCGGCGTGGAGGCGTACTGGACCGAGGACGCCGCGGCCGTGCCGGGCGTGGCGCTCTCGCTCGCCAATGGTGTGCGGATGAACGGCGAGGTGTTGCCGCACGCGGTCCCCGGCGGCATCGTCGAGGGCGCCGCCGCGACCTCGGCCTTCCTCTGGCGCAACGACCGCAACGGGGCCGGGAAACTCGCGGCGCAGCTGCTGCAGGAGGGCTACCGCGTCGCGATCGCGGCCGAGCCGATCCAGACCGGTAGCACCGTCTGGCCGCGCGGCACCTGGGTCGCCCGCGTCGGCCGCAATGATGCGACGCTCGCGGGGCGCGTGGACGCGCTCGCGAAGGCGGCCGGCGTGGAGGTGCGCGGGGTGAACACCGCCTTCCCCGACGCGCTGCAGTACGGCACCGGCTCGGGCGTGGTCGTGGCGCTCGAGGCGCCGCGGGTCGCGCTCGTGGGCGACGCCGGCATCTCCCAGGTCGCCTACGGCGCCGTGTGGTGGAGCCTCGAGCAGCGCTACGGCATCCGCTTCACGCCGATCAGCTCGTCGCAGCTCAACGGCGACCTCTCGGCGTTCAACGTCATCATCATCCCGAACGGCAGCGTGAACGGGAACGGCGCGGCGCTGAAGCGCTGGGTCGAGGGGGGCGGCGCCCTGATCACCTTCGGCAACGCCACCGCCTGGGCGACGCGCGAGGACGTGGGCCTCACCTCGGCACGACGCATCACCTGCGAGGCCAAGCGCGACGCCAAGCCGGCCCCGGCCGCGCGCGCGCCGATCGACTCGCTCCGCGCGGTGGTGAGCCCCAATGCCTGCGCCGAGGATCTCGCCGACCTCCCGGGCAGCCACTTCGACGTGGTGTTCGACCTCCGGCACTGGCTCACGCTCGGCCTCGAGCAGCAACGGATGCCGGTGCTCGTGGGCGGCGGGAACTACTACGGGCTGTCGCGCGACGGCGGGAACGTGGGCGTCTTCCCGACGACCGGCCCGCTGCACCGGGCCGGCTTCGTCTTCCCGGAGAACAGCGAGCGGCTGCTGCGCGGAAGCGCCTTCCTGATCCAGGAGAAGGTGGGCCAGGGGAACGTGGTGATGTTCACCAACGAGCCGATGTTCCGCGGCTGGTGGCGCGCGCTGGACCGGCTGGTGCTCAACGCGATGCTGCTCGGCACGGCGTTCTGACGCGCGGGCGGCCCTTGGCGGGGTGGACGACGGGCAGCGGAGGCGATCCGCTGCCCGTCGTCGCGTGCGGGGCGTGGTGGCGGCGTGCGGAGGCCGCCTACGGCTTCCTGACCGGCGGCGGCCCGGACCTGGTCCAGATCACGACGACCCCGCACGCCGCATCCACGCCCGCGAACTCGCCCGGCACGTCGCTCGCACCCGCGTAGAACTCCAGGCCCTCGATGTCCCGGATCGCGACGTAGGGTCCGAAGACGTTGTCCGGCCGTCCATCCACGATGTACTGCGGATAGCAGTTGGTGCCGGCCCGGGCGAACTTCACCACGCAGCCGCGTGGGCCGCCGCACTCCACGTTCACCCCGCGGAGGGTGCGGGCCGCATCCGACAGGGTGTTGTAGCCGCGCTCCTCGATCAGCTGCCGGGTCACGTACTGGCCGCGGCCGGTGCGCATCCGGCGTTCGAAATCCTCGTAGCGCACGCCGCGCGACGGCTCCGCCACGACCTGCGTGGGCGCGAGTCGCTGTGCCCGCGCCGCGCGGGCGATGGAGTCCTCCGCCGCCGGGACCGTCGCGCTGTCGAGCTCGAAGGCCTGGACCATGGTCTCGCCGCGGGCGAAGGCCAGCACCGCGCTCGTGCGGGGGTAGCCCTCCGCCGCGAAGAAGAACCGGATCACCCCCGACGGGATGTCGCGCAGCTCGAAGCGGCCGGCCGAGTCGGAGGTGGCGTAGCGGCCGGTCGCGGCGATGATGACCCGCGCGCCCACGATCGGCGCCTGCGAGTGCGCATCCACGATGGTGCCCCGGAGCCGTGCGAACGCCCCCTGGGCCGCGGCGGGCGCAGCCGCGGCGGCCAGGGTGGAGAGCAGGAGGAGCCGGAACAGGATCGGTCGCATCGGGGGGCACCGGCACCGCGGGACGCAGGCGCGCCGACGGGCGAGGCGGGGGTGGGAGGGAACGACGAGGGGGAACCCGGGGGCCCGTGGGAGCCGTCCGTGTTCCCCCTCATTCTACCCAGTGAGGCGGGTCCCGGGTCAACGACCCCGGGACCAGCCGTCAGCCGACCTCAGGGAGGCGTCGGCGAGTTCGGGGTGGCACCGCCCCAGGTGTAGAGCGCCTGACCGAAGACGCCCAGCTCCTGCGCCGGCACCGGCATCTCGCGCGGCGTGCCGGTCACGAGCCCACCGGCGACGCGCCGGCGCGGATAGTACGACGCCGGACCGAGGCCGAGGAGCTCCACGTCCTGCTCGTAGCGGAGCTTCGCGAGGAGCGCCGTCTGGCCCTCGCCCGCGGTGGCCGGGGCGAGTGCACCGCGGCCGACGCGCGAGTTGTTGATGAGCGTGGCCGCGAGCGCGAGGTTGGTGTTCTGCATCAGGAGCGCCTCGGCCCACAGCAGGTCGTTCTGCTGCCGCGAGTAGAGTGGCGCATCGCCGACGCCGCCCCAGAGCCCATTCGGGTCCTGCACGCCGGACTCGTCGTAGCGGATGTGGCCGATGTTCGACTGGTGGTACGAGCCGCGGGCCATGTTGAAGATGGCGACCGCGGACCAGGCGAAGTCGGTGCCGCCGTTGACGGTGCGCGGCGTGGTGCCGAACTGCGCGGCCGTCGAGGCGTCGCCGAACGACCCGTCACCGAGGCGCCGGTCCGGCGAGTTCGGCTGCGGGTTGCCGGCGAGCGGCCACGGGGTCTGCTGCGTCACCGGGTCGAGCTGGTTGGCGATGCGGGTGTGGACGCGGCCGGACGAGATGTCCACGAACCACAACATGATCTCCGGGTTCCAGGTGGACGTGCCGTCGCCGGTGATCTTGAAGTCGAACGGCGTGCCACTGGAGATGCCGTTGGCGGCATAGGTCGCGACGGCCGCCCAGTCCACGTTCGACGCGGCCTCGGTGTTGTTGCGCGGCCACGCCGCCAGGAGCTCGGCCGCCATGGTGTTGGCGAGCTGCGCGATCTGCGTGTTCGAGTAGGACAGGCTGCCGGGGCCGAACCAGCCGAGCGGCGTGGTGAACGCGTTGGCCGAGGCCACCGCGATCGCGTCGTCGAACTTCGCCTTCGCGGCGTCCCGCACGGCCTTGCGGTCGGAGTACGTCAGCGACGCGAGGTCCGTGTTCTCGTCGATGATGTACCCCTTGTCGTAGTTCAGCGCGATGCCGCTGAGGGCCGCGCCCTGCATCAGGAGGGCGACCGCCTCGGCGCGCCGCGTGTCGGCGGCGTTGTTGATGACGAGGTTGTTGATGCGGATCGCCTTCAGCACGTTCGTCGCCAGCGAGAGGACGCTGTAGTAGCCGTTCCAGTAGTGCTCGATGCTGGTGCGGGCGGCCGACGACGGGTTGTTCTGCCACGAGCGCGAGTTCCTGGTGCCATCCAGGTCCAGGCCCGAGTAGAAGTTCATGTTGAAGTTGTTCCAGGACGAGCTGTAGGTCTGCGCCTGGGTGACGAGCGGCCCGGTGCCTTCCATGCCCTCGTACGTGTTGAACCAGATGCGGACGGCGCCGCCGGCGACCGCGTTGATCGCGGCCGGGTCGGCGAGGGCGCGCCCGGCGTCCGGGTCATTCGGATTCTCGATGTCCAGTGACTTGCACCCCGCCAGCACGAGCGCGGCGGCGAGGCCAAGTCCCCGAACGAAGGTCGTCATGCGCATTCTCGATCTCCTCGTGTCGTGGGCGCGGCTCAGAAGCCGAGCTCGAGCATGAAGGTGAAGGTGCGGAACTGCGGATACGTGAAGTAGTCCACGCGGAACGTGAAGGGGTTGCCCTGGAGGCCGGAGGTGCCGGTCACGTCGGGGTCGTAGCCCTTGTAGTTGGTCGAGGTCCAGAGGTTGCGGCCGACGAGACCGAGGCGGGCGCTCTCGAAGCCGAACATGCCGAGCGGGCGCTTCACCCACTGGGTCGGGACCTGGTAGTTGACCGCGAGCTCGCGGAGGCGCAGGTACGAGCCGTTCTCCACGAAGTAGTCGGTCGGGTTGATGCTGTTGTAGAACGTCTGGTAGTAGGTGACCGGCTTGCGCTCGATCGCCGGCTTGGAGCGCTGGTCGAACACCGGGTCACGCTGCTCGTTGAACGGCCACTGGCGGGTCAGGTTGTAGATGTCGCCGCCCTGGACCGACGTGAGCAGCGCGCTGACCGAGAGGCCCTTCCACTGGAACGTCGTGTTGAGCGCGAGGTTCAGGTCGGGGTTCACGTCACCGATCTTGACGATCGACTGGCCGTCCTCCGTGAAGTACTTGAGCGGCCGTTCGCGGGTCGTGCGCCAGTCGGCGGCGCGGACCCAGAAGCCCTCCTCGTTCCGCGTATAGTCGGCGACGGTGCCCGACAGGTTGCCGCTGGCGATGGTCTGCTCCAGCTGCGCCTGCGTGCGGATGAACCGCTCGCCGTAGATCACGCCGAACGACTCGCCCGGGGCGACGCGGAAGACCTGCGTCGTGGCGTCGGGGCCGGCCATGTACGGCGCGACCTTGAGCGCGTCGATCTGCTGGCGCGTGCGGTCGGCCGTGAGGTTGACGCGCCAGAACATGTCGCCGCGCGAGATGAGCACCGCGCCGAAGGCGAACTCGTGCGTCGTGCCCGACAGCGTGCCGGCGTTCTGCCACTGGTTCTGGTAGCCGGTCGCGCGGGAGACCGGCGCCAGGAGGATCTGGTCGCTGGTCGTCTTGTCCGAGTAGCTGTACTCGAACGTGTAGTTCTGCAGGAAGTTGATGTTGAACCCGACCTCGGCCTCCTTGGAGAAGGCCGGCTGCAGGTCGCGGTTGCCGAGCGTCACCGGGGTCGGGCTGCCGCCGACGAGCGAGTAGATCTCGTACTGGGCGTCGAAGCCGGGGCGGAGGCCCGCGGTGCCGTAGGAGGCGCGGAGCTTGAACTCGTCCACACCCGGCAGGGTGAAGTCCTCGCTGACGCGGTAGGCCGCCGAGACGCGGTTGTAGACCGCGGTGCGCTGGTCCGCGCCGAACAGCGACGAGGCGTCCTGGCGGACGAGGCCGTCGATGATGTAGCGGTCCTTGATGTCGAAGGTCGTGATCGCGAAGACGTTCTGGTTGCGGATCGTGATCGTCGACGAGCCGGCGCGGATCGGGAGGCCGAGGTCGGCCGCCGCGAACTCCGGCACGCGCGGGACGGTGAGCCCGCCCGCCGACGCCGTGAAGCCGGTGTTGCTCTGGTCCTCGAACACGTAGGCCAGCTTGGTCGTGTTGGTGAACCAGTCGAACGAGCGGGTCGCCGTCAGCGTCGCGCCGATGTTGCTGGTGCGCGCGATGTTCGACGTGTTCGACAGGCCGCCGGCGTTCGGCAGGCCGCGCGAGTTCAGGAAGCCCTTCGGCGTGAACGACTTGAAGAGCTGCCCGGCCTGCTCGTAGTTGACGTTGCCCTCGGCGGTCAGCCAGGACAGCGGCTTGTACGTCAGCTTGAACGTGCCGTTGAAGCGGTCACGGTCGCGCGAGATCTGGCTGTTGTTCAGGCCGTAGAGCGGGTTCACCACGTTCCCCGACAGCGGGGCGCGGTAGATGTTCGCGTTGAACGGCGAGCCGTCCGCGTTCGGCGCCAGCAGGTCCACGTCCGGCTCGAGGAACCGGAGGCCGAAGAAGATGCCCGTGTTCTCGCCCTCGTCCGAGTGCGACCGGCCGTAGAACGCGCCGGCCTGGAACGAGATCTGGTCGGTCAGCGACTGGTCGAGGTTCACCCGGAAGTTCTGCCGGTTGAACCCGTCGAGCAGGCCGAGCACGCCCGACTCGCGGCTGTTGTGGAACGAGACGTTGAAGTTCGTGTTCCCGCGGCGCTGGCCCACCGACGCGTAGTTCGTCAGGTAGGTGCCGGGCCGGAACACCTGGCCGAGCTGGTCGAAATACTGCGGGTACGGCTGGTCCGCGATCAGGTCCGCCTTCTGCACGCGGTTGCCGCCGGCGTCGAGCCGGAAGTTGCCGTCGGGCAGCAGCTCGTACTCGTGGGCCATGTTGCCGGGCACCTTGTTGGGGAGCCAGCTCTGGCCGTACTCGTTGCGGAACGTGAAGGTCGTCTGGCCCTCGGCCAGCTGCGACCCGCGCTTGGTGAAGATCTGCACCACGCCGTTGGCTGCGTCGGAGCCGTAGAGCGAGCTGGCCGCCGCGCCCTTGATGACCTCCATCCGCTCGACGTCCTCGGTGTTGATGTCGGCGAGCGACAGCCGCGTGATCGTGCCGTCCACGATGATCAGCGGGTCGGACGTGCCCTGGAGGCTGGTCGCCGACCGGAGCCGGATCGCCGGGGCCGCACCGGGCTGGCCCGACACCGTCACCACGCTCGCGCCGGCCACGCGGCCCGCGAGCGCGCCCACCGGCGACGAGGCGGGCGCTTCCTTGATGGCCGAGGCGTCCACGACACCGACCGAGAAGGCGGTCTTCTTCTGCGACGTCGCGTCACCCACGCCGGTCACGACGACCTGCTCGAGGTTCAGCACGTCCTTCGCGAGGTCGAAGTCCTTCTCGACTCGGCCCGCCGCGACGGTCACGGTCGCCTGCTTCGGCGTGTAGCCGATCGCGCGCACCCGCAGCGTCACGCTGCGGTTCGCGTTCTGCCCGATCGGCAGCGTGAACTGGTACTTGCCGTCCACCGCCGTCGTCGCCCCGACGCCGAGCTCGACGATCCCGACGCTGGCGCCGCCGAGCGGCTGCCCCGCCGAGGTCACCGTCCCCGAGAACGTCATGCTCTGCGCCGCCGCCGCCGCCGCGGTCAGCGCCACCGCCGCCGCCGCGCCGAGGACCTGCCGAAGGGCCTTCGCCCGGAATCCCGCCATGCGCGACCTCGTGGTAGATGCCTGATGCGCCCGGTCCACCCCACGGGCCTGGAAGATCGGAAGGATGCTCATGGCCCGGTCACCGTCGCGACGAGCGAGACGCCGCTCGCGTTGTCGTAGACGTCGAGCCAGATGAAGTACCGGCCGGCGGTCGGCGACGGGAACGTGCAGGTCTCGTTGTTCCCGGCCTCGTACGGACGGCAATCCCAGTTGCCGGCGCCGTAGGCCGGCACGGCCCCGCGCTTCACGTACAGGTCGAGGTCGCCCGTGCCGCCCGACATCGCGATGACGAGGTTCGTCGCCCCCGCCGGCGAGTCGATCCGGTAGTAGAGCGTGTCGCCGATGTTGCCCGCGATGTTGTTCACCGCCTGGCCGCTGGTGAGCGCGACGTAGAGCGGCGTGACGAGCAGGCTCGCCGACTTCTTGCGCGACGGATCGGAGGTCAGCGTCGCCGTCACGGCCGTGAAGCCGTCGCCCGACGGATTCATGAGCCCGGTCGGCGAGAGCGTGCCCGCCGCCGTGTTGCTCAGTTCCCAGGTCACGGCGACCGGAGCACCGTCGATCGTCGCCTCGTACTGGATCGGGGCATCGCCCTGGCGGACACCGAGGTACAGCGGCGTCACCTCCAGGCGGCCACTGAGGTCGGTCACCTTGTACCCATCGTCGGTGCACCCGAGGGCACCGCCGATGAGCACGAGCGCCGCCAACCGGCTCGCGAAACGCAGTCTCATCGCATCTCCATCCTGTTGCGTGTGGGCCCCGGCCGCGCTTGCGGACGGGGGTGGGGGCCATCGGGGGGCGAAGCTACGACAAACGATTGGACTCCGCAACCATTTCGTACCAGCAGGGTTACCGGACCACCAGGTCCGCGCCGGGCGCCGGCAGCGGGAGGCGGCGCAGCCGGCCACCGCCATCGCGGACGACCAGGGTCCGGGCCGCCGCCGGCCGAGCCAGCACGAGCGTGCCGCCGTCCGTGGACCAGTGTCCGCTCCCTGCGGTGACCGCCCGCGCCGGTCCGCGCCACGACTCCCCCTCGAGCCAGAGCACGGTCCCGACGCCGCGGGGATTGCCCGCCGGCCCAGCCACCCGTACCCGCACGCCCGGGGTGCCCGTCACGTTCCGCCAGAGCGTCGTGATCCCGCCGTTGACGCCGACCGCGACGTCGAGCCGCGCGTCGCCGTCGAAGTCCGCGACCGCCGAGCCCCGCATGTCGCCGTGGATCGCGACGCCGGACTCCCGCACGCCGAGCGCCCGGAAGCCGCCGGTCCCGTCGCCGAGGAGCACCAGCCCGACGCCAGCGTCCAACCGCATCGTCGCGATCTCGGTCGGATGCAGGTTCTGCGCGAGGAAGAGGTCCTCATGCCCGTCGCCGTCGAAGTCGCCGGTGCTCACGCCGAAGGCGGGCGCCCGCTGCGCCGTCGCCGGGAGCGCCCGCGCGTCGAAGCGGTCGCCGCGATTCAGGAAGAGCGTGTGGTCGTACGTGGTCGCGCCCACACGGACGGCCGCCTTGGCCTCGTCGCCGAAGAGCGCGGCGACCGAGCGCGCCGCGAAATCCTTGTAGGTAGGCACCTGCGTCCGCAGCGCCGGGAACGCGAGGCCCAGCCGCGAGAAGCCCTCCAGCGGCATCTCGGGCCCCTGCGCGCTGTCGGCACGGGCGAAGACCAGGCCCAGGCTCGCGCCGCCGAACCGGCCGGCGTACAGCACGTGCGGCCGCTCGGGGCTCGCCCCCCACGGCAGGTTGCGGCCGAAGCTCGTCGCCACGAGGTCCAACCGGCCGTCCCCGTCGAAGTCGCCGACGGTGAGCCCGTGCCAGCGGCTCCGGACGCCGTCGAGGCCGAGCGCGGATGTCGCGTCGCGGAGCCGCCCCCGCTCATTGACCAGCACGCGCACCGGGCCGAATTCGGCCGCCACGACGAGCTCCGGCGCCCCGTCCCCCGTGAGGTCGGCGAGCACCGCGCCCGTGACCAACCCGAGCGCCCCGAGCGCGCCGGCGTTGGCCGCATCGGGAGCGTACGTGCCGTCCGGCTGGCCGAGCAGCAGGCGCGAACGTGCGGGCACCGGCCACGCCCCGCCGACGACCCGCGCCCCGACGAAGAGGTCGAGACGGCCGTCCCCGTTCACGTCACCCACGGTGATCGCCCCGACGCTCGCCGTGTCGCCGCCCGCGAGCGGGGTGGCCGCGCCGAACCGGCCACCGGCGACGCCGACACCGAGCACCGCCGGCATCGCGAGGGCCTCGTCGAGGGTCGCCATCTCATAGTTGGCTTGCGCGACGGCGAGCCGCTCGCCGCCGCGGCCGTCCGGCACCGGCACGAGCGCGCCGAGGTCGCCAGCGGCGCGCGGACCCGGGACGGCGCGGAAGCGGCTGCCCGTCTGCACGAGCGCGGTGAGCGCCCCGCCCGCCCCGCTCCCCACGAGCAGGTCCTCGCGGCCGTCACCGTCCGCATCCATCCACGCGAGCGCGGGGCCGAGCTGGCTGAAACGTTCCGGCAGCAGCGGTTGACGACGGAAGTCGTCGAAGGCGGTCTCGACGTGGCGGTGCCCGCCGAGCAGGGCGGTCGCATCGGCGAAGAGCGCGGAGGGCATGGTCACCGCACCGATGGGTGGCGCCGGCGCGGGCGCCGCCGACGGCCGGATCTCGTAGAGCCGGTCGGCGCGCGCGTCCGCGACCTCGGTGGTGCGCCCGTCGCGCCAGCGCACGTGGATGGTGAGCGCCGAATCGCGCACCGCGGCAAAGGTGGCGAGCGGCTCGTGGCCCGACAGGTAGGCGCCGCCGGCCCCGAGCTCCTTGGTCTGCAACGGGAGCCCGCCGCCCGTGACGGTGATGCGGGCGCCGGTCGGGTCGCCCGCGAGGCGGACCGCGAGGCGCGGCGCCGTCGCGTCGTTGCGGAAGATGGCGGCCGCGTCATCGAGCCGCGTCACCACCGCGTCGAGGTCGCCGTCGAGGTCGAAGTCGGCGAGTGCGATGCCCTGCGAGATCGCGGGCTCGGCGCCGAGCCCCCATCCGTCGGGCATCGGCGAGAAGCTGACGTCGCCGCCGTTCCGCAGCACGATGTTGCGGGTGGCGAGGCGCGGGAACTCGCCCTGCTCGCGGTCCCACGGCACGCGCGGGAAGGCGTTGCGGATGCGGTCGAAGGTGTCGGCGTCGCGGATATCCCACCGATGGCCGCTGACCGTGATGAGGTCCTCGAACCCGTCGAGGTCGATGTCGAGGAACGCGGAGCCCCAGGTCCAGTCGGTCGCGGCGACGCCGGCGAAGTCGGCGAGCTGCGCCCAGGTGCCGTCGCCGCGGTTCACGTGGAGCATGTTGCGCATCCACTGCGGCCGGTCGCGCGCGGGCCCGATGGTCTTGGGGAGCGGCGTGTGCGTCGGGATGCCCTGCTGCCGCGCGGCCCGGGCGGGGCTCAGCATGTCAGCCGTGAAGAGGTCCTCGGTGCCGTCGCGGTCCACGTCGGCGAAGTCCACCGACATGCAGGTGTTGCTGGTCGCGGCGAGCGCGGCGTCGGGTGCGAGGCGGAAGTTCCCGGCGCCGTCGTTGAGCCAGAACTGGTCGGGGTCCTCGAAGTCGTTGCAGACGTAGAGGTCGGGCGCCCCGTCGCCGTTCACGTCGTGGAAGCGCGCGGCGAGGGTGAAGAAGTCGGGCTCGGCGGCGAGCGGGCGGCCCGCGGCATCGCGGAAGCGCGGGCCGGCGATCGGCGCGCGGGTGAAACGGCCGGCGCCGTCGTTCAGGAAGAACAGGTCGGGGTCGGCCCGCTGCGACCGGACGATGCCGCCGAGGTCGGGCCGGTCCTCGATGCGGTACTCGGCCTGCCACTCCGGGCGCACGGCGAAGCCGGTCGCCGTCTTCGTGACGACCTGGTCGAAGGCGCGCTGCTGCGGCGGGTAGCGGTCGAGCGCGTTGCGGACCTTGTAGGTCGCGACGTAGAGGTCGAGGTCGCCGTCGCCCTCGACGTCGGCCAGGGTGAGCGTCGTCGCGCCGTAGCCGCCGACGAGCCCGCTGGCGGCGGTCGCGTCGGTGAAGTGCCCCTGCCCGTCGTTGGTCCAGAGCATGACGGCGCCGCCGTGCGTGCCCACGAGGAGGTCGGCGTCGCCGTCGCGGTCCACGTCGGCGAAGGCGGCCCCGACGGAGAGCGAATCGATGCGGAGGCCGCTGGCGGCGGTGGCATCCTCGAAGCGGAAGCCGCCGAGGTTGCGGTAGAGCGCGGCGGGGCGCTCGACCGAGGCGAGGAAGAGATCGGGGAGGCCGTCGCCGTCCACGTCGGCGACCGCCGCGCCGGCGCCGATGAGGAGGTCGCGGTTCTTCAACGCGTGCTCGTCGTCCACGTCGTTGCGGTGCGTGACGCCGGTGCGCGCGGCGGGCAGCGCGGTGAAGCCGGCGCGGGCGGCGGCGGCGCGCGCCGCGGCACCCGCCACGTCGAGGGCGCGCCAGCGGTGGTCCCGGCCCTCGGTCCACCCGCCCACCGGGGGGACGTGCTCGCCGCACGCGGCGAGCAGCGAGCTCCCGGCCAGCGCCGCGACGATGGCGCGCGCCCGGGCTGCCCTCCTCATGGCGTGACGCGGGTCTTGAGCGCCTTCACCCGGTCACCGATGCAGTTCCCCTGCGTCACGCCGTCCACCACCGCCGGGATGTAGTGCACGCCGGCGAACACGCGCGACCATGCGACCTCGTCGCGCGCGGCGCTGAACGACGGGAACGGGCGCGGCGGCTGGCCGACGTCCACCTGGCTCGAGTCCACGAAGGCGATCGTGTCGCCGAGCTGCGCGATGAGCACGGTGACCGCCGCGGCCGACTGCACCGAGTGGCCGCTCGTGTACTCGGGGAAGGGCGGCGTCGGGATGACGGTGCGGTAGCCGGGATCGAACACGCGCTGCACGTACGCGACCGGCCGCACGACCATCGACCGGTACTTCTCCTTCCAGCAGCCGATGAAGGCGTCGGCGATCGCGAGCGAGGTGAGCGCGTACAACTCCGCCGCCGCGGGTGCGGAGAGGCCGCGGCGCGCGATCATCTGGTTGACGACGCTGATCCAGTGGAAGCCGGGCGTGCCCGTGGCCACGGGATTGTCGGCCCAGAAGAGCGCGATCTCGCGCTGCTGGGGCGTGAGCGCCTTCACCGAGTCGTAGAAGGCCTGGCCCATCGCGTGGAACGCGGAGCCGGGCTTCTCGTCGTACGCAGGCGGCGGGGGCGGCGCGCACTCGTCGCCATCGCGAATCACGAACGGCCGCAGCGTGCCCCAGTAGGGCTCGGTGGGGCGCGTCGGGTTGAACGTCGGCAGCGTCGTCGGGCCCGCCTCCTTCGGCCGATTCGTGAAGACCGACTTCTCCGACGCCTGCTCCGCGTCGAGGCGCACGTTCGGGTTGGTCGTGGAGACGAAGTCCGACTGGCCCGACAGCGTCTGGGGCACGTACTGGTCGAGCGTCGCGGTGTTCTCCCACTGGTCGCGGCGCTTCGGCGCGTCCCACACGCGGCCGCGGGTCGCGAAGAACCCGTCCTCGGCCGCCCAGGCGAGGATCGCGGCGGCGAGCGCCTGCGCGTGCGCCTCGGAGCGCTGCGCCTCCGCCTCCGCCACGCCGGCGGCCCGGCGCGCGGCGACCTGCGCGGCGGCGAGCGAATCCACCGTGTTGCGCGTGGTGGCGAAGCCGTCGCGGAAGAGCGAATCGAGCACGATCCGCTCGGCGACCGCGGCGACCGTCGCGCCGTCCACGGCGCCGTCGGTCGGCGCGGGCGGGAGCGTGGTGAGCTGGTTGAGCTGTCCGTTCAGTGTACGCAGGCCCGAGCGCGCGTCGGCGGCGAAGCCCTCGTACAGCGCCAGCGCCGCGTAGGCGGAGATGCGCGACGCGACCGGCGGGCCGAGCCGCTCGGTGCGCACGAAGGCGAGCGAGCTGCGCGTCCATTGCGCGACGAGCTGGGGGTCTGGCGCCGGAGCGGTGCGCCCGCAGGCCACGGAGAGCAGCAGGAGCGCGGGCACGAGGCGCGCCGCGCGGAACACAGGGACGGATGCGGACATCGGAATCTCGTCGGGCGGAGGTTGGACGTCCGCAACCTACGCGGAACCCTCCGCCCCGGCGAGACGGCCATGCCTCACACGTCGACCTTCACCGACCGCCGGATGCTCAGGGGCACCATGGGGCGCTCGCCTCCCGGCGCGGCCCGCATCCTGGGCAGGACGCGCACGTCGGCGTCAGCTCCCTCGGGGATCGCGCGGTAGATGCGGATGCGCTCGCGTGCGCCGGGTCCATCCTCGTCCGGGAGCAACGGCATGATGTCGGGCAGCTTCCAGGGCAGGCCGTCCATCCCGTCGGGGATCCGCATCTCGAACCCGCGCTCGGGCAGCGCGCGCGCCTGTACCGTGGTGACCCGCACCGTCCGCGCGCGCCCAGCGCTCACCACCGTGAGCTCGACCGCCTGGCCGGCCGTGAGCTTGGCGACCTCGCGCGCCAGCCGCTCGGCGCGGCCGGCGGCGACCTCCTCGTCCTCGGCGTCCTCGCGCGGGACGCGCAGACTCACGCCGCCGATCGCGGCGATGCGGTCGCCCTCGTAGATGCCGGCCTGCTCCGCCGGACCGCCGCGGACGACCGACTGCACGAAGAGGCCGAGAGTGTCGCGTACCGTACCGGTCGGCGCGACGCTGAGGCCGATGACCGCGCGATCCAGGTCCGACGCACCGCGCCAGGCGCCGCCGGGGCCCTCGACGGGCCCGGCCGCCGCGAGCTCGCTCGCCTTGACGGGCGTGACGCGCACCTCTCGGGCCGTGGTGCCGCTCAGGACGCGGAGCGTCACGGCCTCGCCGGGCTTCGCTGCCTGCACCGCTCGCTGCAGGCGGCGCGTGAGCACGCCGGCGTAGTCGTCCTCGCCCGCGTCGGCGCGGTCGGCCCGGAGCGACGTGCCGTTGACCGACTGCAGGCGGTCGCCCGCCTTCAGCCCCGCCTGCTCGGCCGGGGAGCCGCGGGTGACGGACTCGATGCGGAGCCCGAGCGTGTCGCCGCGCTCGCTCTCCATCACCGTGGTGATGCCGATCATCCGGCGGTCCGGATCGGCCGTCTCGAATACGGCGCGGCCGCCCGGCACCGTGAGGACGCGTACATCCTGGGCGGCGGCGACGTGCGGCGCGAGCAATGAGCATCCGAGCAGCGCCGCGCGTAGGGCAAGGGTCCGGGCGCGCGTGACGCGTGGCGTTCCGTGTGGCATGTTCAGCACCTCGTCGGGGTCTTGGGGTCCGCCCCCTCGGTCACGGCGAGCCCCCGGCAGGGTTTCCCGGGCCCACTCCCGGCTTCCCCAGTTCCCAGGTATCGAACGACGATGCGCGCCACGCTCCTCCTCCTCGCCGCGACCGCAACGGTCGCGAGCGCACAGGGCCGCCCCGGCGGCGGCCGACCCACCACGCGTCCGCCGGCCGCTCCCGCGGCCGGTCAGGGCGAGCGCTCCGCCGGCGGCCCCGGTCAGGGCAGCGACTCCACGCAGGCCGGCGGGCTGCCAGCGAGCGCGCTCGCGGCCTTCCGCTTCCGCGGCATCGGCCCCGCGTTCACCTCGGGCCGCATCGCGGACCTGGCGGTGCACCCCGACCGGAAGACGTGGTACGCGGCCGTGGCATCGGGCGGCGTGTGGAAGACGGAGAACGCCGGGATCACGTGGAGCCCGGTCTTCGACTCGCAGTCCTCGTACTCCATCGGCACGGTGGTGCTCGACCCCAAGGACCCGAACACCGTCTGGGTGGGCACCGGCGAGAACAATGCGCAGCGCTCGGTCTCGTGGGGCGACGGCGTCTACAAGTCGGAGGACGGCGGCCGCACCTGGCGCAACATGGGCCTCAAGGGCTCCGAGCACATCGGGCGGATCGTGATCGACCCGCGCGACTCGCACATCGTGTACGTCGCCGCGCAGGGCCCGCTCTGGGCCGAGGGCGGCGACCGCGGCCTCTACAAGACGACCGACGGCGGCGAGACCTGGACCAAGTTGCTGAGCGGCGAGAAGTGGGCGGGCGTCAACGACATCTCGCTCGATCCGCGGAACCCCGACGTGCTCCTCGCGAGCACCTGGCAGCGGCACCGCCACGTGTGGGGCTACATCGCCGGCGGTCCCGAGAGCGCGCTGCACCGCTCCACCGACGGCGGCCGCACGTGGAAGAAGCTCAGCGGCGTCCCCGAGGGCGAGGGGCGCATCGGGCTCGCGCGCGCGGCGTCCGACCCGGACGTGGTGTACGCGATCGTCGAGGCGGCGAACAACCGCGGCGGTGTCTACCGCTCCGCCGACGGCGGCCTGAGCTGGGCGCGGCAGGGCGGGAACTTCTCGTCCATGTCGCTCTACTACGCCGAGATCTGGGTGGACCCCCGGAACGCCGACCGCGTCTACGCGGTGGACGTCAACAACCAGGTCTCCAACGACGGCGGCCGCACCTGGTCGGGGCTCGGCGAGTCGGGCAAGCACGTGGACAACCACCTCATCTGGGTGGACCCGGCCGACAGCGAGCACATCATCAACGGCAACGACGGCGGGCTGTACGAGACGTGGGACGGCGCGCGCAACTGGCGCTTCGTCGCGAACCTGCCGGTGCCGCAGTTCTACAAGATCGACGTCTCGATGGAGGCGCCGTTCTACACGATCTGCGGCGGCACGCAGGACAACTTCTCCTTCTGCGGCCTCGCCCGGACGAACAACAACAACGGCATCCGCAACTCCGACTGGTACGTGACCAACGGCGGTGACGGCTTCCAGAGCCGCATCGACCCGACCGACGGCAACACGATCTACGCCGAGTCGCAGAACGGCGGGCTCGTGCGCTTCGACCGCCGCACCGGCACCGCGACGCGCATCACCCCCGAGGAGGAGCCGGGCGAGGATCCGGGACGCTGGTACTGGGACAGCCCGATCATGATCTCGCCGTTCGCGCACACGCGGCTCTACTTCGCGTCGCAGCGCGTCTACCGCTCGGACGACCGCGGCGACAGCTGGCGCCCGGTGTCCGGCGACCTCTCGCGCAACCTGCCGCGCACGGCGATGCGGATGCAGGGCCGGCTCTGGTCGGTGGACGCCGTCGCGCGCAACACGTCGACGTCGTTCGCCGGCACCATCACGGCGCTGGCCGAGTCGCCGAAGGCGGAGGGGCTCCTCTACGCCGGCAGCGACGACGGGCTGATCAGCATCACCGAGGACGGTGGCACGACCTGGCGCACCGTGGCCTCGATCGCCGGTGTGCCCGACACCTCCTACGTCGCGTACCTGACGCCGTCGCCGCACGACGCGAACGTCGTCTACGCCGCGGTGCAGAACTTCAAGCGGGGCGACTTCAAGCCGTACGTGCTCCGGTCGGGCGACCGCGGCCGCACCTGGACCCTGATCTCGGCGAACCTGCCCGAGCGCGGCCCGGTGCACGTCATCAAGGCGGACCCGGTCAAGCCGGGGCTCCTCTTCGTCGGCACCGAGTTCGGGCTCTACGTGTCGTTCGATGACGGCGCGCGCTGGCAGCCGCTGCGGGGCGGCCTGCCGACGATCGCCGTGTACGACATCGCGATCCAGCCGCAGCTCAACGACCTCGTCGTGGCGACGTTCGGCCGCGGCCTCTACATCCTCGACGACTACGCCCCGCTGCGCGCGCTCGCGCCCGAGCGGCTCCGCGCCGAGGCGACGGTGCTGGGCGTCTCCACCGCCTACCAGTTCCAGCAGGCGTCGCCGCTCGGCGGCAACGGCGTGAGCTTCCAGGGCGCCGGGCACTACTTCGCCAACAATCCGCCGGTGGGGGCGACCATCACCTACCACCTGCGCCAGTCGCTGCGCTCGGCGCGGCAGGTGCGTCAGCAGCGGGAACAGGGCCTCAACCGCAGCGGCGCCGACGTGCCGTTCCCGGGATGGGACGCGCTGAAGGCCGAACAGGATGAGGAGGCCCCCGCGATCGAGGTCGAGGTCTCCGACCCGAGCGGCGCGATCGTCTCGCGCTTCGACGGCACCAACACCGCGGGCTCGAACCGCGTGACGTGGAACCTGCGCTGGTCGGGCGTGCAGCCCGTGCAGGGCGCGGGCGGCGCGGGCGGCGGCTTCGGTGGTGGTGGCGGAGGAGGAGGTGGTGGCGGTGGTGGCGGCGGAGGCGGTGGCGCGAACACGCTGGGCGGCAACGGGCCGCTCGCGGCGCCGGGCACGTACCGGGTGCAGCTCTTCAAGCGGGTGAAGGGTGTCCGCACTGCGGTGACGCAGCCGACGGAGTTCGAGGTGCAGCTGCTCCCGAACGCGACCATCACGCCCGCCGAGCGGCAGCGCGCGGTGGCGTGGTACCGCGACGCGCAGGGGCTGCAGCGGCAGGTCCTCGGCGACAACGCGCTGATGGGCGAAGTGAGCACCCGCCTCGATGCGCTCCAGCGCGCGATCGAGCTGATCCCCCGCCCGACGACCCTGGACGCCGAGGTGCGTGCGGCGATCGCGAAGCTGCGCGGCATCCGCGAGCAGCTGAACGGCGACAACACGGCCGGCCGCTACTCCGAGCCGACCGAGACGTCGCTGCTCGGCCGCCTGAACACGGCGGTCGGGTTCGGCGGTTCGCTCGGCGAGCCGACGGGGACGCAGAAGCGCCAGCTCGAGCTCGTGCGCGAGCGCTTCCCGGCGATCCACGCGGCGCTCAAGGCGTTCGTCGAGGGCGACCTGGCGGCGCTGGAGCGGAAGGCCGAGGCGGAAGGCGCGCCGTGGACGCCGGGGCGGATCATCCCGTA
>JAIBBJ010000090.1 GCA_019694735.1 Gemmatimonadaceae bacterium | reverse complement strand
ACGCGCGGCGGCGCGGGTGCGGTCGGGCGGGGACGGCCGCCGCGTCCTGCAGGCCGATCGCGAGCGCCACGGCGACCCAGGTGCCGAGGAATCCCATCACGCGGAGCAGCCGGCCCCAGTCGCGCTCGTAGACCTTCGGGTCATCGATGAGGTCGAAGAGCGCCTTGTCGGCGAACGAGGCGAGGAGGAACGCGACCGCGGCGATGGCGGTCGCACGCCACAGCGGGCGCAGGTCGCCGCGCGCCGGGACCGCCGCGGCGGCGGCGGGGCGGATGGTCATCGCCACACCTCCTCGAAGGTCGCCAGGATGCGCTCGGTCATCCCCCAGATGGTGAAGTCACCGTGCCGGTACGCGGTCACGCGCATCCGGAGGTCGCGCACCTGCACGGTGGTCTCCACGCGGGCGGCAGGGACGAGGAGCTCGCCGACGCGGACCCAGCGCGCCTCCGCGACCTCATCGCTGAGCGTCAGCGCCGGCGCGTCCGGCACGACGACCACGAAGGGCCGAACGATGATCGGCGGGAGCGCGGGCGTGCGTGGGCGCAGGTCGTCGAGCTCGCCGAGCACGCGGCCGTGCGCCCGGAGGTCGAGGCCCACCTCCTCGAGCGTCTCCCGCAGCGCAGCGTCCTCGAGCGAGGTGTCGGCGGGATCGAGCCGGCCGCCTGGCAACCCGATCTGCCCGCTCCAGGGATCGCCGGCGCGCGTGGCGCGACGGATGAACAGCAGGTCCGCATCGTCGGGCGCGACGGGACGGAGCACCAGCGCGACGGCGGCCTCGCGGAACGGCTCATCGCGCTCGGCGCGGCGCGGGGTCCGCGCGGCGAGCGCGCCGGCGAGGCGCGCGACGAGCGGCTCCATCGCGCCCGGCGTCACGTCAATGCTCGACCGGCCCGCCGGAGACGGCCCAGCCGTTGAAGCCATCCATCATGGACGCGACGTTGTGGTAGCCCATCTGCTGCAGCGTGTCGGCCGCGAGCGCGGAGCGGTTGCCGCTGGCGCAGTAGATGACGAGGTACGCGTCGCGCGGGACGAGCGCCTCGATCTTCGTCTCCATGGTGCCGCGCGGCAGCACGATCGCGCCCGGGAGCCGGCCGAGGTTGGTCTCGTTCGGCTCGCGGACGTCGAGGAGGACGGGAGCGCCCGGGGCACCGAGCTGCGCGCGCACCTCCTCGATGGACACCTGTCGGATGCGGTTCTTCGCCTCGGCGATGAGGTCGGCGCCGGTCTTGATGCTCATGGCGGATCGGGGTTGGGGTCGGTGCTCCGGAAGCTAAGGGTCCCGCGCGGCGCGGTCACCCCGTCGGCGGGCTACTGCGCGACCTGCATCGGCTCCACGCGGTCGAAGGCGATGCCGAGGGCCCGGACGAGGCCCCACGCCTCCGCGGCCAGCATCAGGCCGCCCCCGAGCAGGGCGGTCACGAGGGCGGTGCCCGGCTCGGGGCCGAACGCGAACCACGCGACCGCGCCGACGAGCGCCGGCAGCAGCAGGAGCAGCGCCAGCGAGAGCAGCGTCGCGCCGGTGATGAGCATCATCTGCCCGGTGGCCTCGATGCCCGCCGGCCCGCGTTCGCCGAGGCGTACCCATCCCGGGAAGAGCAGCGCGACACCGTTGTGCAGCGAGAAGTTGGCGATGTTCAGCGCCAGCAGCAGCGGCGGGCCGCCGACCGCCGCGGCCGCGAGCAGCGGCGCGGGGACGCGCTTCTCGCCGCTCTCGAGGACCAGCGCGAGGAGCGCCGCGGCCAGCAGCAGGAGCTGCGGCAGCGCGGCGGTCAGCGCGCCGCTCACCACCTGCGCCCGGACGATCACGTCGCCGCGCATCGGCAGCGTCTTGAGCATCGGCAGGTGGAGGAGGTCGCTGCGCAGGTCGTTGCGCGTCGTCATCGGGCCGAAGAGCAGCAGCACGAGGATGACGACCGCGGCGATGGTCGCGATGATGGTCTCGATCGCGTCGCCGCGGCCGAGGAACCCGAACACGGCGATGAAGGCGAGGACGGGCAGCGAGACGAGGCCGCGCAGCTGGTGCGTGCGCAGCAGCCAGAGGGCGTGCTTCCACACGAGTGCGACCTCCGGGGCGCCGCGGGCCGCGAGCGGGAGCGTACGCCGCCGCGAGGCGGGCCGCACGACGGCGCCGCCGGCGCGGCGCGCCCGCATCTGCTCGACCCACTTCGCCTGCTGCTCCGAGGCCTCCGCGGCGGCCTCCTCGAAGGCGCGGTCGCTGCCGAGCACCCACCAGACGTGGAGCGCGAGGAGCAGCAGCGCCTGGGCGAGCGCAGCGAGCCAGGGGCCGGGGTCGCGCTCGACGATCGGCGCGAAGGCGACGCGGACGGGCCAGAGCACGTACGCGGCGGGCGGGAGGTCGAGGATGCCGCGGGCGGTGTCCACCCACGCCCGCAGCCCGAGGTCGCCGGCGAGCCACACGCGATGCGACCAGACGGTCCACGCGACCGCCCCGACCGCCGAGGCGAAGACCGCGAACGGCATCCACGAGCGCTTCGCGCCCGACAGCCCGTGCTCCTCGACCCCCGAGCGCAGCAGCCCGATCCCGAGGCGGTGGAGCGAGAAGGTCGTCATGGCGACCCAGAGCCCGGTGCCGCGCATCAGGCTCGAGACCGCGCCACCGCCACCGCGGTTCATCAGGACCGACCAGACCAGCACCGAGAAGAGGATACCGAGCTGCGCGTTGGCCAGTTTGTAGAGGATGAGCACCCGCCGGCTCACCGGTGCCGGGAAGAGCAGCGCGACCTCGGCCCGCGTGAAGGCGAGCGCGGTGCGGTCGGTGCCGAACAGCCAGGCCCACGCGAGGTAGCCGACCACGACGACGCCGAGGAAGCCGGCGACGAATGTCGTGGTCACCGCGCTCGCGTCGCGGGCGCCGCCCGCGTTGCGGAGGAAGAAGAACCAGAAGTAGACGAGCCCGAGCCCGAACGCGAGCGCGTAGCGCGGCTGCCGGAGGCGGAGGAGCTGCCGGCGCAGCCGGTTGCGCGCCGAGGTGCGGACGAGGAACCAGAGCGCGCCGATCACGGCGCTGCGGTCTCGCCCTCGCCGGTGAGCGCGAGGAAGATGTCCTCGAGCGACCGGCCGGCCAGCTCCGGACGCCCGGCGACGATCCCGTCGAGCGTCCCGTAGGCGACGCAGCGGCCCTTCCGGATCACGAAGAGCTTGGTGCAGAGCTCCTCGACGAGCGTGAGCAGGTGCGACGACAGGATGACGGCCGCCCCGGCCCGCGCCCGCGCCGCGATCGTCGCCCGCATGCGCCGCATCCCCGCGGGATCGAGGCCGGTGAGCGGCTCGTCGAGCACCAGCGCCTGCGGGTCGTGCAGCAGGCCGCACGCGATCGCGAGCTTCTGCCGCATGCCGCGCGACAGCTCGTCGGGGAGGGCGGTGCGCTTCTCGCCGAGGTCCAGCTCGGCGAGGACCGGACCGATGCGCGCCTCGACGTCGCCGACGCCGTAGACGCGCGCGACGAACCGCAGGTGCTCCTCGACCGTCAGGTGATCGAAGAGGTGCGGCTCGTCGGGGATGAAGGCGAGCGCGCGCTTGGCGGCGACACCATCCTCCTGGATGTCATGCCCCGCGAGTCGCACGACGCCCGCACTCGGCCGGATGATGCCGGCGAGGCAGCGGAGCGTGGTCGTCTTGCCGGCGCCGTTGGGCCCGACGAGGCCGAGGACCTCGCCGGGCGCGACGCGGAAGTCGAGGCCGTCGACGGCGGTGAAGGAGCCGAAGCGCTTCGTCAGCGCCGCGACCTCGATCACCGGGCGTCGCGCGCCATCGCCTTCACCACGCCGGCGAGCGCGCGCACCCGCGCCGCGTCGGCGGCGGTCGCCGCGTCGCGGTCGAGCGCCTTGCCGAGCGCGTCGAGCAGTCGCTTGCGCTCGGCGCCGGTCGCGCGCTCGGCCGCGTCGAGCTCGGCCGCGAGCGTGGCGAGGCGCGCTGCGGGGAGCCCGTTCCAGCGGTAGAGCTGGTCGTAGTACGCGCGCGCGACCGGGAACGCCGCCGGCCAGGTGATGCGTCGCTGGTCCTGCGGGTTGAGCACCTCGACCCGCGCGAGCCTGGCGGCCTCGAGCTCGTTCTGCGTGAGCTCCCCGCTCGGCGTCAGCTCGAGGATGTCGAGCCCGCGCGCGATCTCGGAGCCGTAGATGCGGCCGTTGTACCAGTACGCGCTCCACTGCCCCGACAGCACGAGCCGCTCGGCGCTCACGGGACCGCGGTCGAAGTACGCGATCTCGCGCACGTGGTCGGGGTCGGTGAAGTCGGTGACCGAGATCCCGCCCTGGTACCACGCCTGCACGAAGAGGTCGCGACCCGGCACGGGCACGAGGTTCCCGTTGTGCGCGACGCAGTTCTCCTCGGCGGTCTGCGCCGCCGGCAGCTTGAAGAAGCCGGCGGCGGTCAGCGCGCGGCCGGCGCGGCGGAAGTACGCATTGGCACCCCAGAGCAGGTGGTCGGTCGCGCGGCAGCGCGGCCCGACGCCGCCGCCCCACTCATCGGTGTAGAGGATCGTCGTGCCGGCGTTGTTGAAGGTCGCCGAGTGCCAGTACGCGAAGTTCGGGTCGCTCACCTCGGCGATGCGCTTCGGATTCGCGGGGTCCTTGAGGTCGAGCAGGATGCCGTTCCCGGAGCAGGCGCCCGCCGCGATCCCGAGCTCGGCGTAGACCGTGATGTCGTGGCACATGTCGGTCCGCGCCGTCTCCTGCGTGCCGGCACCGTGCGCGCCGCCCTTCCAGAGCCCGGCGACGTTGCCCCGCGCGTCGGCGAAGACACGCGGCGAGCCCACGAGGCGCGCGTCCTGCGGCCGCGCGAGCGGGACGCGGATCACCTCGATCCGGAAGTACGACGAGGCCGCGGTCGTGTCGTTCGGGTCGGCGTTGCAGCCGGCGAGCTCGTTGCCGGAGCGGGCGACGCTCGTGCCGGAGACGTAGACGTAGAGGTTCTGCCGGTCGCGCGGGCTCGCGAGCAGCGTGTGGGTGTGCGAGCCCCGGCAGGTCTGCACCTGCGCGACGACCTTGGGTGCCGCGAGGTCGCTGATGTCGAAGATGCGGACGCCGCGGAAGCGCTCGGCGCTCACGGTGTCGCGCACGCCCTGCGTGCCGCAGTCCACGCGGCCGCGCGTCTCCTCCACGGACATGAAGAGCAGGTTCCCGTGGACCGAGACGTCGCCCTGACCGCCGGGGCACGCGATGGTCGCGCGCAGCACGGGCGCCTTGGGATCGCGGACGTCCCACACCTGGATGCCGTGGTAGCCGCCCTGGAAGACGAGATCGCCCTTGAACGCGAGGTCGGCGTTGATGAACGCGAAGTCGCCGAGGTCGTTCGGGTTCGTGAAGCTCGCGGGGCGCGGCGTGGTCGAGACCAGCTCCATGTTGCGCACGGCGATGCCGGCATCGAAGAGTCCGGGGCGCAGGCGCGAGCGCGGATCGTTCGCGTCGGCGCGCGGACCGGCCGGCTGCGGGCCCGCGGCGCCCCCCTGCGCGGCGAGCGCCGGGGCGACGAGGACGGCGGCGAGGAGCGCCGCGCGGACGGGACGGAGGACAGCGGGCAGACGCATCGGGAGTCGAGGCCGGGAGTGGGTGGTCGGAGCCGCCATCATATGTATCCGGAACGGGCATCCGGCGCCATCTTTCCGCGATGCCGCTGACCGTCCGCGTCCTGCTCGCCCTCGTCGCCGGCCTGGCACTCGGCCTGCCCCTGGCGCAGGCGACCGGGAGCTTCGCCAGCGGCCTGCTCGCCGTGGTCGGGCCGGTCGGCACGCTGTTCATCAACGCGATCCGGATGACCGTGCTGCCGCTCGTGGTCTCGAGCCTGGTGGTCGGCGTCGCGTCCGCGCCGGACCCGCGGGCCGTCGGGCGCATCGGCGCGCGGGCGCTCGGACTCTTCGTGGTCGTGGTGGGCCTCGCGGCCGCGTTCGGCATCGTGCTCGGCGCACCGCTGCTCGCGCGCCTGCCGCTCGACCCGGCCGCGGTCGAGGCCCTGCGCGCCGGCGCCGCCGGGAGCGGCGCCGGCGCGGCGGAGGCCGCGCGGCAGGTCCCGTCGCTGGGGGCGTGGCTCGTGTCGCTCGTGCCCGCCAACCCGCTCAAGGCCGCGGCTGACGGTGCGATGCTGCCGATCATCGTCACGACGCTCGCGTTCGCGGCCGCCCTGATGCAGCTGCCGCTGGAGCGGCGGGGGCCCGTGGTGCGGCTGCTCGAAGGGGTGATGGACGCCTCGCTCACCCTCGTGCGTGCGATCCTCACGTTCGCGCCGGCCGGGGTCTTCGCGCTCTCGGTCTCGCTCGCGGCGACGATGGGCACCGGCGCGATCGGCGCGGTGCTCGGCTACGTCGCGATCGTCTCCGGGATCTGCGTCGTCTTCTGGCTCGCGGTGCTGTACCCGCTGGGGGTGCTCGTCGGGCGCGTGCCGCTGCGCACCTTCGCGCAGGCCGCGCTCCCCGCGCAGTCGATCGCCTTCAGCGCGCGCTCGTCGCTCGCCGCGCTCCCGGCCCTCGTCGAGAGCGCGCGCGACACGCTCCGGCTCCCGCCGGCGATCGCGAGCTTCCTGGTGCCGCTCGCGGTCACGACGTTCCGCGCGGGCGCGGGGATCGGCCAGACCGTCGGCGTGCTGTTCATCGCGCGGCTCTACGGGGTGGACCTCGAGGCGGCCACGCTGCTCACCGTCGGCGTGACGGCGGTCATCACGTCGTTCTCGGTGCCCGGCATCCCTGCGGGCTCGATCATCGTGATGGTGCCGGTGCTGATGGCCGCCGGCATCCCGGTCGAGGGGATCGGCATCCTGATCGGCGCCGACACGATCCCGGACATGTTCCGTACGACGACGAACGTCACCGGCGACCTCGCGGCGGCGGTGGTCCTCGCGGACGTCGAGCGGCCGCCACGTCAGGCCGGGCCCGCCGCGAGCTGAGCGTGCGGCGCGCCGCACGGCGTGCCTCGCCGAGCGCCACGCCGCGTGTGCGGCCCCGGGGCGCGACCGGCGGCCGCGGCGGGCGATGTATCTTCCACCGCCGACCGCGCACCACCCCGCCTCCCCTCCCCGTTCCCGCTCCCGTGCTCGCCCTCCTGTTCGACCTCGACGGCACCCTGATCGATTCCATCGGCCTCCTCGTCGCGTCGATGGAGTACGCCTACGAGGGCCGCGCGATCGTGCCGCCGCGCGACGAGTGGATCGCCGGCATCGGGCGCCCGCTCGATGCGATGCTCGGCCAGTGGGCCGACGGTGAGGAGGACGTGCAGCGGCTCCGCGCGCGCTACCGCGAGTTCCAGTTCGCGAACCACGACGCGATGACCACCGCCTACCCGGGCGTGATCGAGACGCTGCGCGCGCTGCGCGCCGATGGCCACCGGATGGCGGTCGTGACGAGCAAGCTGAGCGTCGGGGCCCACAAGTCGCTGGCGTTCCTCGGCATCGCCGACTGCTTCGACACCGTCGTCGGGCTCGAGGCCACGACCAGGCACAAGCCGGAACCGGAGCCCGTGCTGCTCGCGCTGGAGCGCCTCGGCGGGGTGCCGCCCGCCGAGGCGCTGTTCGTCGGCGACTCGACGCACGACATGCACGCCGGGCGCGCGGCGGGCGTCGCGACGGCGGCGGCGACCTGGGGCCCGTTCTCGCGCGCCTCGCTCGCGTCCGCCGAGCCGACCTTCTGGCTGGAATCGTTCCCCGACGTACGCGACGTGGTGGCCCGGCTCGCGATGAAGTGATGCCGGCGCCGCGCCCGATGGCGACGACCATCGGCGCGTGCTCACGACCCGTGAGGCGGCGACCCTCCTCGCCGCCGCGACCCATGGCGCGCCACTCGCGCGCCTCCTCCCGCCGCTCGGCTTCGCGGCCCCGCTGTCCCTCACGGTCCGCGACCTCGCGCGCCTCGGCATCGAGGACGGTCGGCCGCGCGCGCAGGTCGCGGCCGGCGCGGGGACGCTCCGCGCCCTGGTGCTCGAGTGGGATCACGGTCCGGCCCTGCGCGAGCGTCTCGGCCCCGCGCTGCGGCGGCTCGCCCGCACCGCTGCCGGATCGCACTGGCTCGTCCTCGCGCGGCACGCCTCGCGCGGCGAGGTCCTGCTCGCGGCCCCCGCTCCGGAGGCGGGGCCGCTCCCGACGCTCGCGGCGGACCGCGGTGGCGTGCGCGAATCGGATGCGGAGACGCTCGCCGCCCTCGCCGCCGCCGCAGGCGACCGCGACGCGCCGGCGCTCGTGCACCTGCGCTGGCGCGAGTGCCTCGGCCGCGACGCGCTCTCGCACCGCTTCTACCGCGACCTGGAGGCCGCGGTGGACGACCTCGCGCAGGGCGCGCGCAGCGCGCCGCGCCGGGTCGACGCGCGCGACCGGCGGCAGCTCGCACTGCTCACCACCTCCCGGCTCCTCTTCCTCGCCTTCCTCGAGGCCAAGGGCTGGCTCGACCGGGACCGGGCGTTCCTCCGCCACCACGTCGCGCGCACCGCCGCGACGGGACCGCTGCATGCGCGCTTCCTCGAGCCGCTCTGCTTCGGGACGCTCAACACGCCGTACGAGAGGCGCGCCCGCGCGGCCCGCGCCTTCGGGCGCGTCCCGTTCCTCAACGGCGGCCTCTTCCAGCGCAGCCCGATCGAGACGCGGTGCCGCCCGCTCCGGTTCGCCGATGAGGGGATCGCGCGCCTCGTGTGCGAGCTGCTCCCTCGCTACCGCCTGACCGCGCGCGAGACGACGCACGAGCTCTCGGAGGCCGCCGTGGACCCGGAGATGCTCGGCCGAGCCTTCGAGTCGCTGATGGCGCCGGACGCCCGGCGCGCGCACGGGGCGTTCTACACGCCGCCGCCCATGATCGCCGCGGTGGCGGACGCCGGGTTCGCCGCGCTGTCCGGGGGCACGGCTGCGGGCGCGCTCGATCCGCTGCAGCTCCGCGTCCTCGATCCCGCGTGCGGGTCCGGCGCCTTCCTCGTCCACGCGCTCGAGGCGCTCGCGTCGGCGGCGGCCGCGCGCGGCGATGCCCGCCCACGCAGCGCCGTCCGGCGCGACGTGCTCACGCGCTGCCTCTTCGGCGTGGACGTGGATCCGGTCGCCGTCTGGCTCTGCCAGCTGCGGCTCTGGCTCGCGCTCGTCGTCGATGACGAGCGCGAGGATCCGATGCGGCTCCCGCCGCTGCCGAATCTCGACCGCAATGTCCGGGAGGGCGATGCGCTCGCCGGGGAGGCCTTCCCGGGAACCCGCCCGACCATCGCCGGGTCCGGCGACGGGACCGATGCGTGCGGCCTCCCGACGCTGCGGCTGCGCTATGCACGCGCCAGCGGTGCGCGGAAGCGTACCCTCGCGCGCACCCTGACGCGCCAGGAGCGCCGCGACGCGGCGGCCGCGCTCGACGCGACGATCGCGCGACTGACGGCCCGGCGTCGCGACCTGCTGGCCGCCGTTCGCTCGCCGCGGCTCTTCGGAGGACGACGTACACCCGGCGCGGAGGAGCGGCGCGCGCTGGAGGCGCTCCGTGCCGAGCTCCGCGAGGCCCGTGCGGCGCGGCGGCGGCTCGCGGACGGCGGTGCCCTGCCCTTCGCGTTCGCGACCCACTTCCCGGAGGTCGCCGCGCGCGGCGGCTTCGATCTCGTGGTCGGCAATCCGCCGTGGGTGCGTCCCCACGCGGTCCCGCCCGCGCAGCGCGCGAGGCAGCGCGAGCGCTTCCGCACCGCGCGCGACGCCGCGTGGCGGCACGGCGCCGAAGAGGCCGGGGCGGGACGCGGCTTCGCGTCGCAGGCGGACCTCGCGGCGCTCTTCACCGAGCGCGCCGTGCAGCTCACCCGGCCGGGGGGTCTGCTGGCGCTCCTGCTGCCCGCCAAGCTGTGGAGCGCGCTCGCCGGCGGCGGGGTGCGCGCGCTTCTCGCCGACACGACCGACCTCGTCGAGGTCCACGATTGGGGGAGTGGCTCCGCGGCGTTCGACGCCGTGGTCTATCCGTCGGCTGTCGTCGCCCGTCGGCGCGGGAGCGCCGCGCCGCCGACCACGGAGGCGGCGCTGGTGCTGCACCGCGCCGCCGGGACCGCGCGCTGGATGCGACCGGCCGCGGCGCTCGCGCTCGACGGCACGCCGGGCGCGCCGTGGCTGCTCGTCCCACCCGCGGTCCGCGCGGCCTTCGACGCGATCGCGGAGGCCGGTCTCCCTCTCGCGCGCTCCGCGTTCGGACGACCGATCCTCGGCGTGAAGAGCGGCTGCAACGCCGCGTTCATCATCGAGGACCCGCACGCCGCGGACGTGGCGGATGCCTCGGGCGCCGCCGCCGGCATCGAGCGCCCGATGCTGCGGCCCCTCGCGCGCGGCGAGCACCTGCGCCCCTTCGCGCTCGCGCCGGAGGCGGCCAGCAGCCGCATCGTCTGGACGCACGCGCCGCACGGCCCTCCGCTGGCCCGGTTGCCGGAGGGCGCGGCGCGATGGCTGACGCGGTGGCGACGCCCGCTCGAATCCCGCGCCGATGGACGCTCGGGCCCGTGGTGGATGCTGTTCCGCACGGAGGGCGCGCGGCACGACCGCGCGCGCGTCGTGTGGTGCGACATCGGACGCGCGCCGCGCGCCGCGGTCCTTCCCGCCGGCGACCTGACGGTCCCGCTCAACACCTGCTACGTCGTGCACGCCCCATCGCTCGAGGACGCGCACGCGCTCGCGGCGCTCCTCAACTCGCCCGTCGCGGCGGCCTGGCTCGGCGCGCTCGCGGAGCCGGCACGCGGCGGGTACCGCCGCTTCCTCGGCTGGACCTGCGCCCGGCTGCCGTTGCCGCGCGATTGGGCGCGGGCGCGGACACGGCTCGCGCCGCTCGGCGCGGCGGGGGCCGCGGGGCGGGCACCGGACGACGCCACGCTCACCGCCGCGGCGCTCGAGGCGTTCGGCATCGCCGCCGCGGCCGTGGCGCCGCTGCTCGCCTGGGCCCCGTGACCGCGGAGGGGGACGCGATCCGGCGGCGGATGGCGGCACGCTGGCTGGCCCACCATGTGCCAACGGCGCCCGAGGAACGCGTGGGCGCGTTCGTGCTGCGTCCCGCGCAGCGCCGGACCCGCGCCGCGATGCTGGCGAGCCTCGAGGCGTTCGGCGGCGTCCTGCTCGCGGATCCCCCCGGGACCGGCAAGACCGTGCTCGCGCTCGCGGTCGCGGCGGTCGCCGCGGGCCGTGAGGCGCCCGCGGCCGACGCGCTCCACCAGCCGCCATCGGCTCCGGTACTCGTCATCGCGCCGGCCGCAGTGCGGTCGCACTGGCGGCACGCGGCGGCGCGCGCGGCGGTCCTCATCACCTTCGTCAGCCTCGAGTCGTGCAGCCGCCGCACGCCGCTCCCGGCAGCATCGCTCGTCATCGTGGACGAGGCGCACCACCTGCGTACCCGGCGCACGAGGCGCTACGCCCGGGTCGCCGCGGCATGCGCCGGCGCGCGGACCGTGCTGCTCTCCGCGACCCCGGTGGTGAACCGCGCCGCCGACCGCGACGCGCTGCTCGCACTCTTCCTCGGCGCGCGCGCGACCGGCCTCGCCCCTGCGGACCTGCAGCGGTGCATCCTGCGCAGCGAGACGGCGATGCCGCGCCCCGCGGTCCGGCGGCTGGGCGTCATCGGCGCCGGCGTGGCGGTGGCCGGGATCGCGGAGGCGTTGGGCACACTCCCGCCGGCACTGCCGGTCACCGCGGGCGGTCACGCGGATGCGCTCGTGCGCCTCACGCTCGCGGCCGCATGGCGCTCGAGCCTCGCCGCCCTCGACGCAGCGCTCCGGCGGCGGCTCCAGCGCGGCGAGGCGATGCTCGACCTGCTCGCCGCGGGGCGCGCGCCCACGCACGCGGCGCTCCGCCACTGGACCCTGCACGACGAGGCGACGCAGCTCGCGCTCCCTGCCATCATCGCGGCTGACGGTCCCCCGACGCCGGAGGAGGTGCCGGGGGCGCTGCGCGTCGTGCGGGCGCACCTGGCGGCGGTCCGCGCGCTCCGCGATCGCATCGGCCCGCATCTCACGGCGGACGCCGCCGCACGCGCGGCGGCCCTCCGCGCCCTGCTGGCCGCGCATCCCACGCGGCGGATCGTGGTCTTCGCGCACCACGCGGCGACGGTCGCGGCGCTCACCCGCGCGCTCCGCGGCACGCCGGGGGTGGTGAGCATCATCGGGACGCGGACGACGTCAGCCGCGGGGCGATGGACGCGCGACGAAGTGCTCGCAGCCCTCGGCCCGGACCCGCAGATGTCGCCGCCGCGCGCGGCGGCTGCACGCGAGATCCGGCTCCTGCTCACGACGGACGTACTCGCCGAGGGCATCGAACTCACGCGGATCGGTCTCATCGTGCACGCGGACGTCCCGTGGACGCCGATGCGGCTGGCGCAGCGGCTCGGCCGCATCACGCGCGTGGGCAGTCGCGAGCGCGAGGTGCTGGTGGCGCACTTCGGCGCGCCGCCGGATGCACGCGCCGCCCTGCAGCTCGCGGCGCGCTTGGTGCGGAAGCGCGACGCGGGCCGTGCCGCGCTGCGCCCGGCGCGGCACCGAGCCGCGATCGAGGCGATCCTGCGGCGCTGGTCACGGGAAGCACCGGAGGCCAGCACCCTGCCTGCACCGCGGACACTGCTCGTCGAGGCACGCACCGCGAACGTGGCACTCGCCTGCTCCGAGCGCGACGGCATGCCGACCCTCGTGGCGCTCATGCGCACCGACGGCCGTTGGCGCGCATCCACCGCCACCCACGCGGTCCTGCGCGTGCTTCGCGCCGTCGCGGAGGATGCCGCGGCGCCGGATGGCGCCGCGGCGCTCCCGCTGCGGCGCGCACTCGCGCGATGGCGCCGCCGGCACGCGGTCACCGCGCTGGTGCGCGACGCGGTGGCGGTGGCGCCCCCGGCGGCACGTCGACTCGCACGCGTCCGCGCGCGCCTGGCCCGACTGGTACAGGCGTGCCCGGCGCTCGCACGTCCGACGCTCGCCGCGCAGCATGCCGCATGGCTCGCGCGGATCGGGGCGGGCCTCCCGGTCGGACTCGAGCGGCGGCTCGATGCGCTGTGCCGTGCCGCGCTCCCCGATGACCGCTACGCGCGCCGGCTGGGGGCGCTCCTCGCGCTCAGCCCGGCGACCGACCCTCGGGCAGCGACATCCCCCGCTCCGCCATCAGCTTCGCCTGGAACCGCTGCGCCTCGCTGATCCGCTCGAGCTCGATCGCCATGGCATCCACGCTCTCCTGCAGCTGCCGCAGCTGCGGCTGCAGGTCTCCGGCCTGTACCGTCCCCGCCGTCGCCCGGCGCGCCAGCCGGCGTGTGTACGCCAACGTGAGCGGGAAGCCGATGAAGATCACGACCACCATCGCGAGGGACATCCCGATGATGGGCGTCGCCTGCTGCAGCGCGAGGTTCGGGTCGAACGGGATGCTCGGCACTTCGGTGCTCGTGGTCCGGTTCGCGGGGGTGCCGGGCGCGCCGCCGGTCGTCCCTTGGCCTTCGATCCCGACGGCGGGTGCCTCCGGGGCCGCGCCCCCGGTCGAGCCGCCGGGGCGGCCCGGCAGCGGGGGGATCGGGGGCGATGGGGCGGCGGGGTTCCCCTGCAGGATGGTCGGGCTCACGGCGGTCTCCGGGCTGGTGCTGCAGGTCCGTACGGCGCGGCGGCTCGCGCGGTTCCGCGGGCTCGACACTCCTCCATAAGTTCGGCGTACGGCGAAGGGGGGACCAGAGGCGGGTCGCGGACCGGCGTCCGGGGCCGCCCGGGCGCGGACGGCCGATCCCGCGCCCCGTTCAAACCTTCCGGCGCCTCCGCCCATCCCATCCGGTGCCCACCTCACGGCGCCTCGTGACCCTGCCCCTGACGCTCTCGCCCCCCGCTCCCGCTGCCGACGACGTCGCGCTCGCCCTCCAGGGCGACCGCCGCGCCTTCGAGCGGCTCTACCGGGCGAACGTGGACCGCGTCTTCTCGGTCTGCGTCCGGATGGTCGGGGACCGGGCGCGAGCCGAGGACCTCACGCAGGACGTGTTCGTGCGGTGCTGGGAGAAGCTCGGGACGTTCCGCGGCGACGCGCAGTTCAGCACCTGGCTCCACCGCCTCGCGGTGAACGTGGTGCTCAACGACCGCGAGGCCGAGGCACGACGGCGGGACCGGCACGATGACGGCATCGAGGACCTGGACACCATCGCCGCCGGCGACGTCCGCCCCCTCCCCGTCCCGGGCCTCTCGCTCGACCTCGAGCAGGCGATCGCAACGCTCCCGCCGGGCGCGAAGAAGGTGTTCGTGCTGCACGACGTGGAGGGCTACACGCACGAGGAGATCGGCGAGATGCTCGGCGTGACGGCCGGTGGATGCAAGGC
The DNA here is from genome assembly GCA_019694735.1 of Gemmatimonadaceae bacterium. Taxonomy (GTDB): domain Bacteria; phylum Gemmatimonadota; class Gemmatimonadetes; order Gemmatimonadales; family Gemmatimonadaceae; genus Pseudogemmatithrix. Next base: position 10,491 of record JAIBBJ010000090.1, on the reverse strand, counting down.
GCAGCTGCACCGCGCCCGGATGCTCTTGAGGAGGATGCTGACCCGATGATCACCCACGACGAGACCGACGAGACGCACCGCGCGACCTGCGCCGAGTGCCGCGCGGTGTGGACGGAGCTGGAGGCGATCGCCGCCGAGGCCCGGGCCCTGCCGACGCTCACGCCGAGCCGCGACCTCTGGCAGGGGATCGAGGCCCGCCTCGGCGCCGCGGGTGCGCGCCCGATCGCCCCACGGCCCGTGCGGCGGTGGTTCGGGTCCCCGGCGGTCCGCTACGCCGCGGCGACCGTGCTCCTCATGGCGGGCTCCGCCGCCGTCACGTGGCGCATCGCCGGCGAGCGGCCGGCGGCGGCCGACGCCGCCGCGGCCCCCACCGCGGGGTACCCGGCCGATCCGGCCGTGCGCGCGGCCCTCGGGCTCGGCGAGGGCGGGGGCCGGACCGTCGCCTACGATGCCGATTTCCGGGCGATGGACGTGGAGATCGCGGCGATGCAGCGGCTGCTCGAGGAGCGGCGCGCGTCCCTCGACTCCGCGACGGTCCGTGTGCTCGAGAGGAACCTCGCGCTGATCGACACCGCGATCGCCGAGAGCCGCGCCGCGCTCGCCGCGGACCCCGCCAGCCAGTTCCTGGCCGCGCAGCTCGCGCGGTCGTACACCACCAAGCTCACCCTCCTGCGTTCCACCGCGACGATGCCGGTGGGGCTCTGATCCCCGGACCCTCCATGCGCACCCTCCGCACCATCCTCCTGCCGGCGCTGCTCGCGCCGGCCGTGCTCACCGCCCAGTCCGGCGCACAGCGCGTGGACACCACCTTCGCCTTCGAGCGCGGCGGCAGCGTCGCCCTCGGCCTCGTGAGCGGCGAGATCCGCGTCGTCACGGGGCGCGAGAACGAGGTCCGCCTGCTCGCCACCATCGAGCGGGGCCGGCTCGAGACGACCCTCACGCGCAGTCACGTCAGCGTACAGGCCAAGAGCGTGAACGGCCGCATGGGCGCAGCGCGCTACGAGCTCACCGTGCCCGTCGGCACCCGCGTCGACGCGAATGCCGTCTCCGGGACCATCACCGTGCGCGGCACCGGCACGGAGGTCGAGGCCCACACCGTCAGCGGCGGCATCCGGGTCGAGGACGCCAGCGGCATCGTGGACGTCGGCACGGTGAGCGGCGACATCGACCTCCGCAACGCGAGCGGCCGCATCTCGGTCGCCACCGTCAGCGGCGAGTTCGCCGGCGAGTCGGTCCGCGGCGACCTCGAGGCCGAGGCGGTCAGCGGCACCATCACGGTGCGCCGCGGCGGGCTGCGGTCCTTCCGCGCCTCCACCGTCTCCGGCGATGTCTCGTATGACGGCACGCTCGCGCCGGGGGGCGACTATCGCATCAATGCACACTCGGGGGACGTCACGCTCGCCGTGCCGGCCAACGGGGGCGTGTCGCTCGACCTCGAGACGTGGAGCGGCGAGATCACGAGCGACTTCCCGCTCACGCTGCAGCCCGGCGACAACCTCAACCGGCGCAACCGCCGGATGACCTTCACCATCGGCCAGGGCGGCGCCCGCCTGTCGGCCGAGACCTTCAGCGGCGACATCGCCATCCGTCGCGCCCCGGCGCGCACCCCGGAGGAATGAGCAGATGACCTCGACGATCATGACCGGTCGCACCTCGCGCGCGCTGCGCGCCCTTCCCGGCACCGCGGCCGCCGGCCGCTGGCGCCGCCGCGCCGCCACTGCCGGTCTCGCGCTCGCCGTGTTCGGCGTGCTCGGGGCGCCGACCGCCGCGTGGGCGCAGCAGACGCGGAGCTGGGATTGGAAGGGCACGCTCGGGAGCGGCCGCACCGTGTACCTGCGCAATGTCAACGGCGAGGTCCGCATCGAGCCGGGGACGGGCAGCACCGTCGAGGTGCACGCCGAGAAGCGCTGGCGCCGCGGCGACCCGGACGATGTCCGCATCGAGGCGCGACAGCTCGGCAGCAGCGGCGACGTGATCATCTGCGCCCTGTGGACCGAGCGCGCGACCTGCGACGAGGACGGCTACCACGGCAACCAGGACCGCGGCTGGCGCGACCGCGACAACGACGTCTCGGTGCAGTTCGTGGTGAAGGTGCCGGTCAGCGCCCGCGTGGACGCCTCGACCGTCAACGGCGGGCTCGCGATCTCGGGCATCTCCGGCGACATCGCGGCGCACACCGTGAACGGCGACGTCGAGGCAGGCTCGACCGGCGGCCGCGTCGAGGCGAAGACGGTGAATGGCAGCATCACCGTGCGCACGGTCGCCGGCGGGACGGCGGGCGACCTCGAGTACTCGACCGTGAATGGCTCGATCACGATCGAGATGTCCGAGGGCACGAACGCGGACGTGAACCTCAGCACCGTGAACGGCCGCATCGCGTCGGACTTCCCGCTCACGCTCGAGGGGAACATCAACCCGCGCCGCATCCGGGCGAAGCTCGGCAACGGCGGGCCGTCCATCCGCGCGACCACGGTGAACGGCGGGATCCGGCTCCGGAAGCTCTGAGGCGGCCCTGGTGCGGGCGCGATGGCGGGGGGCGGGCCCGAGGCTCGCCCCCCGTCCGCATGTGGCCGGGAAACCGCGAACGGCCGCGCGCCGTAGATTCGGCGAGCCACCACCCGGAGCCCCGATGCGCCTCGCCGCCCGTTCCTGCGCCGCCCTCGCCCTGCTCGCCCTCGCCGCCTGCGACGAGGAGGGCACCGGCCCGATGCAGCGCAAGCCGGATGTCTTCGTCTGGCGCGGGACCGCCGGGCCGGGCGCGACGCTCACCGTGCGGAACTTCGCCGGCGACATCGAGGTGCAGCCGAGCGCGGACGACTCCGTGCGGGTCAATGCGGCCCTGGAGTGGCGCGGGAGCGAGACCGTGCCGACCGACGTGCGCTTCTCCGCGACCACCGGCGCGACGCCGGGCGACGTGCTCATCTGCGGCGTCTGGGGCGACGGCCGCTGCACCCCCGACGACTACACGGCGAACGTGAAGGGCCGGCGCGGACTCGACGCCAAGGCCCACTTCACCATCCAGGTGCCGGCCGGCATGAGGATCGTCGCGCAGGACCTCAGCGGCGATGTGACCGTCGCGGCCGCGGCCCCGGTGCGGGCGAACACGCTCACCGGCGACGTGCGCGTCGTCACGGCGGTCGGTCCGGTCCACGGCGAGACGCTGAACGGCGACGTGGACATCCGCATGACGTCGCTCGGTGCGGGCACCGACTCCATCGTCGGGAAGACCCTGAACGGCGATGTCTTCATCTACCTGCGTGACCTGCACGACCTGGACGTGGATCTGGGCGTGATGAACGGCGGGGTCGCCTCCACCTTCCCGCTCACGGACGCGGTGGTGGACAAGAAGTCCCTCAAGGTGCGCGTCGGCACCGGCGCACGGGCGCTCTACGGCTACACGCTCAACGGGCGCGTGGAACTGCGGCAGCTCGACTCGGCCGGCCGGGCGCCCTGAGCGGGGGGCCGCGGCGCGGCGGCCGCGCGGTCACGGCCCGAGACGCGCCGCGAGGTCGAAGTCGAGCGCGGTGATCCCACCCTGGTCGTGGGTACTCAATGACACGAGGACCCGATCGTAGCGCAGGTCCACGTCCGGATGGTGCTGGAGCGTCTCCGCCGGCCCGACCATGGAGCGGATGAACTCCACCGCCTCGGGGAAGCCGCGGAACGTGAAGGTGCGGCGCAGGGCGTTCCCCTGACGCTCCCAGCCGGGGAGCACCGCGAGGCGGCGCTGGATCTCCGTGTCGGGCAGGACGGGCGGGCGTTGCATCGGCTCCTCCGGCTGAGGGCGGCGCGCCGGCACCGGGCGCCTCGGGCGTGAAGATGCGGCCGGTCCGGCTTACGTTCAATCACGGCCGGCGTCCAACGGTCGGCTGGGCCCCCGAACCCCTCCTCCCGTGAATCCCCAAGCGCTGCTCTCCCTGATCCGCCGCGGCCTGCTGGTCCTGCTCCTCATCGGGGCGTTCGGTCTCGTCGGGGAGCTCGTCCTGCTCGAGCACTACGAGGACTCGCTCCAGCTCGTCCCGTTCGTGCTGCTCGGGCTGACGCTGCTGGTCACGGCCATCCACTGGGTGGACGGCCGGAAGGGGAGCCTCCGGCTGTTCCAGGCGGTGATGCTGCTGCTGATCATCGCGGGGCCGGTGGGAATCGTGCTGCATCTCCGGGGCAACTACCAGATGGAACGGGAGTTCGACCCGTCCGTGCTTGGGCTCGACCTCTGGCTCGCGGTCGTGCGCGGGGAGGCGCCGTCGCTCGCGCCCGGCACGCTCGTCCAGTTCGGCCTGCTCGGCCTGCTCTACGCGTACAAGCACCCGGCACTCTCTTCTGACCAGGAGTCGTGACATGCGCACCATCCGTCCGCTCGCCCGCGCCGCGCTCGTGGCCCTCGTCCTCGCCGCCACCTCCGCGTCCGCACAGGTCGGCAAGTCGGTCACGGTCAAGGACGCCAACACCGCCACCGAGGCGGAGGTCGCGGCGATGCCGCACATGACCCCCGAGCTCGCGAAGGCGCTCGTGGCCGCACGCCCCTTCGCGAGCATCACCGCCCTCGACGCGTTCCTCGGCGCGAAGCTCACCAAGGAGCAGCGCACCGAACTCTACCCGCGGCTCTGGGTGCACCTCGACCTCAACTCGGCGTCCCGCGACGAGATCGCACTGGTGCCCGGGATGGGGCCGCGGATGATCCGCGAGTTCCTCGAGTACCGGCCGTACGCCAACCTCGCGGTGTTCCACCGGGAGATCGGGAAGTACGTCAGCGCGGAGGAGGTCGCGCGCCTCGCGCAGTACGTCTTCGTGCCGATGGACCCCACCACCGCGAGCGACGAGGACCTGATGACCATCCCCGGGTTCGGCCCGCGGATGCTGCGCGAGTTCAAGGAGTACCGGCCCTGGCGCGGCCCGGAGCACTTCCAGCGCGAGATCGGGAAGTACGTGGGCGAGAAGGAGGTCGCGCGGATGCAGCGCTACCTGCGGTTCGGCCCGCAGTAGCGGCCGACCGTGGCGGGGTGCGCGACGCGCACCCCGCCGCTCCCCTCAGGGCCGCCGCGCCGGCGCGGCGGGCGCGGCCGCGGCGGGCGGCGTGCACAGGTGCGCGAGCGCGACGCCGGAGAAGTTGGACGAGAACACCGGCCCGAACCCGGGCTGCCGCGGCGTACGCTTCTCATAGATCGTCCCGCGCCGCTCGTCGTGCCAGATGATGTTCTCGCGCACCGCGACGGTCTGCCGCGCGCAGTTGAACATCGCCACCGACCGCGACCCCGTGATCGGGCCCTTCGGCGTGTCGGTCGGCTTCGCGTACACGACGCGCACGGTCGCCGTGACGATCGAGTCTCGCCGCGTCACGCTCGCGGGATCGATGTACACCGTGTTGCCGGTCGAGGTCCTGCCGATCTCCCGCCAGCGCTGCGCGGACGCGGTGGCGGGAGCGAGCGCGACGGTCGCGGCGGCGAGCACCGCCACGAGGAGAGGGGGCGCGACGGCGCCTGCCGCGGCGCGCGGACGGGGAGCGGGCATGGCGGACGGGAGCAGGGAGTCAGATCTCGACGAGCCGCACGACGCGATGGCCGCACGTGCCGCACTTGCCGATGAGGGCGAGGTCCTTGCCGCGGATCTCCGCCTCGTCGAGCGCGAAGTGCCGCGTCGCGAGGCAGTGCGAGCAGAACCCGCTGTCGAGGAGCTTCGTGCGCATCGCCTCGGGGACCTGATCCCAGATCGCCCGGGCATCCGGCGTGAAGGTCGTCATCGCCCCTCCGGCGTGGACGGCTCCCGCTACGATGTGTGCGCGGCGGCCGGCGCGCCAGTCGGGGAACGCCGCGTGGTCCACCAGACCATCCCGCCAGCGACCGCGAAGAGCGCGGCCGCGAGGAGGAACGGGAGCCCCGGCAGGTGCCACCGCTGTCCCCCGCCGGCGATCGCCCACGCGAAGCTCGAGGTGAAGAGCCCGGGTCCGAGCATCCCCGCGATGCCCATGATGCTCGCGTTCGCACCCTGCACCCGCCCCTGCTCCGAAGCGCCCGCCCGCTGGGAGATGAGGCCCAGGAGCGATGGATTGAAGAACCCTGCCGGCGCGTAGACCGCGGCGCCGATCCAGAACAGCGGCTCGTGCGCGGCGAGGCCGTAGAGCAGGAATCCGGTGGACCCGAAGACCGCGCCGATCGCCGTCGCCCGCCGCTCGCCGATCCGCTTCACGAGCGGCCGCACGAGCCCGCCCTGCACGAGCACGTTGGCCACCCCGACGAGGGCCAGCGCGAAGCCCACCTCGCGCGCCTCCCAGTGCAGCACGTAGCCGGCCCAGAGCACGAAGACGCTCGGGAAGACGGTGTGGCCGAGGTTGTAGAGGAAGCTGGCCGCCGCGAGCCCGAGGAGCTCCGGATGCCCGCGCAGCAACCGCAGCGCCCCGACCGGATTGGCGCGCGCGATGTCGAATCGGGCGCGTCGCTCCGGCGGCAGCGACTCCGGCAGGACGAAGAGGCCGTACGCGGCGTTCACGAGCGCCAGTCCGCCGGCGACGAAGAACGGCAGCCTTGGGTCGCTCGCGCCGAGGACGCCCCCGAGCGCAGGCCCGACGATGAAGCCGAAGCCCCACGCCGCGCCCACCAGCCCGAAGGCGCCGGCCCGCTTCTCGGGCGGCGTGACGTCGGCGATGTACGCGGCAGCCGTCGCGAATCCCGCCGCGGTCATGCCGGACAGGATGCGCCCCACGAAGAGCCACGTGAGCGACGGGGCGAGCGCCATCATGAGATAGTCGAGCCCGAGCCCGAAGATGGACAGCAGCAGGACCGGCCGGCGTCCGAAGCGGTCGGACAGCGCCCCGAGCAGCGGCGAGCAGATGAACTGCATCGCGGCCCAGGTCGTGCCGAAGATGCCGTACCAGTGGGCCGCGCTCGCGGTGTCCCCGCCGAGGAAGCCCTTGATGAGCTGCGGCAGCACGGGGATGACGATCCCGAACGCCACGATGTCGAGGACGAGCGAGACGAAGATGAAGGCGAGGGCGGCGCGGCGTGGCACGTCGGGCGGATGACGGGGTAACGAAGGGGCGGGCGCGGCGTCCAATATGCAACCTGAACGGAGAACGCGTATGTCGCACGGGCACGACGAGGGGGACGAGGGCTGCACCGGGAGCTGCGGGGCCGACGCGGGCCGCCGCGGCTTCCTGCGGGACGGGCTGATGGCGGTCGCGGCGATCACGCTGGTGGCGGGCGCGTCGGCGCCGCTCGAGGCGATGAGCCGCCGCTACGCGCGGGGCATCGCGGGCGGCGCCGCCGTCACGTACGACGTCCCCGCGCAGGACGGCGCGACGATCGACCGCGCCAACAAGGTCATCCTCGTGCGCTACCACGGCCTCGTCCACGCGTTCAGCCTCGAGTGCCCGCACCGCGGCACGATGGTCGAGTGGCAGCCGGAGAACGCGCGGTTCTACTGCCCGAAGCACAAGAGCACGTTCCAGCCCGAGGGCACGCGCATCCAGGGGAAGTCGCCGCGCTCGCTCGACCGCTTCAAGGTCAGCGTCGCCGGCGGGAAGGTGACCGTGGACACCGGCGTGGTCTTCGACGCGGACGCCGACGCGGCCGGCTGGGCCGCCGCCGGCGTGCGCGTGGGCTGAGCGGTCGCGGGCGGCGCCTCAGGCCCCGCCCGCGACCTCCTGCTCCACCGCCGCGCGCAGGATGCTCATGAAGTCCTGGGCGTTCGTCACGACGCCGACCGCCTGGTGCGTGCCCCGGTCCTTGAGCTTGCTCACGAGGAACTCGCTCGCGTCGACGCAGATGGTCGGCAGCTCGTGGAGCGTGCCGTCGGCGGCGTAGTAGGCGGGGAGCATGTTCCCCACGGCGATCGAATGGAGCGCGGTCGCGATCATCACCGCCATCGTCGCGCGGATCGTGTGCTGCCGCGTGGCGTCCTGGGCGGCGACGTTGTCGGTGATGACGTCGGGGAGCGGGCCGTCGTCGCGGAGCGACCCGGCGAGCACGAACGGGACCCCTTCGACGACGCAGGCGTGCATGATGCCGCCCGTGATGACCTCGTCGCGGACCGCCTGCGCGATCGAGCCGGCGCGCCGCACGGCGTTGATCGCGCGCATGTGCGCGGCGTGCCCGCCCGCGGTGGGCTCGCCCTCGCTCGTCATCCCGAGCGTCGTGCCCACGATGTTCGCCTCGATGTCGTGCACCGCGACGGCGTTCCCCGCGAGCAGGGCCTGCACGTAGCCGTTGCGGATGAACCAGACGAGGTTGTCGCGGGCGCGCGAGTGCACCAGCGCGGGCCCGGTGACCCAGAGGACGTACCCGCCGCGACGCCGCTCCTCGACCAGCCGCCGCGCGATCGCGCGGTAGTCGATCGGCTTCTCGCGCGACACCTGGCTGCTCATGAAGTGGAAGTCGCCGTGCACGCCGTCGCCGGCGGCGAAGCCGGTCGCGTGCACCAGCACACCCTCGCGGCCATCCTCGGCGCTCCCGACGATGACCTCGTCCCCGGCGCGCACGCGCCGCCCCTCGCGCACCCACCACCCCCCGTCGGCGTCGCGCACCAGCACCCCATCCATCCGGGGCTCGCGCGGCATCGTCCACCGGCCGTCGGCGCCCTTCACGTACGTCGGGAGGTTCGTCGTGGCGAAGAAGCCGTCGGGCAGCACGCCGTCCCGCGTCACGCGCACGGTGCGGGCAGGCGGCGCCTGCTCCAGCGCCGGCGAGGCGAGGTCGGGGGGACGATAGGCGGCAGCGTCGGACATCGGGGGACTGGGCGGAGGGCGGCCGTCAGAGGATGCGCTTGCCGAGCGCGCTCAGGATGAGTTCCGCGGCGATCTCGGCCGTGCGGTTGCGCTCATCGAGGACCGGATTCACCTCGACGACGTCGAGGCCGAGGAGCTTGCCGGTGTCGGCCAGCATCTCCATCGCCAGATGCGCCTCGCGGTACGTGATGCCGCCGGGCACCGCGGTGCCGACGCCCGGCGCCTCGTCGGGGTCGATGACGTCCATGTCGAACGAGACCCAGATGCCGCCCGTCCCGCGCGTCGCGATCGCGATCGCCTCCTCCATCACCAGCCGCACGCCGCGCTCGTCGAGCGCGCGCATCGTGAACGCCGAGAGCCCCCAGCGGCGGATGTGCGTGCGCTCGGCCTGGTCGAGGTCGCGGAGCCCGACGAGAGCGACGTCGGTCGGCTGGAGCGCGGGGCCGGCGCCGGCGATGCTGCTCATCGCCGTGTCGCCGTGGCCGAGGAGCGCCGCGAGCGGCATCCCGTGCACGTTGCCTGACCGGGAGCTGCCCGGCGTGTTGAGGTCGCCATGGGCGTCCACCCACAGGACCCCGAGCCGCTCGCCGCGCGCCGCGAGGTGCGCGGCGGCGCCGGCGATCGACCCCGCGGCGAGGGCGTGGTCGCCGCCGAGCACGACCGGGAACTGCCCCTGCTCGAGCGCGGCGCGCGTCCGCGATGCGACGTCGGTGCAGACGTCGGTGATGGCGCCGAGGAACTTCGCCCCGCGTTGCGCGCCACGCGCGGCATCCTCGCGGAACGGCACGGAGACGTTGCCCGAGTCCTCCACGACATGCCCCAGCTTCTCGAGGCGATCGCGGAGATCGGTGTAGCGGACGGCCGACGGCCCCATGTCGACCCCGCGGCGCGACGCGCCGAGGTCCATGGGAACGCCGAGGAGGCGGACGGAGGTCATGCCGGAAGCGTACCGTGGACGCGTGCGGACGGAAGCGCCCTGCATCCACTTGCACGACATTCACGCGATATGCGCGGGGTGCGGCATATCCTGCCAGCGGCCGGACGCGACGGCCGCCCCCCGGCGGTAGCGGTCAGCGCGGCGCCGCCCGCTCGCGCCCCGGGGCCACGAGGCTGATCGCCAGTCCCACGCCCACGACCGTCAGCGCCCCGGTCACGTTGTGCCAGAGGAATGCGATGCTCGGCACGCGCCAGCTCACGAGCCCGACGACCGTCATCCCCGCCAGGAGGCCGACGAAGGCCCCCACGGCACGCGCGCGCGGCATCATCGCCAGCAGGAAGACGCCGAGGATCGAGCCGTAGAAGTACGAGCCGAACCGGTTGACGACCTCGATCAGCGACCCGAGCGTGGCCGCGTACGTGGCGATCACCATCGCGAAGAGGCCCCAGAACGCGGTCGCCCACTTCGACACGGCGAGGAGGTGGGCCTCCTCGCCGTCGCGCCGCCACCAGCGCCGGTAGAAGTCCACGACCGAGGCCGTGGCGAGCGAGTTGAGCTCGGCGGCGATGGAGGACATCGCCGCGGCGAGCACCGCCGCGAGGAAGATGCCGGCGAAGCCGAGCGGCAGCTCGTCGAGGACGAAGCGCGGGATGATGTAGTTCACGTCGCGGGTCGGCTGCCCGGTGACCGTGCCGACGCGCGCCAGCGCCTCGGTGCGCAGGGCGTCCGTCTCGCGCTGGCGGTCGCGGAACTCGCCGAGCGCGGTCCCCTCGGCGAGGCGGTCGCCGGCCGCGCGCGCGGCAGCGGCGGCGCGGGCCGCATCGCCCCGGGCCACGGC
>JAIBBJ010000128.1 GCA_019694735.1 Gemmatimonadaceae bacterium | reverse complement strand
CGGTCCACCTCGGGACGGTATGGCGCGATGGCGAGCAGCGCCTCCGCGACGCGTGCGGTGTCGGCGCCGAAGCGGAGCGCCTCGCCGAACAGGATGTCGGCGATCACGAAGCGCGCCCGCGAGGCGAGATAGCGTCCGAGCTCGCCGCGCGCGGAGGGCTCGCGCGGCGCGGCGTCGAGCTCGGCGTAGAGCGCATCCTCGGCGGCGCGGAGGCGGCCGACGGCGAGCAGCGACTCGGCGCGTGAGGGCGGTGCGACGGGGAGCGGGCGGCCGGCGCCGCGCGCGCCCTGGGCGCGGAGCGGCGGTCCGGCGAGCGCGCCGAGGATGACCCCGATGGCCGCGATGGCGCGCGGCACCGACGCCGGCCGGCTCACCGCGCCTCGCCCCTCACCGTGATGCGCGCGAACACGCCGGCCCGCGGGTCCACCGTCAAAGCCGTCGGCCTCGCGGCGAAGCGGCCGGGGAGCACGACGGTCGCGTTGGAGGCCGCAGGCACCTCGGCCACCACTCGCGCGCGTGTTCCGTCCGCGAGCGTGAGGTCCACCGGGAGGCGCAGCCGGTACGGCGTGAAGCGGCCGCCCTGCTCCACGATCAGCTCGACGCGGCCGTTCGCGGCGTCATGGCGCCACGAGACCGCCACGTCCGCGAACCCGGGGCGCCGCAGCCATTGGTCGAAGAACCACCCCAGCTCCTGGTTCGCATGGCGCTCGACGATCGCCTGCAACTGGTCCGTCACGGCATTGCCGTGCTTGAACGTCGCGTAGTAGTCGCGCAGCGCACCGAAGAATGCGCTGTCACCGACCTGCTGCCGCAGCATGTGCAGCACGAATCCGCCCTTCTGGTAGCTGTTGCGGTTGAGCAGGGCGAGCAGGTCCGTCTGCGCGGTGTCGATCACCGGCCGCTCGGCCACCTCGGGGGCCTCGATCGCGGTCCGGCGGATCCCCGCCATCTCGGCGGCGAAGGCCGAGTCGCCGGCGGCGTGCTCGGTGTAGAGCGCGGCGAAGTACGTCGCGAACCCCTCGGAGAGCCAGAGGTGGCCCCACTCGCGCTCGGTGACCGCATCGCCGAACCACTGGTGCGCGGTCTCGTGCGCGACGAGGCCCGTGCCGACGCCGGCGGGCGTCCGGAAGAGGCGGTCGTTGTAGAAGATCGCGCCGGCATTCTCCATCCCGCCGAAGCGCGTCGAGCTCTGCAGGTGCGCGAGACCGTCGTACGCGAACGGCCCGACGAGACGCGAGAAGAACGTCAGGATCGAATCCGCCTCGGCGAAGTGCCCGGGCATGTAGCGCGCCTGCTCGGGCGCGGTGTAGACCGCCTGGGGCGTGCAGCGGCCGGGCGCGGCGATGCCGCAGGCCGTCGCGCCGAGGTCATGCCGTACCAGCGGCGCGACCGCGATCACCATCAGGTAGGTCGGGATCGGCTGCGCCATCACGAACGTCGTGCGGCGCCGCGCCGGTGTGCGCCCCGCGACCGCGGCCTCGCCGGCGGCGACACCGTTGGCGACCACGCTGAGGGCTGCCGGCGCCTCGACGCGCCATTCGACGAGGGCCTTGTCGCTCGGATGGTCCACCGTCGCGAGCCAGTGCCGCGCGCGGTTCGGCCAATTGTCGCCGAACGCGCGGTAACGCCCCGCCGTGTCGGTGGAGATGATCAGCCCGTCCTTCGGCTCACCGGCGTAGCGCACGGTGACGCAGAGCGTGTCGCGGCCGGGGATGGTGATCGGCTGCGGGTTGCCCGGCATCGCGCGCGACGGCGCGAGGAGCGGCGGGAGCGGCACGTGCACCTGGCGCCCGTCATGCGTGAAGGGCGCAGCCGCCGCGGCGCTGCCGCAGCCGAGGCTCGCCTCGCTCACCCGCATCGGCGCGAGCAGGTCGAGGTGCAGCGTGTCGGCACCGGGCCCGCGGTCGAACATCACGGTCGCCGCGAGGCGCACCGCGCTGCCGCGATCCGGGATGGTGACGTCGAAGGTGTAGCGCAGCACGTCCACGGCCGGCTGCTGCGCGGGGACGGCGGCGGCGCCCACTGCGAGGAGGGCGAACGGGCGGAGCAGGTGGCGCATCGGCGGGATCCCGGGAGGAGGGACCGCGCCGCCGCGGATCAGCCGGCGGCGGCGCGGAGGGCCTGGGCGAACTCGGGCGCGGTCTGGAATCGGTCGGCGGCCTCGCGGGCCATCGCCTTGAGGAGGGCACGATCCACCGCCTCGGGCAGCTCGGGCCGCCGGTTGCGCGCCGGGATCGGCTCCGAGCGGAGACGCGCGATCATCATCTCCTGCTGGTTCTTCCCCTCGAACGGCAGCTTCCCGGTCAGCATCTCGTACGCCATCAGCGACAGCGAGTAGATGTCGGTCCTCGGGTCGAGCGGCTTCCCGCGCAGCTGCTCGGGGCTCATGAACTCGGGCGTGCCGAGGATGATGCCGGTGGCGGTGAGCTTCTGCAGCTCGCCGCCGGCCTTGCGCTCCTTGGCGAGCCCGAAGTCCATCACGACCGCGTACTCCACGCCGTCGGCGCGCTTGCAGACCATGATGTTCTCGGGCTTCAGGTCGCGGTGGATGATCCCGAGCTGGTGCGCGACGTGCAGCCCGTCGGCGACCTCGCCGATGAACTTCACCGTGTCGGCGATGGTGGTCTTGCCCACGCGGTAGTTGCGGTCGGAGAGGATCTCGCCCTCGACGAACGGCATCACCACGTAGACCAGCCCGTCCTCGGTCTCGCCCATCCGCACGATGTGGCAGATGTTCGGGTGCGCGAGGCGGATCCCGAGCGCGGCCTCGCGCTTGAGGCGCGCCATCGCGTTCTCGTCCTTGCTCAGCGTGGGCGAGAGGATCTTGATCGCGTAACGCTCCTGCGTGGCGACGTCGTGCGCGAGGTACACGTACGACATGCCGCCCTCGCCGACCTTGCGGACGATGTGGTAGCGGCGGTCGAGCACCTTGCCGGCCATGTTCGCATGGCTCGATGCGGCGCCGGACCGGGCCGGGTCGTTCGCGCGGAGCGCCGTGGGCCGCACGGCGGTATTGCTCGCCGAGGGGGGCGGCGCCGGGGCGGCCGGGGCTGCGGGAGCGGCGGACGCCGCCGGGGCCGCGCCGAACTGGATCAGCCGCGTGCCGTCGCGCGTGCAGAAGCGCGCCTCGTCGGCGTACATCGTCCCGCAGGTGGGGCACCGCATGCTCACGAGCCGAATCCTCCGTCGCCGATCAGGGACCGCAGGCCATCCCACTCGATGTTGCCGCCGCTCAGCACGCAGACCGTCGCGCCCGTCGGCGTCACCGTCCCGTCCAGCAGCGCCGCGACCGTGATCGCGCCGCTCGGTTCCGCGACCAGCTTCATCCGGTCGAGGAGCAGCTGCATCGCGCAGGGCAGGCTCCCGTCCGGCACCGTCACCACATCGTCGAGGAAGTGCTCAAGATGCTGGAAGTTGCGCGTCCCGATCCGCACCGCCAGCAGCCCGTCCGCGAGCCCCTCGGGGTTCGCCGGGATCGTCACCGGCTCGTGCGCTGCCCGCGCCTTCGAATACTTGGGCGAGCCTTCCGGTTCCACGCCGACCACGCGCGCCCGTGGCGCGAGCAGCTTCACCGCGGCCGCGACGCCGGAGCTGAGCCCGCCGCCCCCGATCGGGACCAGCACCGTGCCCACCTCGGGCAGGTCCTCCGCGATCTCCACGCCGAGCGTGCCCTGGCCGGCGATGATGGTCGGGTCATCGAACGGCGGCACGAAGGTGAGCCCCTCGGCCTGCTGGATCTCCTGCGCCTTCGCCGCGCGCTCCGCGGTGGTGACGCCCGCATAGAAGCAGCGCGCGCCGAGCCGCACGGCGCCGTCCTTCTTGGCGCGCGGCACGGTCGTCGGCATCACGATCGTCGCCGGCACGCCGAAGAGCTTCGCCGCGAGCGCGACCGCCTGCCCGTGGTTGCCGGAGCTCGCCGTGACGACCCCCTTGGCCCGCGCCTCGGGGGTGAGGGACGCGAGGTAGCTGTACGCACCGCGGAACTTGAACGCGCCGCCGCGTTGCAGCATCTCCGGCTTCACGAACACCGGGACGCCGAGCCGCTCGCTGACGGCATCGAACCCGAGCAACGGCGTCCGGACCGCGACCCCGGCGAGCAGGCGCTGCGCGCGGCGGAGGTCGTCGAGCGTGACGAGCGCGGACGCGGGCCCGGACGCGGGGCTCACGGGCGGACGGCGCGCCGCGTCAGTGGGCGCTCCAGCGCTGCACGGTCTGGCCGCGCGCCTGGAGCTCGAGGTCGAGGAGCGAGATCGCGAGCGCCTTCTCGCCCTGCGGGCGGCCGCCGACCGTGAAGCGCACGGCGAGCGTCATCGGCGTGCGCAACACGTCGAACTGCCGCGCGGTCGCGCGCGGCACCTTCCAGAGGTCGTTGGCGTCGTACGTCATGCCGGCGTCGGGCATGCACCAGAAGACCGGGCGCGTGAAGCACGCGACCGTCAGCTGGCTGCGGCCCTCGCGGGTGGACGGCAGCCGGAGGCCCTCGACGGCGAACTCGAGGATCTCGGTGTCCGCGTCATACCGGACATTGCGCACCGGGAGCTGCACGACGAACGAGCGCTTCACGTTCGCGAACCACTCGGCCTCGCGCCGCTCGTACTCGGCCATCGCCGTCGCCTTGCGCTGCTCGAACTCCGGGGAGCTCTCGTACGGGTCGCGCACGAGCTGCGGCGGCGGCGTGTCCATCACCCGCACGGCGTCACGGGCGAGCCCGCTGAGGATGGTCGCGAACTCGGTCGTGGTGACCGGCTCGACCACCGACGCGACCGACGCCTCGCCGGCGTCGCGCGTGATCATCCGGACCGCGGCCTCGCGCCCGGCGGCGGCCGCCGCGCGGGCCGGAGGCGCTGGCGCCTCGGTGGCCGGGGTGCGGGCGGACGACGTGCCGCGGGCAGGCGTCGTCGCCGGGGTCGCGGCAGGGGCTGCCGACGGGGCGGA
>JAIBBJ010000073.1 GCA_019694735.1 Gemmatimonadaceae bacterium | reverse complement strand
GAGCCGCGCGTGCCCGAGGCGTGGAGCGCGCGCGACTCGGCCGGCCAGTTCCTGGTGCGCGAGCTGCGCGGCGTCCGCTACCGCGGCGCGACGCTCGACGTGAAGCTCTTCGGGGCGGGGAGCTGCGGGGTGTCGCAGGTGTTCCTCGACCGGCAGCCGGCCGAGAGGCCGGAGGTCGCGGCGACGCTGACGGGGCCGCACGAGGTGATCCTGGTGCTGCAGCCGTGCGTCGAGGGCGCACCGGAGATGGAGCTGGCGACGCCGGTGACGGCGCCGGAGACGCCGGTGCTCGTGCGGGACGAGGCGGACCCCGCCAGCACGACGCGTGCGGCCGGCCCCGCGCGCGGCGCGCGCGCCACGCTGCGCTTCACGCCGGTGCCCGGCCTGCGGTACGTCTTCCACGCGAACGGCGTCCCCGTGGACTCGATGGGCGCCACGCGCGGCCGCGCGCCGGTGACGCGGCTCGTGCCCGTGGCCGACACGCTGGTGGAGTGGCAGCTCGAGGCGGTGGACTCGCTCGGCGAGCGCTCGTTCCTGAGCGAGCCGGTGCGCGTCATCGCGCCGGCCGGCGAGCGCCTCGTGCAGGCCGACCGTCCGGTGATGCTGACGCCGGAGATCCCGGCGTTCGTGCTGCCGGCGTCGGTGCCGGCGGCCGGGCGTTACGCCATTGACGTGCGGTACGCCAACGGCCACGGCCCGGTGAACACCGAGGACAAGGCGGCGGTCCGCACCGTGGTGGTGGACGGCCGCGTGGTGGGCACGGCGGTGATGCCGCAGCGCGGGGCGGGGAACTGGAGCGAGCAGGGGTGGAGCACGGTCACCGTCGCCACCCTCGCGGCGGGGGCGCGGACCGTCGGGCTCGTCTGGGACCCGCGCGACGCGAACATGAACGGGCGCGAGAACTCCGTGCTCGTGCACGCGATCCGGCTCACGCGCCTCGCCGACCTCCCGCCCGAGGTGGAGAAGGTCGAGCCGCCGGACTGGTGGGTGGGGCACACGGTGAACCCGGTGCGGCTCCTGGTGCGCGGGGCGCACCTGACGGGCGCGCAGGTCACCTGCGGCCCGCTCGCCTGCGCCAACGTGAAGGTGAACGGCACCGGCGGGCACCTGTTCGTGGACGTGACGATCCCGCCGCAGATCGTGCCGGGGCGCTACCCGGTGGTGCTCCGCACGGCGGCCGGGGAGGCCCGGTTCGACTTCACCGTGCACCCGCGCGTCGCGCGCGAGGGACGCTTCGGCGGGATCACCGCCGAGGACGTGGTCTATCTCATCATGCCGGACCGGTTCGCCAACGGCGACCCGACCAACGACGACCCGGCGCGCTCGCGCGGCCAGTTCGACCGCGGCGACATGCGGAAGTACCACGGCGGTGACCTCGAGGGGGTCCGCCAGCGGCTCCCGTACCTCAAGGACCTCGGCGTGACCGCGGTGTGGCTCACGCCGGTGATCGACCAGGTGGACTCGATCGCGCACCGCGGCCGCCCGCAGTGGGCACCCAACGGCTACACCGACTACCACGGCTACGGCACGGTGGACCCCTACGCGATCGAGGAGCACCTCGGCGACCTCGCCGCGTACCGCCGCCTCGTCGCCGACGCGCACCGGCTGGGGATGAAGGTCGTGTTCGACCACGTGGCGAACCACGTGGGGCCGGAGCATCCCTGGACCTTCGACGCCCCGACGCCGACCTGGTTCAACGGGACGGCGGAGGACCACCTGCCGAACAACTGGCAGATGGGCGCGCTCACCGACCCGTACGCCGCGCGCGCGGTGACGGACTCCACGCTCAAGGGGTGGTTCGCGGGGATCCTCCCCGACTTCGACCAGGACGACCCCGAGGTGAAGCAGTACCTCATCCAGAACGCGCTCTGGTGGATCGCGACGGCGGAGCTCGACGCCATCCGGCAGGACACCTGGGTCTATGCCCCCCGCACCTTCTGGCGCGACTGGATGGCGGCGCTCCACCGTGAGCACCCGCGGTTCACCGTGGTGGGCGAGGTCCTCAACGTGGACCCGGGCGTCGTCTCGTTCTTCGAGGGCTCCAAGCCGAACTTCGACGGCGTGCGCACGGGGCTCGACCAGGTGTTCGACTTCCCGCTGCAGTTCGGCGTGCGCCGGTCGCTGCTGCGCGGCGAGTCCATGCGCGTGCTCGCGCAGGTGCTGGCGCAGGACCGCCTCTACGACCATCCCGAGCGGCTGGTCACGGTCACCGACAACCACGACATGTCGCGGCTGCCCGAGGGCGCGCCGCTCGGCGACGCGGGGCTCACGCTCGCCTACACCTTCCTCTTCACGACCCGCGGCATCCCGCAGCTCTACTACGGGGACGAGATCGGGATGGGCGGCGGCGAGGACCCGGACAACCGCCGCGACTTCCCCGGCGGCTGGCGCGAGGACCCGCGCGACGCCTTCACCGCGGCGGGCCGCACGGCGCGCGAGAACGCGATCTTCGACCACCTCCGGGCGGTCATCGCCCTCCGGAAGGCGCGCCCCGAGCTCCGCGACGCCCCGACGGAGGTCCTCGCCCTCACCGATGCGGTGATGGTCTATCGCCGCGGCAGCACGGTGGTGGTGCTCAACAACGGCCGGGAGCCGGCGACGGTCGTCGTGCCCATCGCCCCGGCGGCCCTCGCGCGCGCCGCGGTCCTCGGCGGCTGCGGGCAGCCGCGCGCGGTCACCGGCGGCGTCGAGGTGCGCGTGGGGGCCGTGGCCGGGTGCGTCTTCTAGCGCCGCGCGGCGCCCCGGCCACGGCGGTGTGCGCCGCTACGGTCTGAGCAGGAACTCCAGGACCTCGCCCGCCCGCACGCGCCACGACCGCTCGTCGTGCGCCGCGCCTTCATAGACGCGGGTGGAGAAGCGCGGGCCGTCGCGGTAGCCGCCGGCGCGGAAGACCGAGTCCGCCCGCGCCTGGAAGGGCGGGTAGGTCGCGTCGAGCGTCGCCGTGCCGCGGTCCATCCAGATGCGGTGCGTCGCCGGGTCGGGGAGGTGCTGCGCCAGCCAGTCCACCACCATGCCGTCCCCCACCGGGAAGTGCGTGCTCACCGCGCCGACGTTGCCGAAGACCTGCGGGTACCGCGCCGCCGCGTAGAGCGAGATGATCCCGCCCATGGACGACCCCATGATGAAGGTGTCGGCGCGGCCGGGCCGGGTGCGGTAGGTGCGGTCCACGTACGGCTTCAGCTCCTCGGTGAGGAACCGCAGGTACTCGTCGGCGAGGAACGGGCCCCCGAACCGGTAGCGCCCCGACCCGGCGCTCACGCTGTCCGTGCCGGCCGGGATCGCCTGCTCGGCCATGTACTCCTGTCCGCGCAGCGGCGTGTTCCACACCGCCACCACGATCGCCGGCCGCACCTTCCGCGCGGCGATGAGGCGCGTCATCGTCTCGTCGATGCCCCAGTCCACGCCGCCGTAGCTCGACGCCGGGTCGAAGACGTTCTGGCCGTCGTGCATGTACACCACGGGGTAGCGCACCGTGTCGCGGCCGTAGCCGGGCGGGAGCCACACCTCCACCTGCCGCGCGCCGACGAACTGCGAGGTGAAGGACGGGACGATGCGCCGCGTGCCGGTGACGCCGAGCGACGGGCCCGGCACCGCCTCCGAGACGATCGGGAGGATGCACGCGCTCCGCGCCGGGATCCGCACCTCCACCGCGAGCCCCGAGGGCTGCGGCGCGCCGCAGGCGCCGAGCAGGTCGTCGCCGAGCAGCCCGATGGGGATGCGCGCGGTGACGGCGGCGGTGTCGTTGTTGAACGCGACCATCGTCCGGCCGCGCTGGTACACCCAGAGCTGCTCGCCGAGCACGAGGGTGCGCATCGCGTCGCCGCGCAGGTCGGCGCGCTCGGCGCGGATGCGGGCGAGCGTCTGCAGGTGGCGCCAGAGGTCCTGCTGCTCCGGCGTGCGCCCCGACGCCTCGAACGCGTTGCGCGCGTCGCCCGGGAAGCCGCCGGGGAAGTCGCGCCGGTTGTCCGGGTCGCTCTTCCCGGCGAGCCCCACCTCGTCGCCGTAGTAGATGAGCGGCGCGCCGCGCAGCGTGAAGAGGAGCGTGTAGGCGAGCTTGAGGCCGGTGAGGGTCGCCCGGTCCTCGCCCATGAACCGGTCCACGTCGTGGAGCCCGAGGAAGGTCACCAGCGACGACGGGTCCTTGTACAGGCGGTCGCGCGCGAGGAGCTGCGGCAGCGCGCGGATGGACTGCCCGTGCGCGAAGACGCCGCGCAGGGGGAAGAAGAGCGGGAAGTCGAAGAGCGCGTCCACGCCGGCATCGAGCCCGTCCCACTGGCGGACGCCGCCCTGGTGGAACGCGATGATCGCCGGGTCGCCGTCGAACACCTCGCCGACCACGCGGAGCTGCGGGAACTCGCGCTTGATCGCCGCCATCCACTGCACCCAGAAGCGGCGCGGCACGTACGGCCAGGTGTCCTGCCGGATGCCGTCCATCCCGCTCCGCGCGACCCACCAGAGGGTGTTCTGGATGAGGTACGTCGCGACCTCGGGGTCGTCCTGGTTGAGGTCGGGGAGGATGTTCACGAACCATCCGTCCATCGTCTCGCGCACGATCTCCGGTCCCGCGTGCGGGTCGGCGATCGCCCAGGTCTGCCAGGTGTTGTTGGGGTGGTTCGCCTCGGTGCCGTGGAACCAGGTCGGCGTGGGCGGGTCCTGCACCCACGGGTGGTAGGGCGCCGTGTGGTTGGCGACCATGTCGGCGATGACCTTGATGCCGACCTTGTGGGCGTCCTCGACCAGCGCGCGGTACTCGTCGAGGTCGCCGAAGTGCTCCTCGACCGCGTAGAAGTCCACCGCGCCGTAGCCGTGGTAGTCGGCCTGGCCGGCCGGCGTCTCGCGCGTGCCGATGCGGTCCACGTTGTCATAGACCGGGTTGAGCCAGATCGCGGTGACGCCGAGCGACTTGAGGTAGGGGAGCCGCTGGCGGACGCCGCGGAGGTCGCCGCCGTGGTAGTACTTGGGCTTCGTGCGGTCGGTCATCCCCGGCGCCTCGGCCGGGTCGTCGTTCGACGGGTCCCCGTTGGCGAAGCGGTCCGGCATGATCAGGTAGATCACGTCGTTGGGGCCGAAGCCCTGGAACCGGCCCTGGCGCGCGAGCGGCGCGGTGAGGGTGAAGCTGGCGTCGGTCGCGCCGCCCGCCGTGCGGAGCGTGAGCGGGTAGCGGCCCGGCGCCGCGGTGCCCGGGATGCGCACGTCGGCGAAGACGGAGGTGCCGGCCGCGTTCACCGTGACGTTGGTGCAGGTGAGCGCCCCGCATGCGAGGCGCGCGCCCGCGAGGTGCTTCCCGCGGATGAGCACGCGCACCGGGTTCACCGTGGAGCGGAGCCACCAGTCGGGCGGCTCGACCTTCTCGACGACGGGGGCGGGGGCCTGCGCGGCCGCGGCCTGCGCCGCCAGCGCGACGCCCAGGGCGAGCGCGCGGATCCTCACGCGGCGGCCTCCCCGGTGTCGGTCACCCGCGTCACGAGCAGCGCCGCGATCGCGAGGCAGACGCCGCCGGCGGTCACCGCCGCCATGCGGTCGTTGTCGAGCAGGTGGTTCATCACCCAGCCGAAGCCGAGCGACGCGATGATCTCGGGGATGACGATGAAGAAGTTGAAGATGCCCATGTAGATGCCCGTCTTCCCCTCGGGGATCGCCCCGGCGAGGATCGAGTAGGGCATCGAGAGCGTGCTGGCCCACGCGATGCCCACGCCGAGCATCGAGAGGAGCAGCAGGTTCGGGTGCGTGATGAACTGCACCGTGAAGAGCCCGGCCGCGCCGGCGAGGAGGCAGAGGGCGTGGGTGCCCTTGCGCCCCGCCTTGCGGGCGATCGGCGGCAGGAAGTGCGCGAAGCCGAACGTCACGAGCGAGTAGGCGCCGAAGCAGACGCCGGCCCACTCGATCCCCTCCTGGTAGCGCGGGTCCGCCGCGTCGGCCGCGCCGAAGACGCCGGTCGCCACCGCGGTGCCGAAGTAGAGCCACATGCAGAAGAGCCCGAGCCAGGTGAACACCTGCACCAGCGCGAGCTGGCGCATCGTGCGCGGCATCTCGCGGATGGCGCCGACCACCTCGGTGGCGACGTTGCCGAAGCCGCGGCTCGCCTGCTGCTGCCGGCGGAAGGCCGCGAGGTCCGCCGGCGGCTGCTCGGGCGTCGTGACGATGGTCCAGAGCACCGCGCCGAGGAACGCCACCGCGCCGACGTAGAACGAGATCTTCACCGTCACCGGGATCGTGCCCGGCGCGTGGGTGCCGACGACGCCGAACCAGTTGGTGAGCATCCACGGCAGCGCCGAGGCGATCACCGCGCCCGCGCCGATGAAGAACGACTGCATCGCGAAGCCGCGGGTGCGCTCGGACTGCGGGAGCAGGTCGCTCACGAACGCGCGGAACGGCTCCATCGACACGTTGATGCTCGCGTCGAGGATCCAGAGGAGGCCGGCGGCCATCCAGAGGGCGCTCGAGTTGGGCATCAGCACGAGCGCGGCCGAGCTGAGCAGCGCGCCGACGAGGAAGAACGGGCGCCGCCGCCCGAGCCGCGGGTGCCAGGTGTGGTCGCTCAGGTGCCCGATGATCGGCTGCACCAGGAGCCCCGTCAGCGGGGCCGCGAGCCAGAGCATCGGGATCTCGTCCGGCTTCGCGCCGAGGTACTCGTAGATGGCGCTCATGTTCGCCATCTGCAGCCCCCAGCCGAACTGGATGCCCAGGAAGCCGAAGCTCATGTTCCAGATCGTCGAGAACCTCGTCGCGGTGGCCACCGCCCGTCCGGGGGCCTGCGTCGCTGCCGTCGTCGCCGCCATCTCGCCTCGCTCGCGCTAGCGTTGGTAGAGGTCGACCAGCCCGCGCAACCGCGCCACGACGTCGTGGCCGAGCTGGTCCCACGTGAATCGGAAGCCCCAGTTGCCCGCCTGCCGGCCGGGCAGGTTCATGCGCGCCTCGCTGCCGAGGCCCGCCAGGTCCTGCACGGGGATGATCGCCGTGTCCGCCACCGAGGCGAGCACCGCGCGGATCAGCACCCAGTGGATCTCCTGCCCGTCGGTGCCCAGGTACCGGCACGCGAACGCCTTCTCGCGGTCGATCATCTCCTGCGTCCGCGTGGAATCGCCCCCCGGCTGCGAGTTCCACCACCCGACCACGGTGTCGTTGTCGTGCGTGCCCGTGTACACCACCTTGGCGCGCGGGTAGGTGTGCGGCTGGAAGTCGTTCGCGCTCCCGTCCGCGCCGAACGCGAACTGCAGGATCGCCATCCCCGGGTACCCGAACCGCTCGCGCAGCGCCTTCACCTCCGGCGTGATGAGCCCGAGGTCCTCCGCCACGATCGGCAGCGGGCCGAGCGCGTCGGTGATCGCCGTGAACAGCGCCTCGCCCGGTGCCTTCACCCAGCGGCCGTTCACCGCGGTCGTGTCGGCGCCCGGCACCTCCCAGTACGCCTCGAAGCCGCGGAAATGGTCGATCCGCACCACGTCGAACGACGCGAACATCGCGCGCATCCGCTTGATCCACCACGCGAAGCCGTCGGCGCGCATGGCGTCCCAATCATAGATCGGGTTGCCCCAGAGCTGGCCGGTCGCCGAGAAGTAGTCGGGGGGCACGCCCGCCTGCACGGTGGGCCTCCCGCTCGCCTCGAGCTTGAAGTAGCGCGGCTCCGCCCACACGTCGGCCGAGTCGTGCGCGACGTAGATCGGGAGGTCGCCCATGAGCTGGATGCCCTTCTGGCGGCAGTGCGCGCGCAGCGCGCCCCACTGCTGCCAGAAGAGGTGCTGCACGCGGCGGTGGTGCTCCACCTCGGCCGCGAGCTGCGTGCGCCATGATGCGAGCGCGGTGGGATCCCGGCGCCGCGCGCCGTCATCCCACCGCGTCCACTCCACCCCGCCGTGCGCTTCCTTGAGCGCCATGAAGAGCGCGTAGTCCTCGAGCCACCACGCCTGCTCCTGCGTGAAGCGCTGGTACGCCGCGTCGGGCGCCATCGCCTCGGTCGCGCGCTTGAGGGCGGCGCGCTTGGCGGGGATCACGCGGCCCCACTCCACCTGCCGCGCGTCGAAGTCGCCCTCGCACCCCGGCACGTGCACGAGCATCGGGTTGCCGGCGAACGCCGAGAAGCACTGGTACGGCGAGTCGCCGTAGCCGGTGGGGCCCACGGGGAGCACCTGCCAGAGCTTGATGCCCGAGGCGTGGAGGAACTCGACGAACCGGTGCGCCTCGGGACCGAGGTCGCCGATGCCGCACGGGCCGGGCAGGGACGTCGGATGGAGCAGGACGCCCGCGGAACGGGGGAAGGTCATGGGGGGAGGCAGGGGACGGCCGGCGGCGCCGGGCGTCGCGTCTGGGGTCGAATGGTGCAGGGCGCGGCCCTCGGGCGCCACCCCGCCGGGCCGCTCGACGAGGAAGGTCACCGACCGGGGCGCGAGGGGCAGGATGTCCCCGACGGGGATCCCCCCGTCCGGGAGGGCCGACGGGTCCGCATCGCTGTCCAGCACGAGGTGCCAGCGGTGGCCCGGGCGCGGGGTGGGAGGACGCAGCGGGAGCCCCTCGGTCGCCCCGTGGAGCGCCACGAGGACCCGGGCGCCGGTGGGGCCGGCGAAGGCCGCGCAGAGCGAGCGCACGCTCCCGGAGGACCAGTCCTCATAGGACATCTCGGCGCCGTCCGGGCGGAGCCACTCGACGTCCGGCGGGCCGTCGGCGCCACGGGGCTGGCCGGTGAGCCACCGGTCCTCGCGGAGGGCGGGGAGCGCCTGCCGCAGCGCGATCAGCCGCGCGGTGTAGGCGACCAGCGCGCCGTCGGCCGCGTCCCAGTCCATCCAGGCCGTCGCGTTGTCCTGCGCGTACGCGTTGTTGTTGCCGCGCTGGGTGCGGCCGAGCTCGTCGCCCATCGCGAGCATCGGGGTGCCGCGGGCGAGGAGCAGCGTGGCGAGGAGGGCGCGGACGTCCTTCGCGCGGCGGGCCTCGACGGCCGGATCGGTGCTCGGGCCCTCGATGCCATGGTTCCACGAATGGTTGGCGTTGGTCCCGTCGCGGTTCCCCTCGCCGTTCGCCTCGTTGTGCTTCCGCTCGTAGCGGACGAGGTCGGCGAGCGTGAAGCCGTCGTGCGCGGTGACGAAGTTCACCGAGCGGGAGGGCGGGCGGCCGCGGCCGGCGAAGAGGTCGGGGGAGCCGGCGAGGCGGGTGGCGAGCTCGCCGACGTGCGCGCCGTCGCCGCGCCAGAAGTGGCGCACGCGGTCGCGGAAGCGGTCGTTCCACTCGCCCCACGCGTCCGGGAACTCGCCGAGCCGGTAGCCCCCCGGCCCGATGTCCCACGGCTCGGCGATGTGCTTGAGCGTGCGCAGGAGCGGGTCGGCGGCGATGAGGCCGAAGAGCGGCGCCTGCGGGTCGTAGCCCTGCGGACCGCGGGCGAGCGTGGTGGCGAGGTCGTAGCGGAAGCCGTCCACGCCCGCCGCCTCGGCCCAGTGCCGCAGCGTGTCGCAGGCGAGCTGCGCGACCGGCGCGCGGTCGAGGGCGAGCGTGTTGCCGGTGCCGGTGTCGTTCACGTCGCGCGCGGCGTCGCCGTTCACGAGCCGGTAGTACGTCGCGTTGTCGAGCCCGCGGAGCGAGAGCGTGGGGCCGTGCGCATCGCCCTCGCCGCTGTGGTTGAGCACGACGTCGAGCAGCACCTCGATCCCCGCCGCGTGCAGCGCCTCGACGGCGGCGCGCACCTCGGCCATCCCGCCCGGCGCGAGGCGCGGGTCGGGCGCCATCCACCCGATGGTGTTGTAGCCCCAGTAGTTCACGAGCCCGAGCCGCACGAGGTGCGGCTCGTCCACCGCGGCGGCGAGCGGGAGGAGCTCGATGGCCGTGATGCCGAGGCGGACGAGGTGCTCCAGGGCGGCCGGATGCGCGAGCCCGGCCATCGTGCCGCGGAGTGGGAGCGGGACGCCGGGATGCTGCTTGGTGAAGCCGCGGATGTGCGCTTCGTAGAGGATGCTCTCGCCCCACGGCCGCCGCGGCCGGCGGGGCTCCCACGGCGCGTCCGGTGCCGTGAGCACGGCGCGCGGCACCGCCGCGGCGGAGTCGCGGTCGTCGCGCGAGCCGTCGGGGGCCTCGCCGCGCAGCACATCGGAGAACGTGAACGCCCGGTCGAGCGCGCGTGCGTACGGGTCCACGAGGAGCTTCGCCGGGTTGAAGCGGTGCCCCTCGTGCGGCGCCCACGGGCCGTGCGCGCGCAGCCCGTAGCGCGTGCCGGCCGGGAGGCCGGGGACGCAGCCGTGCCAGACGTCGCCGGTGCGCTCGGGGAGCCGGATCCGCTCCACCTCGCGCGCGCCGTCGGCGTCGAAGAGGCAGAGGTCCACGCCGGTGGCGTAGCGGGAGTACACCGCGCAGTTCGCGCCCTCGGGGCCGAGCGTCATCCCCAGCGGTCCGGGAGTCCCGGGGAGGACGCGGCGCGGCATCAGCGCGGCTGGTCCTGGGTGGCGCGCTCGGCGGCGAGGGCGCGGTAGAGCCGGGCGTAGCGCATCGCCGGGCGCGCCCAGCTCACGTCTGTCGTCATCGCGCGCTTCTGCACGGCGCGCCAGGTGGCCGGCTGGGCGTGGAGCGCGGCGGTGCGCTCGAGCGCGTGGGCGAGGGCGTCGGCGGTGACCGGCGAGAAGACGATGCCGGTGCCGGAGCGCGTGGCGAGGGCCATCTCGTTGGCGTCCACCACCGTGTCGGCGAGGCCGCCGGTGCGCGCGACGACGGGGAGGGCGCCGTAGCGGAGCGCGCAGAGCTGCGTGAGCCCGCAGGGCTCGAAGCGTGACGGGACGAGGATGGCGTCGGCGCCGGCCTGCAGCACATGGGCGAGCGCCTCGTCGTAGCCGACGTGCACGGCGATCCGGCCGGGGTGCCGCGCCGCGGCCTCGGTGAAGGCCGCCTCGAGCGCCGCGTCGCCCGCGCCGATGAGCGCGAGCTGCGCGCCCTGGTCGAGGAGCGTGGGCAGCACCGCGAGCAGGAGGTCCATCCCCTTCTGCCAGGTGAGGCGGCTCACGACGCCGTACACGAGCGCGGTGGGGTCGATCGCGAGCCCCATCCGCGCCTGGAGCGCGGCCTTGTTGGCCTCGCGGTCGCGGATCGTGCGCGCGTCGTAGCGCGCGACGATCGCCGGGTCGTGCGCCGGGTCCCACACGTGCGTGTCGAGTCCGTTGAGGATCCCCGAGACGTCCGCCGCGCGGATCCGCAGCAGGCCGTCGAGCCCCATGCCGTTGGCCGCGGTCCGGATCTCGGCGGCGTAGGTGGGCGAGACGGTGGTGAGGTGGTCGGCGAGGGCGAGCCCCGCCTTGAGGAAGCCGATCCCGCCGTAGTACTCCACGCCGTCCACGGTGAAGCTCTCCGGCGGGAGGCCGAGCGCCTCGAGGTGCTCGGCGGGGAACTGGCCCTGGAAGGCGAGGTTGTGGACGGTGAGGACCGTGGCGGGACGCGGGCCGGGCTCGAAGTGCAGGTACGCGGGGGCGAGGCCGGCCTGCCAGTCGTGCGCGTGCACGACGTCGGGACGGAAGGCGTGGTCGGCGCCGCGGCCGAGGTCGGCGGCGGCGCGGCCGAGGGCGCCGAAGCGGAGGACGTTGTCGGCCCAGTCGCGGCCCTGCGCGTCCACGTACGGGTTGCCGGTCCGGCGGTAGAGGTGCGGGGCCTCGATCACGTACGCGTCGAGGCCGCCGGCGCGCCCGTGGAGGAGCCGCGCCGGGCCGCCCATCAGCGAGGGATAGGCGTGGACCGGCTGCGCGTCCTCGAGCGCGCTGAGCACCGCGGGATAGCCGGGGAGCAGGGTGCGGACGCGCACCGACTCCTCGGCGAGCGCGGCGGGGAGCGCGCCCACGACGTCGGCGAGCCCGCCCGTCTTCACGAGCGGGAAGGCCTCGGACGCGACCGAGAGGACGGTGAGCGCGCGGCCGGCGGTCATCGCGGGAGCGCGTCGAGCATCGGCTGCGTGATGAGGCAGACCCCGTTGGCGGTGCGGCGGAAGCGCCGCGCGTCGGCCTCGGGATCCTCGCCGACGACGAGCCCCTCGGGGATCCGCACGCCCTTGTCCACGACGACGTTGTGGAGGCGCGCGCCGCGGCCGACGTCCACGTAGGGGAGGATCACGCCGTTCTCGACATGCGAGTACGAGTGCACCTGCACGCCGGTGAAGAGGAGGCTGCGCCGGACGATCGCGCCGGAGACGATGCAGCCGCCGGAGACGAGCGAGCTGATCGCCTCGCCGCGCCGGCCGTCGATGTCGTGCACGAACTTGGCGGGCGGCGTGATCTCGCCGTAGGTCCAGATCGGCCAGTCCTGGTCGAACAGGTCGAGCTCGGGGACGACGTCGGTGAGGTCGATGTTGGCCTGCCAGTACGCGTCCACCGTGCCGACGTCGCGCCAGTAGTCGGCCGACTCGGCGCGGCCGCGGACGCAGCTCGCCGAGAAGCGGTGGGCGACGGCCTTCCCGTGCGTGACGAGGTGCGGGATGATGTCCTTGCCGAAGTCGCGCGACGAGTGCGGGTCGGCGGCGTCGCGGCGGAGCTGCTCGTTGAGCAGGTCGCGGCGGAAGACGTAGATGCCCATCGAGGCGAGCGCCCAGCCGGGCTTGTCCGGCATCTCGGGGGGGCGGGCCGGCTTCTCGAAGAACTCGACGATGCGGTCGCCCTCGCCGACGTGCATCACGCCGAAGCCGGTCGCCTCGGCGGCCGGGACCTCCACGCAGCCGACCGTGACGTCGGCGCCGGAGTTCACGTGCTGCACGAGCATCTTCTCGTAGTCCATCTTGTACACGTGGTCGCCGGCCAGGATCAGCAGGTACTCGGGCGCGTAGCCGTCGATGATGTCGATGTTCTGGTACACGGCGTCGGCGGTGCCCATGTACCACCGGTCCTCGCTCACGCGCTGCGAGGCGGGGAGGATGTCGAAGCTCTCGTTGCGCTCCGGCCGCAGGAAGTTCCAGCCGCGCTGCAGGTGGCGGATGAGCGAGTGCGCCTTGTACTGCGTGGCGACCGCGAGGCGGCGGATGCCCGAGTTGAGCGCGTTGGAGAGCGTGAAGTCCACGATCCGCGACTTGCCGCCGAAGTACACGGCGGGCTTGGCGCGCCGGTCGGTGAGCTCCATCAGGCGGGACCCGCGGCCGCCGGCGAGGACGTACGCCATGGTCGAACGCGAGATCGGCGCCGAGTAGGAGACCTTCGGTGGGGTCACGGGACGCTCCGGGTGCGGGTCAGCCTTCGTGGACGAGCCAGAGGGTCGCGAGCGGGGGGAGCGCGACGGTGAGCGAGGCGGGGAAGCCGTGGCTCGGCACCGCGTGCGCCGTGGCGCCGCCCGCGTTGCCGACGTTGGAGCCGCCGTACAGCACCGAGTCGGTGTTGAGCCGCTCGGTCCAGCGGCCCGCGCGCGGCACGCCGACGCGGTAGTCGGGGCGCGGGACCGGGGTCATGTTGACGAGGCAGACCAGCGGCCGCGCCCCCTCGCCGCCGTGGCGGACCCAGGCGAAGACGGAGGCGTCGCGGTCGTCCACCGCGATCCACTGGAACCCCTCGCCCTCGCAGTCGCGCTCGTGCAGCGCGCGCTCCTCGGCGTAGAGCCGGTTGCAGTCGCGCACGAGGGCCTGCACGCCGCGGTGCCAGTCGAGGTCGAGCAGGTGCCAGTCGAGCGAGCGCTCGTGCGACCACTCCTGGCCCTGCGCGAACTCGCCGCCCTGGAAGAGGAGCTTCTTCCCCGGGTGCGCCCACATGAAGCCGTAGTAGGCGCGCAGCTGCGCGAAGCGCTGCCACGCGTCGCCCGGCATCCGGTCGAGCAGCGACCGCTTGCCGTGCACCACCTCGTCGTGCGAGAGCGGCAGGATGAAGTTCTCGGTGAAGGCGTACACGAGGCCGAAGGTCATCTTGTCGTGATGCCAGCGGCGGTGCACCGGGTCCTCGCCCATGTACACCAGCGTGTCGTGCATCCACCCCATGTTCCACTTGAAGCCGAAGCCGAGGCCGCCGTCGTACGTCGGGCGCGAGACGCCCGGCCACGCCGTGCTCTCCTCGGCCACCGTGAACGCGCCGGGGCAGCGCGCGTACACGGTCTCGTTGAGCCGCTTGAGGAAGTCCACCGCCTCGAGGTTCTCCCGCCCGCCGAAGCGGTTGGGGACCCACTCGCC
The DNA here is from genome assembly GCA_019694735.1 of Gemmatimonadaceae bacterium. Lineage (GTDB taxonomy): Bacteria > Gemmatimonadota > Gemmatimonadetes > Gemmatimonadales > Gemmatimonadaceae > Pseudogemmatithrix. The sequence goes on along the minus strand of JAIBBJ010000073.1, from coordinate 10,954 downwards.
GTCCTTGCGCGAGTAGTCGAGGTAGAGCATGGACGCCACCGCGTCCACGCGGAGGCCGTCCACGTGGTAGCGCTCGAGCCAGATGAGGGCGCTCGCGAGCAGGAAGTTCGCGACCTCCTTCCGCCCGAAGTTGTAGATGAGGGTGTTCCAGTCGGGATGGAAGCCGAGCCGCGGGTCCTCGTGCTCGTAGAGCGCGGTCCCGTCGAAGCGGGCGAGGCCGTGGGCGTCGCTCGGGAAGTGCGCCGGCACCCAGTCCACGATCACGCCGATCCCCTCGACGTGGCAGCGGTCCACGAAGCGCGCGAACGCCGCCGGGTCGCCGAAGCGCGCCGTCGGCGCGAAGAGCCCCACCGGCTGGTAGCCCCACGAGCCGTCGAACGGGTGCTCGCCCACCGGCATCAGCTCGAGGTGCGTGAACCCCATCTCCTTCGCGTACGGCACGAGCTGGTCGGCGAGCTCGTCGTACGAGAGCCAGCGGCCCTCGGGGCCGCGGCGCCAGGAGCCGAGGTGCACCTCGTACACGCTCATCGGGCGGCGGCGGAGGTCGCCCTCGGCGCGCGCCGCCATCCAGGCCTGGTCGTTCCAGGCGAAGCGCGTGGTGTCGTACACGATGCTCGCCGTGTCCGGCCGCAGCTCGGCCCGGAACCCGACCGGGTCCGCCTTGAGCGGCAGCAGCGTCCCGTCGCGGCCGATGAGCTCGTACTTGTAGAGCGTCCCCTCGTCGAGGCCGGGGAGGAAGATCTCCCAGACGCCGGTGCCGAGGCGGAGCCGCATCGGGTGCCGGCGCCCGTCCCAGCCGTTGAAGTCGCCGATCACCGAGACGCGCTGCGCGTTCGGCGCCCAGACGGCGAAGTGCACGCCGACGGCGCCCTCGTGGGTGACGACGTGCGCGCCGAGCCGGTCGTAGAGCGCGCCGTGCGTCCCCTCGCCGATCAGCCAGTCGTCCATCGGGCCGAGGACGGGCCCGAAGGCGTAGGGATCGTCGAGGACCCACGAGTCCGCGCCGCGCCAGGCGCGGAGCCAGTAGCGCGGCCGGCCGGTGACGCGCCCCTCGAAGAAGCCGTCGGGGTGCTGGCGGTCGAGCTCGGCCACGACGTGCTCGGCGGCGTCGATCGCCTCCACGCGCTCGGCGCCGGGCACGAACGCGCGGAGGATGTGTCGGTCGCCGTGGGGGTGGATGCCGAGGACGGCGAACGGGTCGCGGTGCCGGCCGGCGACGAGCGCCTCGATCTCCTCGGGGGAGAGGGTCGCGCGGCGGCCGCGGTCGGCGGCGGGCATCTTGGCGGCGGGCATCTTGGCGGCGGGCTTCTTGGCCGCGGGCTTCTTGGCCGCGGGCTTCTTGGCCGCGGGCTTCTTCGCCGCGGGCTTCTTGGCGGCGGTCTTCTTCGCGGCCGCCTTCTTCGCGGCGGCCTTCCCGGCCGCCGGCGGCTTCACGCCCTCGGGCGCGTCGTCAGCGTCGCGCCGGCGGGGCATCCCAGATCTCCGTCGCGTACTCGCGGATGGTGCGGTCGCTCGAGAACCACGCCATGCGCGCCGTGTTGAGGACCGCCGAGCGCCACCAGCGGGCGGGCTCGCGCCACCGCGCGCTCACCTCGCCCTGCGCGGCGTGGTAGCGCTCGAAGTCGGCGCAGACCATGAAGTGGTCGTGGTGCCGGAGCCCGTCCACGAGGGCGCGATAGCGGTCGCGGTCGTCGGGGGAGAAGACGCCGCTCTCGAGCTCGTCGAGCACCTGCCGCAGCGGCGGGGAGGCCGCGAGGTCGGCGGCCGCGTCGAGCCCCGCGGCGCGCCGCGCCGCGACCTCGTCGGCGAGGAGCCCGAAGATGAAGATGTGCTCGTCGCCGACGTGCTCCTTGATCTCGATGTTGGCGCCGTCGAGCGTCCCGATGGTCAGCGCGCCGTTGAGCGCGAACTTCATGTTGCCGGTGCCCGAGGCCTCCATCCCCGCGGTGGAGATCTGCTCCGAGAGGTCCGCCGCCGGGATGATGGACTCGGCGAGGCTCACGTTGTAGTTGGGGAGGAAGACGACCTTGAGCCGGTCGCCGATGACCGGGTCGCTGTTGATCACCTTCGCGACGTCGTTCGCGAGCTTGATGATGCGCTTGGCGGTCTGGTAGCCCGCGGCCGCCTTGCCGGCGAGGATCCGGACGCGCGGGACCCAGGTGGCGTGCGGGCGCGCGCGCATCGCGTTGTACAGCGCGACCGTCTCCAGCAGGTTGAGCAGCTGGCGCTTGTACTCGTGGATGCGCTTGATCTGCACGTCGAAGAGCGCGTCGGGGTCCACCCGCACCCCGACCTGGTCGGCGATGACGCGGGCGAGCGCGACCTTGTTGGCGCGGCGCACCGTCGCGTAGCGGTCGCGGAACGCGGCGTCGTCGGCGAAGCGCTCGAGGTCCCTGAGACGGTCGAGGTCGTCCTGGAACCCGGGCCCGATCGCGTCGGCGATGAGCGCCGTGAGGCCGGGGTTCGCCTGGAAGAGCCAGCGCCGGAAGGTGATGCCGTTGGTCTTGTTGACGATCCGGTCCGGGTACAGCCGGTGGAAGTCGGCGAAGACCGTCCGCTTCATCAGGTCGGTGTGGAGCGCCGAGACGCCGTTCACGCGGTGCGCGGCGAGGAAGGCGAGGTTGCCCATCCGCACGTGCCGGCCGCCGTTCTCCTCGATCAGCGAGACGGTGCGCACGACGGCGTCGTCCACGCCGGCGCCCCGCGTCCGCAGCCCGTCGAGGTGCTGCGCATTGATCAGGTAGATGATCTGCATGTGCCGCGGGAGCAGGCGCTCCATCAGCGACACGGACCACTTCTCCAGCGCCTCGGGCAGCAGGGTGTGGTTGGTGTAGTTGAACACCCGCCGCACGATGCCCCACGCCTCGTCCCACGGCAGCCCGTGCACGTCCACGAGGAGCCGCATCAGCTCCGGGATCGCGATCACCGGGTGCGTGTCGTTGAGCTGGATCGCGGCCTGCGCGGGGAGCGAGCGCAGCTCGCCGAACTGCCGCAGGTGCCGCCGCACGAGGTCCTGCAGCGACGCCGACGCGAAGAACATCTCCTGCCGCAGCCGCAGCTCGTGGCCGGCCGGCGTCTCGTCGCTCGGGTAGAGCACGCGGGAGATCGCCTCGAGCCGCACGCGGTCGGCGAGGGCGCCCACGTGGTCGCCGCGGTTGAAGTCCGCGAGGTCGATCGGGTCCATCGCCCGCGCGCTCCAGAGCCGGAGCGTGTTCACGTGCGCGCCGCGCCAGCCGGTGATCGGCGTGTCGTACGCCATCGCGCGCACCAGCTCGGCGGGGTGCCAGACGCTGCGCCGGCCGCCGTCGGCGCCCTCGACCACCTCGACGTGGCCGCCGAACCCGATCGTGTACGCGACCTCGGGCCGCTCGAACTCCCACGGGAACCCGGTGGCCAACCACTCCTCCGGCAGCTCGATCTGCCAGCCGTCGCGCAGCTGCTGCCGGAAGATCCCGTGGTCGTAGCGGATGCCGTAGCCGTAGGCGGGCACGCCGAGCGTCGCCATGGATTCCATGAAGCAGGCGGCGAGGCGCCCGAGGCCGCCGTTCCCGAGCCCGGGGTCCGGCTCCATCGTGCGGATCCGGTCGAGGTCCTGCCCGAGCTCGGCGAGCGCGGCCCGCGCGACCGCGACGAGCCCCAGGTTCGACAGCGCGTCCATCAGCTGCCGGCCGATCAGGAACTCGAGCGAGAAGTAATAGACGCGCTTGCCGCCGTCGCGGTACGTGCGCCGCGTCGCTTCCATCCACCGGGCGGTGACGGCGTCGCGCGCGGCGAGCGCGGTCGCGACGTACCAGTCGCGCGGCCGTGCATGCGCCGCGTCCTTGCCCACGGCGTAGAGGAGCTTGTCGATGATCCGCGCGCGGAACGCGGCGACGGCTTCGGTCGGGTCGGCGTCCTGCGCCGGCTCCGGGACTTGGACGGGACTCGCGTGCATCGGGACGTCAGGGGGGAGGGGACGGCACCTTCCGCCGAAATATGGTGCGCTCCCTGCGTTTCCGCTCCTCTAATGTACCTCGCACGCCGCATTCCCTCGTCAAGAGCTGGACAAGGGCCGAACGACTGTTCACCCGCCCCGCAGCGCCTGTCCGACCGCGCGGAGGCATGGCTCGAGCGTCTCGATGCTGTGGTCGCCCATGTGCCCGATGCGGATGGTGCGTTCCTTGAGCGCGCCGTACCCGGTGCCGATGACGTACCCGAGCTCCGCCACGCGCCGCACGACGGGGCTCGCCGTGAGGCCCTCCGGCAGCGTGAGCGTGCTCACCGTGGGCGACCGCTCGCCGGCGCGGCAGAGGTAGCCGATGCCGACGCCCGCGGCGCGCTGCGCCTCCACCCACGCCTCCGTGTGCGCGAGCATCGCCGCGTGCCGCGCCCAGCGGGTCTCGATCCCCTCCTCGCGGATCGCGCGCAGCTGCACGTCGGCGGCGTAGAGCAGCGAGAGCGCCGGGGTGTTGGGCGTCTGCGCGCGGCGCGCGAACTCCTCGTACTCCACCACGTCCAGGTAGCGCCCCCGCGCCGGGACGACGCTCGCCTGGAGCACGAACGCCTCGCTCGCGACCGCGAAGGCGAGGCCCGGCGGGAGCGCGAGCGCCTTCTGCGAGCCCGTCAGCACGAAGTCGAGTCCCCACGCGTCGGTCTCCACGCGCGTGCCGGCGAGCCCCGTCACGCTGTCCACGAGGCACATCGCCCCGTGCCGGTGGGCGAGCTCGGTGATCCCGTGGATGTCGGCGAGGGCGCCGGTGCTCGTCTCCGAGTGCACCACGGTGACGGCGGCGAAGTGGGCGCCGTCGTGCCCGCCGGCCACCAGCGCCTCCTCCACCTGCTCCAGGTGCGGGGTGTCGCCGAGCGGCACCGAGAGGACCCGGGTCGCGCGGTCGCACGACTGCGCGATGCGCGCGAACCGCTCGGAGAAGGCGCCGTTCACGAGCGCGAGGATCGGCCCCTCGGGCGCGCCGCGGATCGCCATCTCCATCGCCCCGGTCGCCGAGCAGCTCATCAGGTACACCGGGCGGTGCGTGCGGAACACGGCCTGCAGCCCCTGCACGATCCGCGCGTGCAGCGCCTCGTAGGCCGCGCCCCGGTGCGGGAGCATCGGCCGCAGCATCGCCTCGAGCACCTCGGCGCGCACCTCGGTGGGGCCGGGCAGGAAGAAGGTGCCGAACTCGGCGGGACGCATGGTCAGCTCGGGAGCAGGAGGTCGCGGAGCGCCGCGAACGAATCCACCACGTGGTCGGCGTGGCGCAGCACGTGGTCGCGCCGCGCGTAGCCGGTGAAGGCGACGAACAGGTCGGCGGCGCCGGCGGAGCGGATCGCGAGGTCCGTGCTGCCGTCGCCGACGGCCACGAGGGGGCGCGGCAGCCCGAGGGTCTCGACGACCTGCGGCTTGCCGCGCTGCGCCGCCAGCGGGCTCGCCCGGTCGAAGTCCTCGTACGCGCCCGCCGCGGTGAAGCGCACCTCCACACCGTACACATCCGCGGCCGGGATGCCAAGATGCGCGCCGAGCGGGAGGAGGGCGCCCCGCAGGCCGCCGCTCACGACGACCACGCGCACGCCGGCGCGCTGCAGCGCCGCGACGCAGGCCGCGGCCCCGGGGGCCACCGCCTGCACGTAGGCCGCGCCGAGGGCGGCGAGCTCGTCGCGGCTCGGGGCCACGGCGGCGAGGCGCTCGCCGTACACCGACTCCAGCGGCCGCGTGCCGGCCATCGCCTCCTGCGTCAGCCGCGCGATCCGCCGCGCGACCTCGGTCGGGCGGCGCTCGGCCAGCCAGTCGATCCCCTCGATCGCCGCGAGCGTGGAGTCGGCGTCGAGCACGACCGCGCGCGGCGGCAGCGCGACCTCAGGCAAGGATGTTCCCCGGCGCCATGCGCCCCTCGGGGTCGAACTCGCGCTTCGCCGCGCGCATCAGGGCGACCTGGCTCGCGTTCGCCTGCAGGCCGAGCCACCGCGCCTTGAGCTTCCCGATCCCGTGCTCGGCGGCCACGGTGCCGCCGAGCTGGATCACGGCGCGCAGCGTGCGCTCCACCACCGCCTCGTGGCGCGCGACCTCGTCCGGGTCGCGCGCGACCCAGTTCTGGTGCGGGTGGCCGTTGCCGAGGTGGCCGTACGTGACCGCGGGCGGAAGACCGGCCTCGATCGCGAAGCCGTCGGAGAGCAGCAGCGCCTCCTCGGCGTGCGCGAGCGGCACCGCCCAGTCGGTGGAGATGCGCCGGCCGCCCGTGGCGAGGTAGGGCGCCGTGCGCTCGTGCATCGTGGCGGGCACGGCGTGGCGCAACCGGCGCGCCGTGCGGATCGCCGCCTCGCCCTCGAACACGCGCATGTCCGCGTCCGGTGCCCCGTGCGCCTCAGCGAGCGCGAGCCAGGCGTCGATGTCGAGGGCGCCCGGGGCGCAGTCCTCCGCGTAGATCATCACCTGGCCGTCGGCGCCCCAGGCCGGGTCGTCGGCGTGCGTGCGGGCGATGCGGAACGCCTCGGCGTCGAAGTACTCGAGGCATCGCGGCCGGATCGCGGTGGACGCGCGCGCGGCGCGCACGAACGCGAGCGCGTCCACGAGGCCGGGGAAGGCGATCCCGATGCCCGTCTCGCGCTCGGGGCGGGGCAGGAGGGCGAGCTCCGCCTCGACGACGACGCCGAGCGTCCCCTCGCTGCCGACGAACCAATCCACGAGGTCGTGCGTCGGCTGGTAGCCGACGGTGTTCTTCTCGACGACCGGCCGGCGGAACTCGCGCACCGTGCCGTCGGCGAGCGCGACGGTGAGCGCGCGCACGTGGGCGCGGGTGGCGCCGTACAGCAGCGTGCGCGGGCCCGAGGCGTTGCAGGCGATCGCGCCGCCGAGGGTGCAGGTCTCGTCGCTCGTCGGGTCGGGCGCGAAGAAGAGCGCCTCGCCGGCCAGGGCGTGGTTGAGCGTGCCGAGGAGGGCGCCCGCCTCGACCCGCGCGAGGCGGCGCGCGGGATCCACGTCGAGCACGCGGTCCATCGCGCGGAGCGAGAGCAGGAGGCCACGCGCGGCGAGCGAGGCGCCGGTGGTGCTGGTCTGCGCGCCGGCCGGCGTGACGGCGGCGCCGGCGGCCGCGGCCTCGCGCAGCACCTCCACGAGTTCCGCGCGCGAGGCCGGGCGCGCCAGTCCCTCGGGCACGTGCCGGAGCCCCGAGGCGTCGCGCGCGTACCCCTCGAGCACCGCCGGATCGCGGACGATCCGGCTCACGCGTCCTTGAAGTGGACGACGGTGGCGGTGAGCACGTCGGGGAGGCCGAGGAGCACGTCGCGCACCGCGTGGCCCACCTGGCCGTCCACCGCGATCACCGCGAGCGCCTCGCCGCCCTGCGCGAGCCGGGCCTGGTGGTACTCGGCGATGTTCACCTGCGCGTTGCCGAGCGCGGTGCCCACGCGCCCGATGACGCCCGGCACGTCGTGGTTGGTGAGCACCACGAGCTGGCCGCGCATCGCCACGTCCACGTGGTAGGGGCCGACGCGCGTGAGCCGCGGCGGGCCGTCGCCGGTGCCGAGGCCGCCGACGCGGATCTCCTCGCCGCCGGCGCGCATCCGCACCTCGATGGCGCGCGGGTGCGGTGCCTCGCCCCCCTCGGCGACCGTGAGCTCGATGCCGCGCGCGGCCGCGACGCTGCGGGCGTTGATGAGGTTGAGCCGGTCGTGCTCCACCGCGCCCTCGAGCGCGCCGGCGGCGGCGGCCGAGAGGAGGACCCGCGTGGCCGGCGCCAGCTCCGGCCCGGCCTTGAGGGTGATCCCCTCGATGGCGCGCTGGCCGCGGTCGGCGAGGCGCGCGCGCGCCACGCTCGCGATGCGGCGCGCGACCACGAGCGCCGGCTGCAGCGCCCGCCAGTCGTCCGGCCCGCCGGCGACGTTGATCGAGCGCGACAGCTCGCCCTCGAGGAGCGCGTCGCGCACCGCCTCGCAGACGTCCACGGCGACGTTGCGCTGCGCCTCGACCGAGCTCGCGCCGAGGTGCGGCGTGAGCAGGAGGTTCGGCACGTCGCGGAAGGCGTGGTCGCCGGTGAGCGGCTCCTTGGAGAACGCGTCGAGGGTCGCGCCGCCCAGGTGCCCGGTCCGGAGGGCCGCGGCGACGGCGGCCTCCTCGACGATGCCGCCGCGCGCGAGGTTGGCGACGATCGCGCCGGGGCGCATGCGCGCGAGCTGCGGCGCGCCGAGCATCCCCCGGGTCTCGTCGGTGAGCGGCACGTGCAGCGAGACGATGTGCGCCTCGCCGAGCAGCGCGTCGAGCGTCGCGAGGCGGCGGACCCCCTGGGCCGCGAAGCGGTCGTCGGGGATGTACGGGTCGTACGCGACCACGTCCATGCCGAACGCGCGCGCGCGCGTGGCGACGGCGGAGCCGATGCGCCCGAGTCCGACGATGCCGAGCACCTTGCCGCGCAGTTCGCTGCCCATCAGCTGCGAGCGCTCCCAGCGGCCGGCCTTCATCGAGGTGTCGGCCTGCGGGATGTGGCGGAGGAGTCCGATCAGGTTGCCGAAGAGGAGCTCGGCGACCGCGATGGTGTTGCCGGCGGGCGCGTTGATGACCGCGATGCCGAGCTGGGTCGCCGCGTCGAGCGCGATGTTGTCCACGCCGACACCGGCGCGCCCGACGACGCGGAGGCGCGTCCCCGCGCGGAGCAGCGGCTCGGAGATCCGCGTCGCGCTGCGGCCGATGATGGCGTCGTACTCGCCGATGCGGCGGAGCAGCTCGTCGGCGGGGAGGGTGGGGACCTCGTCCACGTGGAACGAGGGGACGGCGCGCAGCAGCGCGAGGCCGTCAGGATCGATCTCGTCGGTGACCAGCAGGCGGTGCGACACGCGCTCTCAGGCGAAGGGTGCGCGGGGGGCGAGCAGGGAAGATAACCCCCGCGTCACGGCCCCGCGCGCCAGAAGACGCCGGTCGGCACGGGCCGGGCGGGGAGCGTCCCGAGGAAGGCATAGAGCGCGTCCACCTCGGCCCCGGTCCAGTGCACGAAGCGGTTCCGGGCGGTCTTGCTCATCAGCACGAGGTCGGCGTTCCCGGTCCGGCTGATCCCCTCCCGCATCAGCCGCTCGAACTCCTGGCGCGAGTAGGTGGCGACGACCGCCAGGTCCGGGGTGACGTTCGGCCCCTCGATCGCGCCCCGGAGGTCGAAGCCGTGGCACTCGATGCAGCTCGTCATCGCGAGGTACTCCCCCTCGGCGAGCAGCGGGCCGTCGCGCCCGGCCTCGGTGAGGAGCGGCGGCACGAGGTGCACCCAGCTCGCCTGGTCGGCCTCGCCACGGGCCACCTGCGCCCAGCGGGTCTCGAGCGTGTGGTAGCGGAGGGGCAGCGAGTCGACCGAGACGGGGTGCTGGCGGAGATACGAGATGAGCGCGACGAGGTCGTCGTCGCGGAGGTAGCGGAAGTTGAACGACGGCATGGACCAGAGGCCCCGCCCCGAGGCGTCGATGCCGTGGCGCACCGCGCGCTCGATGGTCGCCGCGTCGTGCTCGCGCGCGTAGCGTGCGAGGTTCGGGGCGACCACCCGCCCGAGGCCGGTCCACTCCGGCGTCCAGTCGGTGCCCTCGAGGCGCGCGCCGTGGCACGAGTGGCATCCGCGGGTGCGGGCGATGTGCTCGCCCTGCGCGAACGCCTCCACGGTGACCGGGATCTCGCGGTCGAACGGCGGTGGCCGGTCATGCGCGCGCAGCTTCCACTCGCTGAGGAGGAAGACCGCGAGCAGCCCGCCGATGGGGAGCGCGGCGGCGAGGATCGGGACGAGGTAGCGCGCGCGGGGGAGGAGCACGCGGGATGTTGCGTCCGGGGGACGCGGGTGGCAAGCTCCGGCATGGCTGGACATCGTGTGGACGTGATCGTCGCCGGCCTCGGCGCGATGGGCTCGCAGGCGCTGGCGGAGTGCGCGCGGCGCGGGCTGCGCGCGGTGGGATTCGACCGCTTCTCCCCGCCGCACGACCAGGGGTCGAGCCACGGGCTCTCGCGCATCATCCGCGAGGCGTACTTCGAGGACCCGGTGTACGTGCCGCTGGTGCATCGCGCGTTCGAGCGGTGGGCGGCGCTGGAGGCGGAGACCGGGGCGGTGCTGTATCGCCGCACCGGCGGGCTCTGCTACGGGCCGCCCGACGGCACGTTGGTGGCGGGGGCCCGTCGGAGCGCCGAGCTGCACGGCCTTCCGTACGAGCGCCTCGATGCCGCGGCCATCCGCGCGCGCTTCCCGGCGTTCCGCGTCCGCGACGGGTGGGAGGGGGTGCTCGAGCCGCGCGCGGGGATGCTCGCGCCGGAGGCCTGCATCGCGGCGGCGCTCGCGGTCGCCGAGCGGCGCGGCGCGGTGGTGCGCCGCGACGAGCCCGTGCTGCGCTGGTGGCAGGAGGGCGAGTCCGTCGTCGTCGAGACGGCGGCGGGACGCACGGCGGCCGCGCACCTGGTCATCTCGGCCGGCATGTGGGTCCGCTCGCTCCTGGAGGAGGGGGCGCCGACGCCGATGCCGCTCGCACTCACCGTGCAGCGGAACGTGCTCTACTGGTGGGAGCCCGCCGGGGAGCCGGGGTGGTTCGCGCCGGACCGGTGCCCGGTGTTCCTCGGCGAGATCGCGCCGGACCTCATCTGGTACGGCTTCCCCGACACCGGCGACGGGGTGAAGGTCGCGCTGCACCATTTCGGCCCGCCGACGGCGCCGGACGCCGTGGACCGCGTGGTGCAGCCGGGCGAGGTGGCGCACCTGCGCGCGCTGCTGGCGGAGTGGATGCCGGAGGTGAACGGGCGGCTCCGGGCGACGGGCGTGTGCACCTACACGAACGCGCCGGACGAGCACTTCATCATCGACCGCCATCCGGACGCGGACCGCGTGTTCGTGGCGTCGCCGTGCTCGGGGCACGGGTTCAAGTTCGCGAGCGCGATCGGGGAGGTGCTGGCGGACCTGGTCGAGACCGGGACGTCGCGGTTCGACCTCGGGCCGTTCGCGCTCGGGCGGGCGGGGCTGCGGCTCTAGCG
>JAIBBJ010000037.1 GCA_019694735.1 Gemmatimonadaceae bacterium | reverse complement strand
TCGCCGGATCGAGCCCCGCCGCGTCCTCGAGATGGAAGGTCCGCACCCGCTCGGCGCAGAGCGCCGCGAGGGAGATCGTGTTGCTCGAGTTGTAGCCGCCGACCACGAGCATCACGTCCAGCGGCTCGGCGAGCAGCGCGTTCACGGCGTCCTGCCGGTCCTGCGTGGCGCTGCAGATCGTGTCGAAGGTGCGGAAGTGCTCCGCGCGGTGCGCGTCGCCGTGGGTCCGCGCCATCGCCGCGCCGACGACCTCGCCGATCGCGAGCGACTCGCGCGCCAGCATCGTCGTCTGGTTGGCGACACCGATCCGCTGGAGGTGCGCGTCGGGATCGAAGTGCGGACTCGCCGCATGGCGGTACTTCTCGAGGAACGCGTCGCGCCCCCCGGCGAAGCGCCCCTCGATGTACGCGATCACGTCGTCGGCCTGCGCCATGTCGCGCAGCACGAGGTAGGTGCCACCCGGGAACTTCTCCACCTGCGAGGCGGTCGCGCGCGTCTCCTCGTGGTAGTACTTGCCGTGGATGAGCGCGGTGAAGCCGTCCTTGGCGTAGCTCTCGACGCGCTTCCAGACGTTCAGCACCGAACCGCAGGTCGTGTCCACCATCACGCAGCCGAGCTCCCGCAGCGTCTGGAAGTCGTGGATGGTGACGCCGAAGGCGGGCAGGATCACCACGTCCTCGGGCCGCACGGCCGAGTAGTCGAAGCCCGTGCCGCGCTGCCCGAGGAAGACGATGCCCATCTCCTTCAGCTTCGCGTTCACGTGCGGATTGTGGATGATCTCGCCGGCGAGGTAGATGCGCCGGTCGGGGAACTTGGCGCGGGTCTGGTACGCGTACTCGACGGCGCGCTCGACGCCGTAGCAGAAACCGAACTCCTTCGCGAGGCGGATCGTCACGTCGCCGACCACCAGCGTGTGGTCGCGGGCGCGGAGGAGGTCCACCAGCTGGCCGTCGTAGTCGGCGGTCAGCGTGTCCTGGACCTCGGTCTTGAGGCCGAAGCCCTTGCGGAAGTAGGTGGACTCGGGAGCCATCGTCGAAAGATAAGGATTCGTCATCGGGGCCGCTGGACGAACGCGCGGACGGGGGCCGCGGGTGCCCCGGGACCTTGGCCCCGGCGCGGTCGGGGCCGTCCGGCGCCGCCCGGCCCGCCGCGGCGGCGTCCAACCCCGCGACATGCCTCGCGCCATCCGCCCGCGCGCGATAGCTTCGGGGCCGATGAGCGAGCACTACGACCTCTGCGTCATCGGGTCCGGCCCCGCGGGCGAGAAGGGCGCCGCCCAGGCCGCCTACTTCGGCAAGCGCGTCGTGCTCGTCGAGCGCGCCCCCAGGCCCGGCGGCGCCGCCGTCAACACGGGCACCATCCCGTCGAAGACGCTCCGCGAGACCGCCCGCTACTTCTCCGGTCTCCGCCAGCACGGGCTCTACGGCGTCGAGTACCGCGTGAAGCCCGACATCACGCTCGGCGACTTCATGTTCCGCGAGCGCGCGGTCGTCGAGGCCGAGTGGGAGCGCATCGGGCAGAATCTCGCACGGCACCAGGTGACGGTGCTGCAGGGCGAGGCGCGGTTCACCGGGCCCGCCACGGTGGAGGTGCGGCGGTTCAAGGAGGCACCGCGGACGATCACCGCCGACGTGTTCCTCGTCGCGACCGGCGCGCGCCCCGAGCACCCGGCCGGCGTGCCGTTCGACGGCCGCATCGTCGTGGACTCCGCCGACGTGCTCTCGCTGTCGGCGATCCCCAAGCGGCTCGTCGTGATCGGCGGTGGCGCCCTCGGATGCGAGTTCGCGACGAGCTTCGCGGCCCTCGGCGCGCGGGTCACGCTGGTGAACGAACGCGCGCGGCTCCTCACCCAGCTCGACGCCGACCTCGCCGATGCGCTCCGGCAGGAGATGACGCGCCGCCTCGGCATCCAGGTGGTGCTGGACACCCCCGTCACCGTGATCCGCGTCGAGGGCGACGTCGCGTCCGTCACCCTCGGCGACGGCCGCGAACTCGTCGCCGACTGCGTCCTCCACTGCGGCGGCCGGGTCGGGCACAGCGCCGACCTCGGGCTCGAGGCGGCCGGCGTGCGGCCCGGGCCGCGCGGCTTCATCCCGGTGGATGCGCACTACCGCACGACGAACCCGCGCATCTTCGCCGCCGGCGATGTCGTCGGCTTCCCCGCCCTCGCCTCCGTCGCGATGGAGCAGGCCCGCGTCGCGATGTGCCACGCCTTCGACCTGCGGTACAAGACCGCGGTCTCCGAGGCGCTGCCGATCACCGTCTGGACCATCCCCGAGCTCGCGACCGTCGGCCGCAGCGAGGACGAAGCACGCGCCGGCGGCGACCCCGTCGAGACCGGCAAGGCGTGGTTCCGCGACAATCCGCGCGGCCAGATGCTCGGGGACGCCGAGGGATTCGTGAAACTCGTCTTCCGCGCGACCGATCGGCAGCTCATCGGCGCGAGCGTGGTCGGCGAGGCGGCGGGCGAGCTGATCCACGTGCCCGCCGCAGTGATCCAGGCCGGCGGCACCATCGACCAGTTCATCGACGCGGCGTTCGCGTACCCGTCCCTGGCCGACACCTTCAAGTACGCCGCCTACGACGGCCTGCAGCGGCTGCAGAAGCGCGTGAGCGCGGCGATGCAGCCCCGCGCCTCGACCCGCGTCACGCCACCAGGAAGGGCCTGAGCGCGTCCTTCACGAAGTCCGGCAGCGGCCGCTTCGTGATCGTCTCCTTCTCGACGCAGACCACCGTCAGCGTCCCCGACGCGCGGTGCACGAGGTCGCGGGCCCGGTACGCCTCGAACCGCATCGTGATCGAGGTCTCGCCGATCCGCGCGATGCCGACCCGGATCTCGAGCAGCTCGTCCATCTGGGCCGGCGAATGGAACTCCACCGCGAACGCCTTCCGCGGCAGCTGCACATGCCGCTGCACCCGCATCACCTCGTACGGGAGCCCGGCCTGGCGGAACAGCTCGTGCTCGGCCGCCTCGAAGAACCGGATGTAGGTGCCGTAGTAGATGATGCCGAGCGGGTCGCAGTCGCTCCAGCGGACGCGCTCCTGCACGGCGAACGGGAGGACCGGGGACTTCGGGGTCACGGGAGGGTCACCTGACAGCCGGAGAGGGGGAACGCCGACGCGACGGCCGCGCCCCCAATGGTAACTTGGCCATGGGCGGCGGGAGAGGCCGCCCGGGCCTCAACGCCGGAGTCCCCCCATGCTGCGCACCATCCTCGTCCCGCTCGACGGCTCGGCGCTCGCCGAGCGTGCCCTCCCGATCGCCTGCGACCTCGCGCGACGGACCGGTGGCGCGGTGCACGTCGTCCGCGCCCACGTGCCCATCGCCGTCGTCGGCGCGACGGCGGAGGGCGCCATCTTCTCGCAGGACATGCTCGCCGCCGACGACGCGCTGCGGCGGCGCGCCGCGGACTATGTCACCGAGGTCAGCCGGAAGGCCGCCGCCGAGTGGGGCATCCGCGTCGAGCCCATCTCGGAGGACGGCAGCCCGGCGGGACTCGTGACCGATGTCGCCGATCGCGTCGGTGCCGACCTCATCGTGATGACCACGCACGGCACGGGCGGCTTCACCCCGGACTGGCTCGGCTCGGTCGCCGATTCGGTCATCCGCCATTCGCATCGCCCGGTGCTCGCCGTGCCGGAGAACGATGCGCACCTCGGCGAGCCCTTCGCCCCGCGCCGCCTGCTCGTCACGCTGGACGGCTCGGACCGCTCGGCAGCGATCCTCCCCAGCGCGCGCGACCTCGCGGTCGCCTACGGCGCGCACGTCGACCTGATCCGGGTCGTCGCGCCGTTCGTGCCGGGCGACGTCGTCGCGACGCTCGCGGCGGACCGACCCGACCCCTTCGGGGTGGACGCCGAGACCGTCCACGCCAAGCAGGCGCTCGACGTCGCGGGGGCCGCCCTCGAGCAGGTGGGCCTGCACACCACGCGGACGGTCCGCGTCGACCTGTCGCCGACGCGATGCCTGCTCGACCACGTGCAGGAGACGGGGCCGGACTGCCTCGCGATCGCGACGCAGGGTCGGGGCGTCTCGCGGCTCTTCCTCGGCTCGGTCGCCGACAAGCTCATCCGCTCGGCGGGCCGGCCGGTGCTGGTGCTGCGGCCGCCGAAGGGCTGAACGCCCGCGCGCGCCGGCGGGCCCATGGCGGGCCGTCGGCGCGCGTCCTCAGCGCGCGTAGAGCTCCGGCGTGATGAACGGCGCCAGGGCGTAGGTGACGAGCACCTCGTAGGCCGCCTGCCGGTCGATGCGGCCGTCCGTGAGGATGCCCACCGCGCCCTTGCCGTGCTTCGTCCCGCGCGCCGCAACGAGCGCATCCATCGCGTGCCCGAGCTCGGTCCCCTCGCGCACCATGCGCGCGACGGCGTCGGGGAGCGGCATCGCGAGCGAGCCGCCGACGCCCTCGCGGCCGTCGCGGTGCACCACGACGCACCACGCGTTCGAGCGCATGCCGCCCGGCGTCTCCACCACGCCGCCCTCGAGCCCGACGCCGAGGTCGGCATCGTCGAGCGCCCGCGCGGCGCGCGCGCGGTTTCGCGCCCCGGCGATCGTCTCCTCGTCGCCGAACGGCTGGTCGGGAACGCCGCTCGGCACGGGTACGGCACGGACCGTCGCCTCGGGTGCGACCGAGGCGAGCACCGCCCGCGCCGCCGCGAGTTTCACGGGATTGGCCGATCCGACGGCCACGGTACGGAGGAGCTCGGACATGCCGGGAATCTAGGGGCCGGGCGCGACGGCCGGTGCTATCTTCGGCCGATGCCCCGGTCCACCGCGTCCCCGGACGACGCGTTCCGCTTCGTCGCCGGCCGTCTCTGGCTCGACTTCGTGAACACCGACGACGCCCGCCTCGGCGTCCGCGTGGACACGATCGCGAGCTTCGAGCGATTCGTGGACTGGCTCGCCGCGGCGCGCGTCCTCGATGCGGAGCGGGCCGCGGGCCTCCGGCGCCGCGCGGGCCAGCAGCCGTCGG
>JAIBBJ010000089.1 GCA_019694735.1 Gemmatimonadaceae bacterium | reverse complement strand
TCGACCACCGTGCCCGCGACCTCGCTCTCGATCTCGTTCATGATCTTCATCGCCTCGATGATGCAGAGGACCTGCCCCTTCTTGATCTGCTGGCCGACCGTGACGTAGGGCTTCGCGCCCGGCTCCGGCGCGCCATAGAACGTCCCGACCATCGGGGACTTCACGTCCGTGTGGTTGCCCTTGGGCGCCGCGGCAGGAGCCGCAGGAGCGGCAGCCGGCGCGGCGGCAGCCGCCGTCGGGGCCGTCGCGGCCGGGGCCGGGGCGGCCGCTGGAGCCGCGTACTGCACCACGCCGCGCGCGGTCGGCGTCTTGCTCAGCCGGATCCGCATCCCCTTGTCCGAGGAGATCTCCATCGAATCCACGGTGGATTCATCGAGCATCTCGAGGAGCTTCTTCACGTACCGGAGGTCGATCATGGAGAGGGCGGATGGCGGTGGGGCGTGGACGGACGGGGCGGGTCAGAGCTGCAGGAGTTCCCGGGGGAACGCCGTCAGCACGTCGGGGCCGGCGCTCCCGAGGACGACGTCGTCCTCGATCCGCACCCCGCCCCACCCTTCGAGATAGATCCCGGGCTCGATGGTGACCACCGCCCCGGTCGGCAGCGGCGCCTCCGCGGTCTTCGCCAGGCGGGGCGACTCATGGACCTCGAGTCCGATCCCGTGCCCCAGCGAGTGTCCGAAGGCGGCGCCGAATCCAAGGCGGTCAATGTAGTCCCTCGCGAGCGCGTCGGCATCCCTGCCGCGCATCCCGGCCCGAACAAGCGCCGAAGCGCTCCCGTTCGCCTCCCGAACCGCCGTATGCACCTCGAGCTGCCGAGCGGTCGGCGGGGCGCCGACCACGAATGTCCGCGTGATGTCGGAGCAGTAGCCGCGGTGCACCGCGCCGAAATCGAAGAGGAGCAGGTCCCCTTTCGCGATGGGCGCCGCCGACGCGCGCGCGTGCGGCAGCGCGGACCGTGCGCCGGTCGCGATGATCGTCTCGAACGGGAATCCCTCGCTCCCCGCCTCGCGCAGTTCGAACTCGAGCCTTGCCGCGACCTGCAGCTCGGTCATCCCCGGCCGCACGTGCGGCAGTGTGGCGCCCAGCGCGTGCTCGGCGATCCGCACCGCCTCCCGGATGCGGGTCAGCTCCCCCTCGTCCTTCGCCTCGCGCAGCACCTCGACGAGGTTGAGCGCCGGGCGCCAGCGCCAGCGGCTTCCCTCCCCGGCCGGGTCCACGAACCGCCCGGCGTCCTGATGCGTGACATGCGCGCTCTCGAAGGCGAGCACCCGCACCTTCGGCAGGGCCGCGAGCTCCTGCCAGAGGCGTGCCCAGAGCGACGACGGCTCGATGATCGTCCGCACCGCCGGATCGACCTCGGCCTTCACCTGGCTCGCGTACCGGAAGTCGGTCAGCAGCACGCACTCGTCGGCGGTCACCACCACGTGGGCGTTCGAGCCGGTGAAGCCCGTCAGGTAGCGGACGTTCGGCAGGGCGGTGACGAGCAGCGCATCGAGCTCGCTCGTCGCGAGCGCCGCCCGCAGCCGCGTGAGGCGCTCGGCGGCGCTCACGACCGCGTCGCCCCGGCGCGCTCGAGGCGCGCGAGGGCGGCCGCGTCGAACCGGCCCCGGACGCGCAGGACCCCCGCCTCCTCGTCGGGCGTGCTCGCCGTCACCTCACCGATCCGGTGGGCCTCGGCGATGAGGCGTCCGTCGGTCATCGGGACCGCGAGTTCCACTTCCGGTCGCCGAGCCCGGAGCCGCTCGCGGAGCAGCGCCCGCAGGGGTTCGAGCCCGTCGGACGACGCGGCCGAGGTGAAGACCGACCCCGGGGCGAGGTTCGCGATGCGGGCCTCGAGGGCCTCGCGCACCTCCGGGGCGAGCCGGTCGACCTTGTTGAAGACGTACACCATCGGGATCTCGTGCACCCCGAGGTCGGCCAGCACCTCGTCCACGACGAGCCGCTGCTCCTCCCACGACGGGTGGCTGGCGTCGATCACGTGGAGCAGGAGGTCGGCCTCCTGCACCTCCTCGAGGGTGGCGCGGAAGCTGGCCACGAGGTGGTGCGGGAGCTTGCGGATGAAGCCCACCGTATCGGTGAGCAGCACCGACTGGTGGTCGCCGAGCGCGACCTCGCGGGTGAGCGGATCCAGTGTCGCGAAGAGCCGGTCCTCGACGAACACCTCGCGTGCGCCGGAGATGCCCCGGAGGATGGAGCTCTTGCCGGCGTTGGTGTAGCCGACGAGCGACGCGCGGAAGGTGCCGGTGCGGCCGGCGCGCTGCACGTGACGGGCCTTGGTGACCTCGGCGAGCCGCTCCTTCAGCAGCTTGATGCGGTGTCCGACGAGGCGGCGATCCGTCTCGAGCTGGGTCTCGCCGGGTCCCCGCACACCGATGCCACCGCGGAACTTCTCGAGGTGCGTCCACATGCGGGTGAGCCGCGGCAGCGAATACTCGAGCTGCGCGAGCTCGACCTGCATCCGTGCCTCGGCCGACCGCGCGCGCACGGCGAAGATGTCGAGGATCAGCTCCGCGCGGTCGATCACGCGCTTCGCGAGCTCGCCCTCGAGGTTCTTGCCCTGGGCCGGCGAGAGCTCGTCGTCGAAGATGATCAGCGTCGCCTCGCGCTCGGCGATCAGCGCCTTGAGCTCCTCGACCTTGCCGCGCCCGATGTAGGTCGCCGGGTCGGGCCGGTCGAGCTGCTGCGTGAGGGTGCCCACGACGAGCGCCCCGGCGGTGTCGGTGAGGCGCTCGAGCTCCTCGAGGTGCTCGGTGACGTGGTGCCGCGCGTTGGTGCGCTTGAGCGGCGCGCCGACCAGGAGGGCGCGCTCCTGCGGCGCCTGGAGCTCGATGAGGTCCTTGATGGGCGGAGAGGGCTGGGGAGGGACGCGGACGGGCCCGCGCCCCGCAATCTACCGCCGCGGCGCGCGCATTTCGACTCGCGCGCCATCTCCGCCCCGCGCCGGCTCAGCGGAACGAGTCGAGCCGCCCCGCGCCCGAGTATGGCCGCGTGATGCTGCCGACCGGCGTCACCATCGTGAACTGCCCGGCGACGCGGTAGTCGAGGCTGCCGCGCAGCGCGAACTTCATCACGGCCTTCTGCACGGCCGCATAGGTGAAGTTCACCGGCACGACGATCTCCGAGTGCCCCTTGTCGGTCAGGGTGACCAGCCGCTCGATCTCGCCGGTGGCGATCTCGCTCGAGTCCACCACCACCGAGTAGCTGATGCGCCGCGCGTCGATGCGGTACTCGTTGGGATTGTAGACATCGAGGACGAGGTCGAGCGAGCCGCCCTGCGTGCCGACGCCCTTCACCCGTACATCCTTCACCTCGACCACCGGGTTCGCGAACGCCTGCCGGGCGAGGGTCTTGCACCCCGCCGTCGTCGCCACCGCCGCCATCGCGATCCCCAGCATCCACCGCCGCATCGGTCTCACTCCTCGGTCAGGGGAGGCGCGCCTCCCGGGTTGGTCGTCGTGCCGTCCCGCTGACGCTCGCGCAGCGAGCGCCACCAGGCCAGGCGCTTCTCCACGTCCCGCTCGAAGCCGAAGGCGCCCGGCACGTAGAAGCTACGGTCACGCACCTCGTCCGGCAGGTAGTCCTGAGGTGCGTAGCCCTCGGGCGCGTCATGCGCGTACTGGTACCCGGCCCCGTAGCCCAGTTCCTTCATGAGGGCGGTCGGGGCGTTCCGGATGTGGAGCGGCACGGGGGCGGCGGGGGTCGCCCGCGCCGCCTCGAGCGCGGCCTTCCACGCGACGTACACGCGATTCGACTTCGGGGCCGTCGCGAGGTAGACCGCCGCCTCGGCGAGCGCCAGTTCGCCTTCCGGCGAGCCGAGGAAATGGTACGCGTCGCGTGCGGCGAGGGCGACCTCGAGCGCGCGGGGATCGGCCAGGCCCACGTCCTCCGCCGCGAAGCGCACCGTACGTCGCGCGATGTACAACGGGTCCTCCCCGCCCTCGATCATGCGCGCCAGCCAGTAGAGCGCCCCCTGCGGGTCGGAGCCGCGCAGGGCCTTGTGGTACGCGGAGATGAGGTTGAAGTGCTGCTCACCCGCCTTGTCATAGCTCGCGATGCGCTGCTGCAGCGCGTCGGCGACGCGCGCCTCCGTGACCGCGGCCGTCCCGTCGGCCGACCGGTTCGCCTCGGCGAGGACGGCGGCCGCCTCGAGCACCGTGAGCGCCCGGCGCGCATCCCCATCGGCCTGCACGGCGAGCAGCGTCCGCGCCGGCGGCTCCAGCACGAGGCGCCGGCCGCCCAGGCCGCGCTCCGCGTCGTCCATCGCGACGTCGAGCAGCGCGCCGATCGCGTCGGCGTCGAGCGGCTGGAGGACGAACACCCGCATCCGGCTCAGCAGCGCGCCGTTGATCTCGAAGCTCGGGTTCTCGGTCGTCGCCCCGATCAGCGTGAGGAGCCCGCTCTCGACATGCGGCAGCAGGGCGTCCTGCTGCCCGCGATTGAACCGGTGGATCTCGTCCACGAAGAGGACGGTCCGCTGTCCGAGCACGCGGCGCTGCTCCGCCTCGCCGACGATCTCGCGGATGCGCGGCACGCCGTCGGTCACCGCGCTGAAGGGGACGAAGGCGCCATCGACGTGGCGGGCGACGAGCCGCGCGATGGTCGTCTTGCCGGTCCCGGGCGGACCCCAGAGGAGGATGGAACCGGTCTCGCCGCGCTCCATCGCGACGCGCAACGGCTTGCCGGGCCCGAGCACGTGCGCCTGGCCGACGACCTCGTCCAGCGTGCGCGGTCGGAGCCGCGAGGCGAGCGGCGCGCCGAGGGGCCGCTCGAAGAGGCCCGGCGCCTGCGCTGCCGGGTGGCCCCCGGCCGCCCCGCGGCGCGCCACCGTCAGTGCCCCATCAGCGCCCGGAGCCCGAGCGCGATGCCGCAGCCGGCGAAGAAGGCGGCGTTGTGCCACCAGCCGGCCTTCCCCTGGAACTCCGGGATCAGGTTGGAGGCCCCGACGTACAGCGTGACCCCGGCCGACAACGCGAGCCCCCAGTGCGAGAGCCACGTGCTCAGGTCCGTCAGCACCACGCCTGCAAGCGTCGCGCCGCCCAGCGCGGCCGCCGCCCCCAGTGCGGCCCGCCGCGTGCGGCCGGAGGCGATCCAGAGCGATGCGATGGCGAGCCCTTCCGGCACCTTGTGCAGGAAGACGGCCCCGAAGACCAGCGCGCCGAGCTCCGCGTTCACGCCGAAGGCGCTCGCGATCGCGACGCCGTCCACGAAGGTGTGCAGCAGGAGACCGGCGAGCGCGGAGGCGCTGACGGCCTTGCTGACGTGGTGCGTCTCCTCGCCGAAATGGAAATGGCCGACCAGCGCGTGCTGCGTCAGGTGCACGGCGAGGAAGCCGCCGAGGATCATCGGTGCCGCCTCGACCCCGCTGTGCGTGACCGCCTCCGGGAGCAGCCCGGTGACGGCGACGGCCACGAGGAATCCCGCCGAGAAGGCGAGGAACAGCTCGAGTGTGCGCGGGGACCAGCGCGGGCGGGCGGTGATCGCCACGGCGCCGACGAGGTTCCCCGCCGCGGCGAGCACGGCGTAGAGGAGCGAGGTCACGTGCGGAATGTATCCGGCCGGCGAAGGGCCGGTTCGCCGGGGCCGCGCCCCGGCGTCCGGCGCCTCAGCGGGCGCCGGTCGGCGCGCCGCCCAAGGCTCGCACCAACCCGCGGAGGGCCAACTCGTAGCTCTCGGCCCCGAAGCCCGCGACGATCCCGAGCGCTGCCGACGCGAGCCAAGAATGGCGGCGTTCCGGCTCGCGCGCGTGGATGTTGGACAGGTGGACCTCCACGAACGGGAGGGACACGCCCGTGAGCGCGTCCCGCAACGCCAGGCTCGTGTGCGTCCAGGCGCCCGCGTTCACCAGCGCGCCGGCCACCACGCCGCGGCAGTTGTGGATCGCCTCGATCATGCGTCCCTCCTCGTTGAACTGCGAGAAGAGGAGCGTCACCCCGAGTTCGGTCCCCACCTCCTCGAGATGGGATTCGATCTCGGCCAGCGTGGTCGTGCCGTAGATCTCGGGCTCCCGGATGCCGAGCAGATTGAGATTCGGGCCGTTGAGGACCGCGATCCTCACGACGTGAGCCCCTTCAGCCAGCCGTGGAACTGGTCGAGATCATCATCGTCCCCGCCCTCCGGGCCCCCTGCCCCGTCCGCAGGCGCGCTCGGCCCGGACGCGGACGGAGGTTCCTCGGCGGGGACCGCATCGGGAACGGACGTCGCGAAGAACTGATCGAACTTGAGCTTGTCGGACGCCCGCGCGACGGACGGGCGTCCCGTGGGCGTGGCCGCCGCCGGCAATGCCGCCGGCATCGGCGCGGACGGCCCCTCGCCGAACAGGGAGTCGAGCGCAGAGCCACCCGACGGCCCGGAGGTCGCGCCGATGGACGCGAGCCGGTGCGCGGCTGCCTCGTCCTCCGGCCGCACACGCGGACCGAAGAGCGCGTCGAGCGGGCTCAGGAGGCGGCCGTTGGCCGCGGGGGCCTCGCCGACGGCGGCGGTGAAGACCGGGGTCGACGCGGGCGGTGTGACACTGCGCTGCGCGAAGCGCGCGAAGAACTCGCGCGCACTCGGGCCCCGGACGGCCGTCGCCGCCGGCGTCGGCGCCGCCGGCGTGGGTGTCGCCGGCATTGGTGTCGCCGGCGTGGCGCCACGCGGAGTGGCGAGCGCGACCCCGTCAAAGGACATCGCGTTGAGCATCGCGTTCGCCGGCGCCGGTTCGTCGGAGGCCGCCTCGACGATCCCGTCGAAGCCGAGCGACGGGCGGCGAGGCGGCTCGGCGACGGGCACGGCTTCGGCGATCGGTGCCGCCTCGGCGGGCGGCGGCGCATCCAGCGCCGCCAGACGCGCTCGGAGCCCGGCGTCCTCCGGCGACTGTGCGATCAGCTGGCGGTAGACATCCTTCGCCTTGTCGAGGTGGCCTTGCTGGACGTACACCTGCGCCATCGTCTCCGTGACGAAGGCGGCGGGCGTCGCCTGACGGTTCCTCGGCGCTTCCTCCACTGCCGGCAGGTCCGCCGGCGTCGGCGAACCGAGGGGGGTCAGAAGGGGCAGGCCGGCGACGGAACCGCGACGCTCGGGCGGCGTGTGGACGAGCGGCTCCACCGAACCGAAGTCGTCCGGCTCGGCGGGCAGTTCCGGGAGCGCACTGGTCGCCGGCGGGGCCGGCGGCAGCACCGGCGGCGTAGCGGGCGCCTCGTCGACGATCTCGCCGAAGGAGTGGTCCGGGGAGATCTCGATGTCGCTCGACAGGCGTGCCGTCGAGGCATCCGGGAACTCCATCGGCGTGAAATCGTCCGACTCGAGTCCCTCGACCGTGGTCGGCGCGGACGTGGGGGGCTCGAACTCGCCCGTCTCGAGACCGGAGACCGGGGTCGCGGAGGATGTCCCCGTGAACTCGGTCGGCTCGAGGTCCGCCAGCGGCGCGACCGGCGCATCGAACGGGAGCTTGAACAAGCCCTCGACGGGCTCGAGGTCACCGAGGTTCGACTCCTCATGGCCGTCCACCAACGGCGCCAGTGGGATCGGCGGCGTCGCACTCGGCGCGCGGCCGGGACGGTCCACCGGCAGCGTGATGGGGGTCGTCTTCACCAGCTCGAGCGGCATCGAGGACGGCAGGTCCTCGAGCAAATCGTCCAGGTCCCCTGCCGCCGGGGTGACGGCGGGCGGCGGCACGGGCGGCGTGAGGCGGGGAGCGACCGGCGGCGTGAGGCGCGGCGACGACGCGGCGGCGGGGGGCGAGGGCGGCGCCACGGCCGGAGGAGAGTCCGCGCTGCCCGCCCCCTCCCCGAAATCGAACGCGACATCGAAGATGGACGCGCGCTTCGGCGCGGCCGACTGCGCCGACACCTCGACGGTCTTGGCGCTCGGGTCCACCGGGGTGCGGTGCCGCGGAGGCGTGGGGACGGCCGCGTTGGGCATCGGCGGCGTCGGTGGCCGATGGACGGGAGGCGTGGCAGACGGTGCCTCCTCGACCGGCGGGACCTCGACGGGCGCGTCCGATGCCGCGAGGCTCACGGAACCGGCGACGGAAACGAGATTCTGCGCGATCGAGGAGCGCACGGACGGCGGCTCCGGCCGACCGCCGAGTTCATCCAGGATCGCGAGGACCTCGTCGTTCCGGCGGTCGAGCTCGAGGACCTTGAGGTACCACCCGCGGGCCGCCTCGTCGTCCCCGACCACCCGGGCGATGTCCCCGAGGTTGCGCAGGGCGATGAGGTTCTCCGGGTCGAGCGCGAGGGCGGCCTCGAAGGGCCCCTGCGCCTCGGCGTGCCGGCCGACCTCGACCAGGCACTGACCGTAGACCACGAGCCCGTTCATGTTGGCGGGTTGCTCGCCCAGGTGCTTCTCGCACAACAGGATGGCCCGGTCGACGAAGCCGGTCTTGCGATACTCGTTGGCCAGCGGCGCGAAGAAACGCCGCGGGTTCTCGTGGTATCGCTTCTTGAGGTCGTCGACGCGGCTCTGGGCGGTCATGCGATGGGGCGGAGGTAGGGCTCGTGGGGCGCGACCGCAGGTCTCGGGAAGCTAGGAACCTGCGAAGCGAGCGTCAATCAGAAGTTGGCGTCTCGCTTGATTTTACGTCGCGTCACCCGGTAGTTTTGGAGGTTCGGTCACTTCGTGCGATGCGCGGCTCCTGACGTCCGGGACCGGTGCCTCGCGTGTACATCACTTCTGTCCGTACCAGGGGTCGTCGTCCGTGTTGCTGCAATCGATGCGTGGCTTCGCCAAGTGGATCTGGGTGTTCATCTTCGCCGCGTTCGTCGGCACCTTCCTGCTCGGGCAGACGTCCGGCCTCATCGGTCAGGGTGCGGTGACCGCGACCACAGTGGTGGCCGAGGTCAACGGCGACGATATCCTGTACCTGACGTGGCAGAACCTCTCCTTGCAACTGGCGAGCGAACGGGAACGCACGTCCGGACGCTCGCTCAACCTCGACGAGCGCCGGGCGATCGAGGAGCAGGCCTTCAACCAGCTGGTCCAGGAAGCCCTCCTCCGACAGGAATACGAGAAGCGGGGGATCCGCGTCACGGATGAGGAGGTCAAGGACGCCTTCCTGACCTCCCCGCCGCCGGAGGTCTACAGCAACCCCAGCTTCCAGACCGACGGCCGCTTCGACCCGGTCAAGTACCAGCGGTTCATCACCTCCCCGGTCGCCCGGCAGCAGGGGATCGGGCGGCAGCTGGAGGAGTACTATCGCCAGCAGCTGCCTCAGCAGAAGCTGTTCTCTCAGCTCGTCACGGACGCGTGGGTGAGTGACGAGCGCCTGTTCCGCATGTTCCGCGACGAGCGGGACTCCGCCACCGTCCAGTACGTGGCGCTCCGGCCGACCCCGGCGCAGGTCGAGGCGGCGAAGGTGAGCGACGCCGACGCCCGGAAGTTCTTCGACCAGTACAAGGACCGCTGGGAGCGCCCGGGGCGCGCCGTGGTCTCGGTGATCAGCCTCAGCCGCGCCCCGACGGCGGCCGACACGGCCGCGGTGGCGGACCGCCTGCGCGCGCTCCGCGAGGAGATCACGAGCGGCCGGTCCAGCTTCGAGGACGTCGCGAAGCGCGAGTCCGAGGACACGGTCTCGGGGCCGGCCGGCGGCGACCTCGGCCGCGGCCCCAAGGGGCGGTTCGTGCCCGAGTTCGAGGCGGCGGCGTTCGCGCTGCGCGCCGGGGAGATCTCCCAGCCGGTTCGCACGTCGTTCGGCTGGCACCTGATCAAGGCGACGGAGCGAAAGGGCGACACGCTCGCGCTGCGCCACATCCTGCTCTCGATCCGGCAGAACGACTCCTCCGCCGCGCAGACCGACCGCCGCGCCGACCAGATGTCGGGGCTCGCCTCCGGCGCGACCGAAGCCGCGAAGTTCGACAGCGCCGCGAAGTCCCTCGGGCTCCTCGTGACGCAGCTCCCGGTGCAGGAAGGTCAGACGGCGTCCTACCTCGGACGACCCGTGGGCGGCATCGCGGGCTTCGCCTTCTCGGGCGCCGCCGTCGGCGAGACGAGCGACCTCCTCGACGACGACAACGGCTACTATCTGGTGCGGATCGACTCGCTCCAGGTGGGCGGGAAGCAGGCCTTCGAGACGGTGAAGGCGGAGATCATCCAGGTGCTGAAGCAGCGGAAGGCCGCGCAGGCGCTGGTCCCGCAGGCCGAGGCGATCCTGGCCGATGCGCGCACGGGCGGTCTCGCCGCGGCGGCGACGAAGGCGGGGCTCGTGCCGGAGACGGCCGGTCCGTTCACGCGTGTCGGCTTCGTTCCGGGGCTCGGCTACTTCAATGAGGCGGTCGGAGCGGCCTTCGGGATCCCCGTCGGGGGCGTCGGGATGGCGACCACGGACGAGGCCGTCGTCGTGATGACCGTGTCGGCGCGAACCGAAGCCTCGCGGGCGGCCTGGGAGGCGCAGAAGGATGCCCAGCGCGAGCGCACCGTGCAGGCGTTCCGCGAGCAGCGGGTGCGACTGTACCTCGAGGGGCTTCGCCGGACGGCGAAGATCGAGGACCACCGGCGCAAGATCAACGCGCAACTCCGCCGGCAGGCCGCGACCACGAACTGACGGGCACGCCTCGCGACACGCGAACGGGGGACCGGGCAGCAGCCCGGTCCCCCGTTCGCGTCCTGCGTGGTGGGACGCCGGTCCCCAGCCCTCGGCCCTGCCCGCAGCAGGTCAGATGAGGCGCTTCGGCTCGCGCGCCGGCGAGTCGTCGTGCTGCACCGTCCGCGGCTCCGCCGGCGGCAGCGCCTCGCGGTCGGCGGGCCGCGCGACCTCGGCCTGGACGTCGTTCATGTTCTTCTTGAACTCGCGGATGCCCTTCCCGAACGACCCGGCGATCTCGGGGATGCGCTTCGCTCCGAAGAGCAGGAGCACGACCACGAGCAGGATGATCATCTCCGTGGGACCCATGCCGAACATACTGCCTCCTTAGAACAGCGACCGCGCGATGAGGTAGGCGGCGAGGACCCCGACGAGGCTCAGCAGCGACACGTCGAGCGCGATGGGTCCCACAGCGAACTTTATGATGATCAGGTCGACCGGCAAGGCCCCGATCGACGGGGTGACACCGGTCGTCAGGAACTCCTTGACCGCTCCCGCGGGCAGGAACATCCGGCAGAACTGGGTCAGGAAGCCCCCGAGGATGAACCCGATCGAGAGCACCACGGCATGGAACCCCGGACGGTGCTTGGCGGATCCCTGGGGCGGCATCAGGACCTCCGGTCCATCACATAGGCGAGGGCGTCGGCAAGCGACTGCTTGACGTCGGACTGGGGGAGGTCGGCGAGGGCCTCCTCGGCCTCCTGGGCGAACTGCTCGCCCTTGCGCCGGGCGAACTCGAGTCCTCCGCTCTCCCCGACGATGCCGACGACCTCGGCGATCGCCGCGTCACCGGGAGTCGGGTCGGCGAAGAGCGCCTCGACCCGGGCGCGGGCGGCGCGGGACATCCGGGGCAGCCCGGCGATCAGCGGGAGGGTCACCTTGTGCTCCTTCAGGTCGTTCCCGCTCGGCTTGCCCGTCACCGCCTCCTGCTCGGTGTAGTCGAGCAGGTCGTCGGCGACCTGGAAGGCCATGCCGAGGCGTTCGCCGAAGCGCCGCATGTTCGCCCGGAACCGCGGCGCGCCCGCGAGCGCGCCCATCTCGCACGCTGCGCCCACCAGCGACGCGGTCTTGGCGCGGATGAGCGTGTAATAGTCCTGCTCGGTGAAGCTCAGCGCATCGAACGACGCAAGCTGGCGGAGCTCGCCGACGGTCATCTCATTCGAGGCCTGCGTGAAGACGCGGAGCGGCTCCATGTCGCCGAGGCGCACGAGCTCGGCGATCGCCTTCGAGAAGAGGAAGTCCCCCATCAGCACAGCCACCTGGTGGCTGAACAGCGCGTTGATGGTGGGTTGGCCGCGGCGGAGGACCGAGTGGTCCACCGAATCGTCGTGCACGACGCTGGTGAGATGCACCAGTTCGGCGACGGCCGCGAGGGGCACGGCGCGCGGTTCCGGCGCGTCCTCCACCGACGATGCGAGGAGGAGCAGCGTCGGCCGGAACAGCTTGCCGCGCATCCCGCGGAGGTGCGCGTTCGCGGCCTCGACGATGGCGACGTCGGCCTGCACGATGCGCCACATCTCGTCGGGCACCCGCTCGAGTCGCTCGCGCACCGGCGCCTGGATCTCGCGCAGGGCGGCGGCCACGGGAAGGTGCAGGCGGGCCTCCAGGGTCACAACTTCTTCTCCACGGCGTTCAGCCGGTCGCCGATGTCGCGGAACTGGATGTCCACCGCGAACACCCGCTGGTAGTACTTCTTGGCATCGGGGAACAGGTGCAGTTCCTCGGAGATGGTGCCGAGCAGGTAGAGCACGCCGATGAGCGCCTCGTCACCCACGCCCGGCTCGCTGAGCGCGCGCCCGAGGATCGTCGCCGCGACGGGGAGCTGCTGCTTCTCCACGAAGCACTGCCCGAGCGCCTCGATCGCGCGCACGCGGTTCGACGCGCCGCGCAGCGCCTTCTGGAACTCCGAGATCGCCTCGTCGAGCAGCCCCATCTCCTTGTAGGCGACGCCGAGGTCGTAATGTGCCTCGTGGTCCTCCTCCTCGACGTTCTCCGAGACGCCCTGCTTGAACTTGCGGAGCATGTCGGCGAAGTCCGCCTGCTCGTCGCCCGTGGGCTCCTTCTCCTCGACCACCATGCGCGTGCTCTTCGGCTCGTCCTCGTCGCGCAGCCAGTCGCCGAGCGAGACGAACTCCTCGTCCGCCGGCTTCTTGGGCGTCGGTTTCGCCGATGCCGCCGGCGTGACGGCAGGGGCCGCTGGCTTCTTGACTGCGGTCGTCGAGCGACGCGGCGGCGGGGCCGCCGGCGCGGGCTCGTCCTTGATCGTCTCGAGCGCGGCCTGCGCCCGGATGTCGTCCGGCGCGATCTCGAGCACGCGCTGGTAGACCACCTTCGCCTTCGCCCCCTGCCCGTCCTTCAGCAGGGCATCCGCCAGTTCGACGTACGCCTCGGCGAGCCGCAGCCGATCGTTCGCGCGGAATGCGAACTCGACGCGCTTCTGGTGGTACTTGATGACCGTCGGCGCGAGCCGGACGATCTCCTCGGCGACCGAGGCCGCCGTGTCGAGGTCCCCGCTCGCCTCGAAACCGCCGAGGGCGGACTCGAGCTCCTGGACGCCGGCCTCGCGCTGGCCCCCGTCGAGGAGCGCCTCGGCGAACTGCCGCCGGAGCGCCCAGTCGTCCGGCGCGGCTTCGACCTGCGCGCGCAGGAGGTCCACCGAGTTGGCCAGCACGCTCGAGGTCGCGCGCGAGGCGGGGAGCAGCAGCCCTTCCTCCTCGGGCAGCGGCGGCAACAACGGTGCGGACGGCGGCTCCACGAGGCTCGGCGACGACGCGACGTAGCCCGGCTCGAGCGGCAAGGCGTGCACCCCCTCGCTCGATTCGACTTCGAGCAGGTCGAAGCCCTCGCCCGGCGTACCGAAGCTCCCGAAATCGCCCACGCTCGCGGACGGCGTGCTCTCCGGCTCGACGATCGGCTCCTCCGACCTCGACGGCGGCTCCGCGACCGGCGCGGCGGGGTCGACCTCGAGCAGCGGAATCTCCGCCGGGACTGCGGCAGCCGGCGCAGGGGCCAGAGACTCGACCTCGAGGAGCGGCACCTCCGCCGTCGGCGGCTCGGGTGCCGGCGCCGACGGCAACTCGAGGATCGGCAGGTCCGGCAGCACCGATGGGACCGTGGGCGGCTCGACGATCGGCTCGACGCTTGGCTCGACGCTCGGCTCCACGCTCGCCTCGCCGCCGAGCGCCGTCGACTCAAGTCCCGGGAGGCCCGGCGGGACACGGTCCATCGTCCCGAAGTTGACGGAGGTCGGCTCGATGATCAGGCCCGCGTCCGCGACCGGCCGCGTGGACGGCGGCTCGGACACCGAGGTCCGCTCGATGATGAGGCCGGTGTCGGCGACCGGCGCCGAGGACGGCGGCTCGTCAAGCCCGGTCCGCTCGATCACGAGGTCAGCGGATGCCGCCGGCGCCGCGGCCGGAGGCGGTGCCGCTGGCGCAGCCGCTGGCGCGGGCGGAGGCGTCAGACCCGAGGGCCGTGACGGCTTCTTGCCGCCGGACGGCGGCTCGACCACCGGCATCGCACCCGTGTCGAGGAGTTCGAGCCCGGCGATCGCCCGCGACAGCCGCTTGGCATCCGGCGGCGACGTGGTGCGGATCGTGGTGCGCTTCGGTCCCGGCT
The DNA here is from genome assembly GCA_019694735.1 of Gemmatimonadaceae bacterium. Lineage (GTDB taxonomy): Bacteria > Gemmatimonadota > Gemmatimonadetes > Gemmatimonadales > Gemmatimonadaceae > Pseudogemmatithrix. Next base: position 10,943 of record JAIBBJ010000089.1, on the reverse strand, counting down.
CGGGATCGAGGTCGAGGAACACGAGCCCGCCGCGTCCGCCGGCGGCCCCTCCGTCCTGATCGGCCTTCGGTTCGACACTCGGGTCGACGGCCTTGATCCGCGCCGCGATCGACTCGGCGTCGGCATCGCGCTTGAGGCGTACGGCCTGCGCGTACGCGATCTGGAGCTGCTCGATCGCCTCGTCCTTCCGCTCCGCCTTCACGAGCTGGTCGGCGAGCATCAGGCGCACGTCGTCCTGATCCGGGACGAGGTCGGCGAACTCCTTGAGCGCGCGGAAGGCCTCGTCGAGGTTGCCCGCCTTCTGCATCCGGCTCGCGTACTCGAGGAAGTTCTGGCGCGCATCCGCCTTGAAGCCCTTCTCCGCCGAGATCTTCCCGAGCTTGTAGTAGACGACCGTGCGACCGGGCGACTGCCGCAGGATCTTGTTGCAGAGCGCGATGGCCGGGTTGTAGAACCCGCCCTCGGCGTAATGGTCGACGGCCCGCTCCCAGATGGAGACGGCCTCGGCGAGATTGCCCGCCTTCTGGAGGAGGTCCCCCACGCGGTTGTAGAGCGGGATGTCGATGGGGTCCTCTTCCCCCCGCTCATAGACCTCGATCATCTCGCGATACGTCGCGAGGGCCTTGTCCATCTGCTTCTTGGCCTCGAAGTCGGCCGCTTTCTTCTTCAGCTTGGCGATGTCGGCCATCGGGGAAAGTTACGCGGCGAACCCTTGGCGTGACAAGCGTTTGGCAGGGCTCCCGGGCCCCGCGCGGCGCGGCGCGCCCGGCGTGTCCGCCCCCCCCGCAGGCCCCTCACCGGGGGGCTCCCAGCCGCCAGGCCCGCGCCCGCGGAAGGGGCGCCCGGCCACGAGACGTCACCCGCCGTGCGCCGGACGCCCATCGACCCAGGTGCGGAGGCAACGGTGGTCGCCGTACCAGTAGGGGATCTCGCGGTGGTCGCCCACGTCGAACAGCGCCAGGTCGGCCCGGAAGCCGGGGGCGAGCTGCCCGATCTCTCCCGCGAGGCCGACCGCCGCCGCCCCATTCACCGTCGCCGCCACCAGCGCCTCCCCGACGCTGAGGCGCAGTTGGCTGACCCCGAGGGTCAGCACCAGCGGGAAGTTGACGGTGGGGCTGGTACCGGGATTGAAGTCGGATGCCAGCGCGACGGGCACACCGGCCGCCAGCAGCGCCCGCGCCGGGGCCTGCCGGGACCGGCCGAGGAAGAGCATCGTGCCGGGGAGGAGCGTGGCGACGGTCCCCGCCTGCGCCAGTGCGGCGATGCCCGGCTCGGAGATGGCCGCGAGGTGGTCGGCGGAGGTCGCGCCGAGCTCGGCGGCGAGCTCCGCGGCGGCGCCATTCTCGAGCTCGTCGGCGTGCAGCTTGAGCGCCATTCCCGCGCCGCGCGCTGCGGTGAGGATGCGCCGGGTCTCGTCCACGGTGTACACGCCCGGCTCGCAGAAGACGTCGCAGAACCGGGCGAGCCCCTCGCGCGCGACCGCCGGGATCATCTCCTCCACCACCACATCGAGGTACTCGGCGCGCGTCCGCGGGACCTCCCGGTACTCGAGCGGCACCTCGTGCGCGCCGAGGAAGGTGGGCACGAGCCGCACCGGCAGCTCCGCGGCGAGCCGTCGGATCACCCGCAGCGTCGTGAGCTCGGCCTCGAGCGACAGACCATACCCCGACTTGACCTCGATGGTCGTGGTGCCGTGCGCAGCCAGGCGCCGGAGCCGCGCGGCCGCGAGCACGGCCAGATCGTCGGCGCTGCGCTGCCGCAGGTCCCGCACCGAGGAGTGGATCCCGCCGCCCCGGCGCGCGATCTCGAGGTAGCCGACGCCGGCCGCGCGCAACTCCTGTTCCTCGTAGCGGGCGCGCCCGAAGATCGCATGCGTGTGCGAGTCCACGAAGCCGGGCGTGAGCACCCCGCCCGCACAGTCCGCGTGCGCGGCCGCGGGGTGCGCGGCCCGCAGGTCGGCGTCGGGAGCGACGGCGAGGATCCGGCCGTCAGCTCCGACGGCAACCCCTACGCCCCGGCGCACCACGGCGTCGGCCTGCTCGGCGCCCCGCCGCGCACGCGGCGGGCCCGCACAGGTGACGACCTCGGCGGCGTTGACGAAGAGCGTCGTGGCGGTCATGGGGAGGCGAGGAGATCGAGGAAGCGATCCGCGCGGAGCGGCGCCTGGGCTTCGCCGCGGCACGCATAGTAGCACCGGTCGCACCGGATGGGAGCGTAGCCCGCGTACTCGGGCCATGGACCGTCCGCGGGGAAGTCCGGGCACCGCCGGATGGACCCGTACGGGTCGATGTGCACCGTGTCCTGTCCCGACCGGCAGGGTTCCGTCATCTCGCCGCGCACCCACCGCGGGATGTGCTCGAGGTAGTGGTCGGAGTTGGAGATGATGCCGCGGCGCTGCCGCTTGAAGGCCAGCAGCTCCTGCACCAGGGCCTCGAGGCGGGCGTGGTGCTCGGCGCGCAGCAGGTGGGCCTCGTTCCCGTTCTTGAAGTCCGTGTAGACGGAGAGATTGACCCCGACGCGCATCGCCGCGGCGGTCCGCACGAGCGGCATGACCTCGTCGAGGTTGTCGTCCTTGATCACCGTGTTGAATCGCACCGTCATGCCGGCCGCCCGGATGCGCTCCGCGTTGGCGAGGATGCGCGCCGCGAGCCCCGGGATGCCGCGCGCGCGGTCGTGGCGCTCGTCGCGGTAGTCGAGCGAGACCGAGAACTGCGTGATCCCCGCGTCCCAGAGGGCCTGCGCCCGCTCGGGCGTGAGCATCGCGCCGTGGGTGATGAGCGTCATCCACTTCCACCGGATGGCACGATCGACCGTCGCGACGACCTCCTCGAGGTCCGGACGGAGGAGCGGTTCGCCACCCGAGAAGGTGACGATCATCGGGTCGAACGCGCGGGCGGCGTCGGCGAAGGACCGGAGTTCCGCCGCCTTGCGGTCGGCCGGCGTCTTCCAGTAGTCGCAGAAGCCACAGCGCGCGTTGCAGCGCATCGTGACCTCGAACGTGACGAGCACCGGCCGGCGCCGCAGGCGCAGCCGCGCGTACTTCACGCTGAAGGGCACGAGGTGCCAGGGCCGGAAGCGCGCCGAGAGCACGCGCGTCAGCCGTCCAGCATCGGGAGGTGCAGCCCCTGCGCGCGCGCCGTGGCGCGGGCGATCTCGTAGCCGGCGTCGGCGTGGCGCGCGACGCCGATGCCGGGGTCGTTCGTCAGCACCCGCGCGAGACGCTCGCCCATCTCGGGCGTGCCATCCGCCACGATCACCTGCCCGGCGTGCAGCGAGTTGCCGATGCCGACCCCCCCGCCGTGGTGGAAGCTCACCCAGCTCGCGCCGCTCGCGACGTTGAGCATGGCATTGAGGAAGGCCCAGTCGGCGATCGCGTCGCTCCCGTCCTTCATCCCCTCGGTCTCGCGGAACGGCGACGCGACGGACCCCGTGTCGAGGTGGTCACGCCCGATCACGATCGGCGCCCGGAGCTCGCCACGGGCGACGAGCTCATTGAGTGCGACGCCGAACCGCGCGCGCTCCCCCTGCCCGAGCCAGCAGATGCGGGCCGGCAGCCCCTGGAACTGGATGCGCTCGCGCGCCATCAGGATCCAGCGACGGAGGTGCGCGTCGTCAGGGAACATCTCGAGGACGAGCTCGTCGGTGCGCGCGATGTCCGCCGGATCGCCCGAGAGCGCGGCCCAGCGGAAGGGCCCCTTCCCCTCGCAGAAGAGCGGGCGGACGTACTCCGGCACGAAGCCGGGGATGCGGAAGGCGTCGGTCACGCCGGCGTCGAGCGCGACGGTGCGGATGTTGTTGCCGTAGTCGAACGCGATCGCGCCGCGGTCCTGCATCGCGCGCATCGCCCGGACGTGCGCGACCGCGCTCGCCGTCGACCGCCGGACGTATTCGGCGGGGTCGCTCGCGCGCAGCGCGCTGGCCGCCTCGAGGGACATCCCGTGCGGCACGTAGCCGTTGAGCATGTCGTGCGCCGAGGTCTGGTCGGTGACGACATCGGGGACGAGGCCCTCGGCCACCATCCGCGGCAACAGGTCGGCGGCATTGCCGACGAGGCCGACGGAGAGCCCCTTCCGCGCCGCCTGCGCCTCGCGGATCCAGCGCATCGCCTCCTCGAGGTCGTGCGTCATGCGGTCGCAGTAGCCGGTCTGCAGCCGCTTCTCGATGCGGGCGGGATCGACGTCGATCCCGAGGAACGCGGCTTCGTTCATCGTGGCGGCGAGGGGCTGCGCCCCGCCCATCCCCCCGAGGCCGGCCGTCAGGACGAAGCGGCCGGCGAGCGTGCCGCCGAAGTGCCGGCGCGCGAGCGCGCCGAAGGTCTCGTAGGTGCCCTGCACGATCCCCTGCGAGCCGATGTAGATCCACGAGCCCGCCGTCATCTGGCCGTACATGATGAGCCCCTTCCGTTCGAGCTCGCGGAAGTGGTCCCAGGTGGCGAACCGCCCGACGAGATTGCTGTTCGCGATCAGCACGCGCGGCGCGTGGCGGTGCGTCCGGAAGACCGCGACGGGCTTGCCGCTCTGCACGAGCAGGGTCTCATCGTGCTCGAGATGCCGCAGGGCCTTCACGATCGCGTCGAAGGCCTCCCAGCTCCGCGCCGCCTTCCCCGTGCCGCCATAGACGACGAGGTCGCCCGGACGCTCGGCCACGTCGGGGTCGAGATTGTTCATCAGCATCCGCAGGGCGGCCTCCTGCTGCCAGCCCTTGCAGGAGATCTCGGTGCCCCGCGGGGCACGGATCGTACGCGTCTCGGTGGTCGTCATCGGGGGGCTCGGGGTCCGACCGCAATCTAGCATCGCGCGGCCGGCGGCTCGACGGGCACGGAACATGGGGAGGCGCTACCTTTTCGCGCCGCCCCCCCACCCCAACCCGGGATCGCCGCATGCGCCGCGCGTCGCTCGCCCTCGCCGCCCTCCTCCTGCTCCCGTCCGTGCTCCAGCCCCAGCCGCGCGCCGACACGCGTGTCGGGCTGGCCGCTGACCTGGACGCGTACATCGCCCGGGGGATGCGCGACTGGCGCATCCCCGGACTCGCGATCGCGGTGGTGCGGAACGACTCCATCGTCTACGCCAAGGGCTTCGGCGTGCTCCGCATCGGGGAGGCGGCGCCGGTGGACGCCCGCACGATGTTCGGCATGATGTCCACCACGAAGGCGATGACCGCCCTGGCGCTCGCGATGCTGGTGGACTCCGGCAAGGTCGCGTGGGACGACCCGGTCACGAAGCACCTGCCGTGGTTCCAGCTCTCGGACCCGTACATCACGCGCGACCTGCGGGTGCGCGACCTGCTGCTGCACAACAGCGGCCTCGGGAACGCCGACCTGCTCTGGGTGCGGGGCGACTACGGGGCACGCGAGATCCTCGAACGGGTGCGCGGTCTGCCGATGAGCTACCCGCTCCGCGCCTCCTTCCTCTACAACAACGTGATGTACCAGGCCGCCGGCGAGGTCGTCGCGGCGGCCAGCGGGATGCCGTGGGAGCGCTTCGTGAAGACGCGCATCATGGCGCCGCTCGGGATGACGCGGTCGGAGCCGACGCTGCGCGCCGTGCTCGATGGCCGGTACGAGAACGTCTCGTCGGCGCATGTCGAGATCGACGGCGCCATCCGGCCGATCCGGGAGTCACCGGTGGACCCGGTGCCGGCGGCGGGCTCGGCGTGGTCCACGGCGGAGGACGCGGGCCGCTGGCTGCGGTTCCTGCTCGACTCGGGACGCGTGGGCGGCCGTCGGCTCGTCAGCGAGGCGCAGTTCCGCGAGCTGTTCCGGCCGCAGAACTTCGTGCCCGCCGGGGAGTTCTATCCGACGGCCGCGCGCACGCGCCCGCACTGGACCACCTACGGGATGGGCTGGTTCCAGCAGGACTACCGCGGCGAGTTCGTCGCGATGCACACGGGCTCGATCGATGGACGCACGGCGATCATCGGCCTCATGCCGGAGCGCCGCGCCGGCGTCTACGTCTTCGGCAACCTCGACCACGCCGAGTTCCGCCACGCCTTGCTCTGGCGCGTGTTCGACCACGTGCTCGGCCCGCCGGTGCGGGACTGGAGCGCCGAGTTCCTCGTGCTGTACGGCAGCATCCGGCAGCAGGGGGAGGCCGCGGCCGCGCGCCGCGAGGCCGCTCGGGTCGCAGGTACGCGACCGAGCCGACCGCTGGCCGACTATGCGGGGCGCTACGTGCACCCCGTGTACGGCGACATCGCCGTGACCGCGAGCGACACCGGCCTGCGCCTCGCCTTCGGCCCCTCACCCGACAACGCGGGCCTCCTCGAGCACTTCCACTACGACTCCTTCCGCACCAAGCTCGGCGACGGCCGTGGCGGCTGGACGTACCTCACGTTCCGCCTCGACGCGGACGGCGGCATCGCCGCGTTGCGATTCGAGGACCAGGCGTCGTTGGAGTTCGCCCGGGCGCCTTGAGCCCCGTCCGCCGCCGCGCCGGGGACGGCCCCGCGCTCAGTCGGTGAAGGCGCCCGAGGCGATCGCGTCGGCGAGCACCTCGATGTCGGGCCCGAGGACGCGGTCGGCCACCAGCGGGGCGACGCGGGCGCGCACGGCGGCGTGCGCGCGCTCCACGCCCGCACCGCCCCGCAGCGGCCGCCGGTGGTCGATGCCCTGCGCCGCGCACATGAGTTCGACGGCGAGGACGTGCTCCAGGTTCCGGACGACCTTCCGCAGCTTCGTCGCCGCCCCCATCGCCATCGGCACCACATCCTCCTTGCTGCCGTCGGTCGGAATGGTGTCCACGCTCGCGGGATGGGCCAGCACCTTGCACTCGCTGGTGATCGCCGCGGCGGTGACCTGCGCCATCATGAAGCCGGAGCTGACGCCCGCTGTCGGGGTGAGGAACGGCGGCAGTCCCTCGTTGAGATCGGGATGGACGAGGCGGTCGATCCGCCGCTCGCTCATCACCGCGAGGTTCGTCATCGCGATCGCCAGCACGTCCATCGCCATCGCCGCCGCCTGCCCGTGGAAGTTCCCGCCGGACAGCATCGTGCCATCGTCGAACACCAACGGATTGTCGGTCGCCGCATTGAGTTCCCCCTGCAGCAGGTGCTCGGCGAACCGGACGGCCTCGAGCACCGGTCCGTGGACCTGGGGCATGCAGCGCAACGCGTAGGCGTCCTGGACGCGCGGGTCCCCCTCCCGGTGCGACTCGCGGATCTCGGAGTCCGCGAGGAGCTCGAGCATGAGCGCTGCGGACTCCTGCTGACCACGCTGCCCACGCGCGGCGTGGATGCGCGGATCGAACGCGGTCGGTGTGCCCAGCAGCGCCTCGAGCGTCATCGCGCCAGCGACGTGCGCGACACGCCAGCAGCGCTGCGCCGCCACCAGCGCGAGCGTGCCGACCGCGGTGTGCGCCTGCGTGCCATTGATGAGCGCCAGGCCCTCCTTCGGCCCGAGCGTGACCGGCGCGAGCCCGTGCGCGCGGAGCACCGCGGCAGCGGGGCCGTGGCCACCGGCGTGGTGCAGCGTGCCCTCACCGATCAGCGGCAGCGCGAGATGGGCGAGCGGCGCGAGGTCGCCGCTCGCCCCGACGCTCCCCTGCTCCGGCACCTCGGGATGGAGGCCCGCGTCGAGCATCGCGCAGAGCAGGTCGACCAGCGCCGGCCGCGCGCCGCTGAAGCCCTTGGCGAGGCAGTTGGCACGGAGGAGCATCATCGCCCGCACCTCGCGTCGCGGCAGGCGCGGTCCGACGCCGGCCGCATGGCTCCGGATGAGGTTCACCTGCAGCTGGGCGAGCTGGTCGGCCGGGATGGCGATGTCGGAGAGCTTGCCGAACCCCGTCGTGACGCCGTAGACGGCCTCGCCACGCGCGGCGAGCCCCTCGACGATGCCCCGGGTCGCGGCCATCCGGTCCCGGGCCTCCGGCGCGAGGGCGACGGCACGGCGTCCGTCCGCGACGGCGAGGACGTCCGCGACGGTCAGGGAGGTGCCGTCGAGCTGGAGGGGGACGGTCACGGGCTGGTGCGCAGGGAGGTGGGCGTGCGGTACGTGGCGCGGTCGTAGTCGGCCTTGATCTCCGGCTGCGCCTTCAGCGAGATGAAGAATGTAAAGGCGAAGTTGCCGTTCGGCGCCTGCGTGAATCCGAAGACGGCCCGCCAGTCGTGCAGCTCGCGCTGGAGGGTGACGCTCTGGCTCGCGAACTCGCGACGCTCGACATCGTACTGCGTGTTCCAGCTCGCAGCCCAGTTCGGCGTGAGATTGAACGCGGTGCGGAAGCCGACGGTCGTCGTCGGCGGGATGCGATAGAAGGTGCCGCCGGTGACGCCGTTGTCCTGTTCGCCGCGATTGTAGGCGCTCTGCTCCGCCTGCCGTACGCACTGCTCGTAGAGCGCCGAGCCCACGACGAACGCCGCGCACTGGGTGGTGGGGTCGAAGTCGCGGACGCGTCCGCCGACCGGCGTGCGCTGGCGGTTGGCGGTGATGTTGAAGGAGGCGGTGAAGCCCTGCCCGGTCGGGATCTCCTGCACCATCCCGCGCGTACGCGTGCCGGTGATCGCGCCGAGCCCCTGCTGGGCCCCCATCGACGAGGTCATGCCGCCGTCGAGATCCGCCTGGCGCCCGCGCGCGGCGGGGTCGGCGGGACGCGACGGCTCGTAGCCGACGAGCCGTCCGACCGCGCGCACCAGCCCGGAGTTCGCATCGAGCGAGAACGAGGCGCGCACCGACTCGCGGTAGGGCTTGAAGACCGCGGTGTCGGACAGGTAGTTGCCCTGGAAGAGCGAGTAGTCCACGCCGAGGTCGAAGCCCGGCAGGAGGTCGGAACGGAAGGTGTACCCGAAGCGGTCGGTGGCGAATCCCGACTTGCCCGTCACGCGCTGCCGCTCGAAGTCCCAGGTGAGCGGTGTGAACTGGAGCGTGAGCACCTTGACCTTCTGCCCCTCGCCGTCGTCGCCCGTGGCCGACGAGTCCCCCGTGGACCGCAGCTTGGCCTCGATGTTGGTCGAGAGCCCGAGCGTGAGCCGGTTCTGCGCGAGCGCCCCGAGATAGCCGCTCGGCACCTGGTTGGTCGCGGCGAGATACTCGTCGCTGACCGACGCCGCCGGCGAGAAGCTGTAGGTCAGCGTCGGCGTGACCGCGTGCCGGAACCGCGCCACCGGGCCGAAGCCGCGGAACAGCCGGAAGACCGTCGGCGAGACCCCGACGCCGTACGAGAGGCGTTTGCTCTGGGTGACCCACTGCCCGTCACTGAGGTGCGTGCGGATCGCGAAGCCGCGCGGGTCCACGTTCGCGGCCGTGATGCTCGGCGACACGTTCCAGGTACCCTGCAGGAACTGCGGCAACCCGATCGAGACATCGAAGTCGAACGCGGACTCGAAGGTCGAGGCGTACACGCGCTCGATCCGGGCCGAGGTGTCGGCGGGATCGCGGACAGTGATGATCTGCGGGTAGTCGCGGACGTTGTTGCTGAACTTGAAGCCGCTCTGCACCTGGAAATCGAGGATCTTGAACGGCGTGCCGAGCGAGATGGTGGTCGCGCTGGTGTTGCGCTTGAGGCGGATCGAGTCGAGCACGCCCCCGCGGTCCACGTACCGGTACGCGAAGTCGCCCGTCGCGTCGAGATTGAGGCTCTGGTTGGTGCTGTAGGAGAAGCTCGGCGTCAGCAGGAACCACCCGCCGAGCTCGAGGGGCTTCGACGCGACGCTCAGCGAGGGAAAGGTGCGGTCGAGCTGGCTGCGGCCCGGGTACTGCCGCTGCGTGCCGCCCAGGTTCACGGTGAACGGCCCCTGCTGGCGGACGAGGTTCAGCTGCGACGCGATGGTGGCGACCGCCGCCATCGGGTTGAACATCGTCTGCCGCGTGATGGTCGTGCTGGTGACGTAATTGAGGTTCGAGTTCAGCCGCGTGCGCGACGAGAACTCCTGGGCATGCGACCAGCTCACCGCGGTGTTGCGGCTGCCCGACGACAGCGTGTTGTATGAGAGCGCGAGATTGCCGGACAGGAACCGGTCGAGCCACCGGTAGCGGACTTCCGTCTGGACGCGGGTCCACCCCGGATCCTGCTCGGTCGCGCGCGCGCTCGAGCGCCAGTCGAGGGCGACCTGCGCATCGACGAAGTCGTTGATCGCGAAGTAGTACCCGAGGTTCTCGACCGTCCGGCGGTAGGTCGGGCTGTTCCGCACGAGCTCGGCGAAGCCGAGCCGGGGCGTGAGCACGCCGGAACGCCGACCATCCCGGATGTCCTGGAAGATGAACGGCAGCCACATCACCGGGACGTCGCCGACGTAGAGGACGGCCGGTCGCGCCACGATCCACCGCCCGCTCGTGCGCTTGAGCTCCTTGGCGAGGAAGTGGAAGTGCGGCACCGAATCGAGGCAGGACGTGATCAGCCCGTCCCGGCCGTACACGATGCTGCGGTCCGCGGCGCTGTCGGAGACGAAGGCCGCCCGGTGCGCCTCGATGCGCCAGTCGGCGCCGGAGTTCGCGACCGTCGAGAAGTCGCGCGTCCGGCCCTCGCGACGCTCCACGTCGTAGCTGAGCTGGCCGAGGCCGACCACGTCGGACGCCTGCGCGGGGTCGCGGAGCACGATGGTGTCGCCGTCCGCGACCACCAGCTTCAGGGAGTCGCTGTAGGCGATCCGCTCGGCGACCAGCATCGTGGAGTCGCGCTCGACGACCGCCTTGCTCGAGTCCGCTCCCCGCAGGGTCATGGTGCGTCCGGCGGCCGTGAAGCCGACGTCCTTGGCCTGGTAGCGCACGACGGTGTAACCGCGACGGGCGAGCAACGCCTGCATCACGGAGTCGTCGGGCACCCAGTCCACCAGCTTCGGCCGGGCGGCGGTGCTGTCCCGGCGGTCGGCCCGCATGGTGTCCTGTGCGGTGACACGCGTGAGCTGGCTGTTGTCCGGCGGGAGCCCGCCGCCCAGGCCCTGCCGCGCGCCTGGCCGCGCGGGTTGGGTCGCGGGGCGCGGCTTCGCCGGCACGCCCTGCGCGGGGAGCGCGGCCG
>JAIBBJ010000118.1 GCA_019694735.1 Gemmatimonadaceae bacterium | reverse complement strand
TCTCGCGCGGTCGCAGATCATCTCGCTGAAGGAGCTCGACCTGCTGCGCGCCAACGCGCGCGCCGCCGCCGCGACGGTGCAGGCGGTGGAGGAGCAGGCGGGCGCGGCCGGCGCGTCGGTGTCGAGCGCTCAGGCGGGGGTGAAGCTCGCGCAGGCGCGGCTCACCGCGGCCCGCGCCGCGCGCGACGTGGTGCTGCTGCAGCTCGCGACGACGCGGGTCCGCGCGCCCGAGGCGGGCCGCGTCACGCGCAAGAACGTCGAGGTCGGCCAGCTCGTGCAGCCCGGCCAGCCGCTGATGAGCATCGTCGGCGAGGGCGAGACCTGGATCACCGCCAACTTCAAGGAGACGCAGCTCGACGCGATGCGCGTCGGGCAGCCGGTGGCGATCGAGGTGGACGCGTACCCCGGCTGCGAGGCGCACGGGCAGGTGGAGGGCATCGCGTCGGCCACCGGCGCGCGCTTCGCGCTCCTCCCGCCCGACAACGCCACCGGCAACTTCACCAAGGTCGTGCAGCGGATCCCGGTGCGGATCGCGGTGACCGAGGGATGCGGCGCCGAGCGCCCGCTGCGGCCGGGGATGTCGGTCGCGGTCGCGGTGCAGGTGCACTGAGGCCCGGCCGGTGGCGCTGCCGCACGACGACGCCTGGGCGGGCGACCCGCACCGCTGGATGATCGCGCTCGCGGCGACCCTCGCGAGCGTGATCCAGGTGATCGACACCTCGATCGTGAACGTCGCGATCCCCCACATGATGGGGGAGCTCGGCGCGAGCCTCGACGAGATCGCGTGGGTGAGCACCGGCTACATCGTCGCCGCGGTGATCGTGATGCCGATGTCGGGGTGGCTCGCGGCGTACTTCGGGCGCAAGCGCTACTTCGCGGCGTCCATCCTGATCTTCACGGTGGCGTCGTTCTTCTGCGGCGCGTCGCACACGCTCGGGACGCTCATCCTCTGGCGGCTCGTGCAGGGCGTCGGCGGGGGCGCGCTGCTCACCACCTCGCAGGCGATCATCTACGAGGCGTTCCCGCGCCGGGAGATCGGGATGGCGATGGCCGTCTTCGGCCTCGGCGTGATGGTGGGCCCGACCCTCGGCCCCACGCTCGGCGGCTGGCTCACCGACGCGTACTCGTGGCCGTGGATCTTCTACATCAATCTGCCGGTCGGCGCCGCGGCGGCGGCGATGGTGCTCGCGTACGTGCACGACGCCGAGCACCACGTGAAGGCGACGACGGTGGACTGGCTCGGCATCGGGCTCCTCATCCTCGCGATCGGCTCGCTGCAGTACCTGCTGGAGCACGGGCAGGGGGAGGGGTGGTTCGAGTCGGGGCTCATCACCGGGCTCGCGGTGGTCTCCGGCACGGCGATGGCGCTGCTCGTCTGGCGCGAGCTCACCATCGCCGAGCCGATCATCGACTTCAAGGTGCTCCGCCACCGCGAGATGTGGGTGGGGACGACGATCGGCATCTTCATGGGCGTCGCGCTGTTCGGGTCGGTGTTCGTGCTGCCGATCTACCTGCAGTCCATGCTGCGGATGTCGGCGTGGCAGACGGGGATGGTGATCCTCCCCGGGGCGATGGCGACGGCGTTCTCGATGGCGCTCTCGGGGCGGCTCGTGAACCGGTTCGACGCGCGGCTGCTCATCGTCGCCGGCATCTCGCTCTTCGGCGTCGCGATGTGGCAGCTCTCGCGGATGACGGCGCAGACCGGCGCCGATGACTTCTTCTGGCCGCTGATCGTGCGCGGGATCGGGCTGGGGCTGATGTTCGTGCCGCTGACGAACCTCACGCTGCAGGGGCTCGCGCGCACCGAGATCGCGGCGGGGACGGCGCTCTCCAGCTTCTCGCGGCAGATCGGCGGCTCGCTCGGCATCGCCGCGCTGGCGACGCTGCTCACGCACCACACGCGGCAGGCCAAGGCGGTGCTCGCCGAGCACGTGACGCTGTTCGACGGGGCGTCGCTGGAGCGGCTGGGCGGCCTCGCCCGCGGCTTCCAGGGCCGCGGGATGGACGCCGCCAGCGCCCAGCAGCTCGCGTACACGGTCCTCGACCGGCAGCTCACGGCGCAGGCGAGCGTCATCGCGTTCGGGAAGGTCTTCCTCGCCTCGGGGGCGATCCTCGTCGCGACCCTGCCGCTGCTGCTCGTGGTCTCGGCGGCGCGGCCCAGGCCCGCCGGCGCCGGCGCCCCGGCGATGGTCCACGCGGAGTAGGGCGCGCGCCGCGGCGGGCCGCCCGGGGTATCCAGGGACATGAGCGACGCGCGCGGCGCAGCCCTCCGCCGGTGGATCGCCCCCGCGGCGGGGGCGGCGCTCCTCGCCTTCGCGGCGTGGATCCTCCACCGCGAGCTGCGCGCCTACCAGTACCGCGACCTCGTGCACGCGGTCCGCGGGCTCCCCGGTCCGCGCGTCCTCGCCGCGCTGCTGCTCACCGCCGTGAGCTACGGCTGCCTCATCGGCTACGACGCGCTGGCGCTGCGCTACGTGCAGCACCCGCTCGCCTTCCGGCGGATCGCCTTCGCGTCGTTCACCGGCTACGCGGTGAGCAACACGCTCGGCTTCCCGCTCCTCACCGGGGCGTCGCTCCGCTACCGGCTCTACACCGGCTGGGGCGTGCCGACCGCCGACGTCGCGCGGATCATCGCGTTCTACAGCACGACCTTCTGGCTCGGCGCGCTCACCGTCGGCGGGCTCGCGCTGCTGCTCGACCCGATCCCGCTGCCGGCGCCGCTCCACCTGCTCTCGCCGCTGCTGCACCCGATCGGGGCGGTGCTGCTCGCGCTCGCGCTCGGCTACGCGCTGCTCTCGCTCGCGCACCGGCGCACGCTCGCGGTGCGCGGGCACGCGATCCAGGTCCCGTCGCCGGGGCTCGTGGCGGCGCAGTTCGCGGTCTCGATCGCCGACTGGGTGGCGGCGGCCGCGGTGCTGCACGCGCTGCTCCCGCCGGGCACGGTGAGCTTCGCCGGCTTCACGGGGGCCTTCGTGGCCGGCCAGATGCTCGGGCTCGTGAGCCACGTGCCGGGCGGGGTGGGCGTCTTCGAGTCGGTGCTGCTGGTGCTCCTGTCGCCGCATCTCGGCGCGCCGACCGTCGTGGGGACGCTGCTCGCGTACCGCGCCATCTACTACCTGCTGCCGTTCGTGGCGGCGGCGGTGCTCCTCGCCGTGCGCGAAGGGGCCGCGCTCCGGCCGCGGCTGCGCGCGGCCGCCCCCGTGGCGCAGTGGATGGCCGGCCTCGTGCCCGAGGTGATGGCCGCGCTCGTGTTCCTCGCCGGCACCATCCTCCTCTTCTCCGGCGCGGTCCCTGCGGTCGGCAGCCGGATGGGGTGGCTCGACCGCACCTTCCCGCTCGCGGTGGTGGAGCTCTCGCACTTCCTCGCGAGCGCGGTGGGGGTGGCGCTGCTCCTCCTCGCGCGCGGGCTGCAGCTGCGGCTCAACGCGGCCCTCCATCTCGCCGTGCTGCTGCTCGGCGCCGGCGCGCTCCTCTCCCTCGGCAAGGGGCTCGACTACGAGGAGGCGCTCGCGCTCACCGTGGTGCTCGGCGTGCTCTGGGCGAGCCGGCGCGAGTTCACGCGCCCCTCGGCGCTGACGGCGGAGGCACTCACCCCGGGCTGGCTCGCCGCGGTCGCCGCGGTGATCGCGAGCTCGGCGTGGCTCGGCGCCTTCGCCTTCAAGCACGTCGAGTACTCCGACAAGCTCTGGTGGATGTTCGCGCGCCGCAGCGACGCCCCGCGGTTCCTGCGCGCGACGGCCGGCGCGATGGTCGTGATGGGCGGCGTCGCGCTCGCGCGGCTGCTGCGGCCGGCCCGGGCGCGCACCGTGCCGCCCACGCCCGCGGAGCTCGACCGCGCGGCGGCGATCATCGCGGCGCAGGAGGAGGTGGAGGCGAACCTCGCGCTCCTCGGCGACAAGGCGCTGCTGTTCAGCGATGCGGCCGACGCCTTCCTGATGTACGGCGTGTCGGGGCGCAGCTGGATCGCGCTCGGCGACCCGGTGGGGCCGGAGGCGGCGCGGAAGGCGCTCGTCTGGCGCTTCCGCGAGGCCTGCCACGCGCACGGCGCGCTACCGGTGTTCTACCAGGTCTCGGCGCGCGCGCTGCCGCTCTACCTCGACGCGGGGCTCACCCTCTCCAAGCTCGGCGAGGAGGCGCGGGTGCCGCTCGCGGCGTTCTCGCTCGAGGGGAGCGCACGGAAGGGGCTGCGCAGCACGGTGCGCCACGTGGAGCGTGAGGGCGGGAGCTTCGCGATCGTGCCACCGGCCGAGGTGCCGGCGCTGCTCCCCGAGCTGCGCCGCGTGAGCGATGCCTGGCTCGCGCGGAAGCACGTGGCGGAGAAGGGGTTCTCGCTGGGGCGGTTCGACGAGGCGTACCTCGCGCGGTTCCCGGTGGCGGTGGTGCGGCGGGCGGGGCGGGTGGTGGCGTTCGCGAACCTGCTGCGCGCAGCGCCGGGTTCGGTGCTCTCGATCGACCTGATGCGGTTCGACGACGACGCGCCGCACGGCGTGATGGAGTACCTGTTCACGCAGCTGATGCTGTGGGGGCGCGCCGAGGGGTGGCAGTGGTTCTCGCTCGGGATGGCGCCGCTCGCCGGGGTGGAGGCGCGGCGGCTCGCGCCGCTCTGGAGCCGCGTCGGCGGGACGCTGTTCCGGCACGGGGAGCACTTCTACAACTTCCGCGGGCTCCACCAGTACAAGGAGAAGTTCGACCCGGAGTGGGCGCCGCGGTACCTGGCGTCGCCGGGCGGGCTCGCGCTGGCGCGGGTGGCGACGGACGTGACGGCGCTGATCGCGGGCGGGCTGCGGGGCGTGCTCCTGCGGTGAGGGTGCGGCGCTACGCCGCCCGCGCCGCGAGCAGCCGTTCGAGCTTCTCGATCTGGTCGCGCTGCATCGCCACCAGGTCGGCCCACTGCGCCTCGCGCAGCGCATCGAGCTTCTCGTGGAGGGTGCGGATCTCGATCTCGGCCTTGAGGTTCACCTCGTAGTCCGCCTCGGCCTGCATCCGGTCGCGCGCCGCCTGCCGGTTCTGCGACATCAGGATGATCGGCGCCTGCAGCGCGGCGAGGGTCGAGAGGATGAGGTTGAGGAAGACGAACGGGTAGGGATCGAACGCGCGGCCGCCGCGCGCGGCGTTCACGAGCGCCCACGCGCCCATGAAGCCGAGGAAGAGCAGGATGAAGGTCCACGACCCGCCGAACGCGGCGATGCCGTCGGAGAGGCGCTCGGAAACGCTGCGCGAGGCCTCGAACCGGCCGGCGGTGTCGCGGCTCACGTGGGCGCGGGCGAGGATCGCGTCCACCACGCGGCGCTCCTGCGCGGTGAGGTGGTCCCACTCGCGGCGGAGGAGGCGCTTGGCGAGGTCGGCGGGCGAGGTGGCCATCGGGGCTCCGGGACGGTGACGGGGGCGTGACCCTCCAAGCATTGAGGTCGCGGGCGGCGCGGCGCAACTTGGGGAGGTCGCGGCGGCCCCGCCGCGCCCCTCCCGCCCGACGTGCCCCCGCCGCCGCGGACCGCGCGCCCGGCGGTGCCGCCCCTCGCCCGAGTCCCCGATGCGCCGTCGCCTCGTCCCGTTCGCGCTCCTCGCCGTGCTCGCGGCCTCCTCCCTCGCGCTGCGCGACCTGCGCGGCCGCGATGCGCAGGCGCGCCAGCGCTGGTACAAGGGCAACACCCACACGCACACGCTCAACTCCGACGGCGACTCGCATCCCGACGACGTCGCCAAGTGGTACAAGGAGCACGGCTACGCCTTCCTCGTGCTCACCGACCACAACGTCCTGACCGACGTGACCGCGCTCAACGCGCTGCACGGCCTCGACGAGCGGTTCCTGATCATCCGCGGCGAGGAGGTCACCGACCGCGTCGCCGACAAGTCCATCCACATCAACGCGCTCGCGCCGGAGCGGCTGGTGCCGCCGCAGGGCGGGTCGAGCGTGGTGGACGTGATCCAGCGCGACGTCAATGCCATCCGCGCCGCGGGGGCGGAGCCGCACCTGAATCATCCGAACTTCGGCTGGTCGGTCACCGCGGACGAGCTCGCGCAGGTGAAGGACCTGAAGCTGTTCGAGGTGTTCAACGGTCACCCGATGGTGAACAACGAGGGGGGCGGCGGCGTCCCGGGGCTGGAGCAGGCGTGGGACCAGATCCTCTCCAGGGGGATCACGCTCTACGGCCTCGCCACCGACGACGCGCACCACTTCAAGCCGTCCAACGACCCGCTCGCGGCGCGGCCGGGGCAGGGGTGGATCTTCGTCCGCGCCGACACGCTGACGCCGAAGGCGATCGTGGACGCGATCGCCCGCGGCGACTTCTACGCCTCGACCGGCGTGGAGCTGCGCGACTACCGCGTGACGCCCACCGAGATCACGGTGGACGTGAAGCCGACCTTCTTCAGCAAGTACCGCGTGCAGTTCATCGGGCAGGGCGGGGCGGTGCTGAGCGAGGTGACGGCGAACCCGGCGACGTACCGGATCACGGGGCGTGAGGGGTACGTGCGGGCGAAGGTGCTGGAGTCGAACGGCGCGGCGGCGTGGACGCAGCCGGTGCGGGTGGCCCGATGAGGCCCCGCGCGCGGCGGGGCCGGAGTGGATGGTGACGGTCGAGGGCGGGCGTCCGCGGGTGCAGCTCGTGGGCGACGCGCCTCGCGCCGTGACCGGGGTCACGCCCCGCCGCCTTGCTGGGGTGCCCGCCCGGGAGCGACCTTAGAGCGAACGCCCCTGCCCCGGGGCGACCTCGTTCCCAGCCCCCGGCCCCCGCGAGGCGGCCGGTCTCTGCTCCCGGAGCCGCGCGTGCCGCGTTCCATCCCGACGACGTTCCGCCGGTCGCTCCTCGTGGGCGCCGGTCTCCTCCTCGCCACGCTCAGCTGCGGCCGCGAGGTGACGGGTCCGCCGGGATTCACGCTGGTCCGCGACTTCTCGTTCAGCGTCCGCTTCGACACGCCGGGGCTGGCCAACGGCGTCGCCAGCGACCTCGTGCCGTTCGACCGGGTCCGCGTGCGGCTGGTGAACTCGACCGGCGAGCAGGTCGTGGACCGGATGGTGCCGTTCCCGAGCGGCGCCGACTCGGTCTCGCTCGCTTTGACGGTGCCGGTCGCGAACGCGGCGGGTGCCGAGGGCGAGAGGATGCAGCTGGCGCTCGCGTTCGTGAACGCGCAGGGCGACACGGTCTTCCTCGGCAGCTCGTCGGTGCAGGTGGTGGCCGGGGGCGCGCCCTCGCAGCCGCAGGTGCCGGTGCGGTACGCGGGGCCGGGGGCGGAGGCGACGACGGTCGAGATCGCGCCCGGGATCACGACGATCCTCTCGGGCGACCCGTTCGGCTTCACGGCGGCGGCGCGTGACGCGCAGGGCCAGCCGATCGCCGCGCCGATCGCGTGGCGCACGTCGGACACGACGAAGGCGCGGATCACGGCGCCGGGCGCGGGCGCCGGCACGACGCTCCCCGCGCGCGGCCCGGTCGCGGTCATCGCCCAGCTCCTCACCGGCCCGGCCGACACGGTGCTGCTCGACATCACGCCGCGCGCGCAGGCGGTGCAGGTGGTCTCGGGGAACAACCAGGCGGCGGTGCAGAACGCGGCGCTGCCGCTCCCGCTCGTCGTGCGCGTCGTCGCCACCGACGGCCAGCCGATGGCCGGCGTCGCGGTCGCGTTCGCGGTCGCGAGCGGCGGCGGCAGCGTGAGCGCGCCGTCGGTGGTCTCCGACGCCAACGGGCTCGCCCAGGTGACCTGGACCGCCGGCCCCGGCTTCGGCGCGCAGACGGTGACCGCGACGGCCACGGGCCTCGTCGGCTCGCCGCTGACCTTCACGGCGACGGCGCCGAACAACATCCTGCTGCACCATTACCAGTTCGCCTCGGACGCGAGCGACGGCGTCGGCACCGCGGATGCGTCGCTCTTCGGCAACGCGCAGGTGCTCGACGGCGCGCTGGTCCTCGACGGGGCCACGGCCTACGCGGAGATGCCGTCGGCCATCGTCCCGACGAGCGGCAGCTATGCGGTCTCGCTCTGGGCGCGCGTGCGCACGCCGGACCAGGGCACGCTGCTCTCGCAGGGCACGGCCGGTGGCCCCGGCCTCTTCCTCAGCTACGACCAGGGTCTCGGCCAGGAAGACGTGGGCGTCGGTGAGGGCGGCGGACTCAGCGGCGTCGCGAGCCCCGGCGCGGACGGCCTCTTCCACCACCTCGTCCTCGTCGTGGATGCGGCGGCCAACACCACCCGCGTGTACCAGGACGGCGCGGTGGTCGCGACCTTCAACACCGCGATCATCCCCGCCGCGGGCGGCACCCCCACGCGTCTCGGCCGGATGTTCGACCTCGGGGCCGACCACTTCAATGGCGACCTCGACGAACTGCGCGTGTACGCCGGGCCGCTCACGGCGGCCGAGGTGACGGCGCTGCGCGCGCTCGGCCCGACGGCGCCGGACCGCCTCGTCTTCGGCGTGCAGCCGCAGCCGACCGCGGCCGGCGCGACGATGCCGGCGTTCACGGTCCGCGCCGAGGATGCGCGCGGGCAGCTGCGCACGGCGTTCACCGGCCCGGTCACGATCAGCCCCGCGCCGGGGCGCGGCAATCCCGTCGTCACGGGCACGACCACCGTCAACGCGGTGGGCGGCATCGCGACCTTCAGCACCATCGCCATCCAGACCGTCGGCGCCGGCTACGCGTTCGATGCGAACGCCAGCGGCTTCGTGCCGGCGCAGAGCGCGCCGTTCGCGATCACGGCGGGCGCGGCGACCGCACTCGCGTTCGTCGTCGAGCCGACGGCCGTCCAGGTGAACGCCGCGATCGCGCCGCCGGTGCAGGTGCGGGTGCGGGACGCCGGCGGCAACACCGTGACCGGCTTCAACGGCAACGTCACGATCGCGCTCGGCGCGAACCCGGGCGGCGCGACGCTCGGCGGGACGACCACCGCGACCGTGGTGGGCGGCATCGCGACCTTCAGCACGCTCTCGCTCAGCGCGGTCGGGACGGGCTACACGCTCGTCGCGTCGTCGGCCGGGCTGGCCAACGCGACGAGCGCGGCGTTCGACGTCACGGCGGCGGGCGGCGGGATCAACAGCTGGACCAACGCCGCGGGCGGCGACTGGACCACCGGCACCAACTGGAGCCTCGGCCGGGCGCCGATCGCGCTCGACACGGTGCGGCTCGACGCGGTGGGGACGTACGTGGTGCAGCTCCCCGGCACGGTGGCGGTCACGCGACTCGAGGTCGGCGGGACGGGCGGCCGGAATGCGACGCTCGCGCTGCAGGCGGGTGCCGCGCTGACCACCACCGGCGGCGTGCTGAACAACGGCGCCGGCATCATCGACCTCGGCGCCGGCGCGACGGTGTCGGGGGCACCGGTGCAGAACAACGGGCTCATCCGCTCGAACGGCGGGTCCATCGCGGCTGACTTCCTGAACAACGGCTCGTTCGACGTGTTCGCCACGTCCACGCTCACGGGCGCCGTGGCGACGACGTCCATCTCGGCGATCCTGATCCAGTCGAGCGTGGCGAGCGGGTCCATGGGGCTCTCGGTGCAGAACGGCTTCACGAATCAGGGCCAGCTCACGCTGACCTCCAGCGGCGGCGCGGTGAACTCCGGCCTCGCGGTGGTCACGGGCGACCTCGTGAACGCGGGCAGCGGGACGATCACCTTCGCGGCCGGCACGGGTGGCCAGCGCACGTATTCCGGCCGGCTCGTCAACCTCGGCACGATCACGACGACGGCGGTCACGTCGTGGGCGCTCGATGGCGGCACGAACACGAACGACGGCTCGATCACCGCGGGGGCGCAGCTGAGCCTCGGCATCTCGGGCGGGCTCGCGACCTTCTCCAACACCGGGACGATCACGATCGCCAGCGGCCAGGTGCTCGGCCTGACGACGGGGACCTTCCTCCAGGAGTCGGGCGCGGGCGTGGTCGGAGGCGGCACGCTCGCCGTCACGCCGGCGGCGGCGCTGCGGCTGCTCGAGTCCGCCATCGGCGCGAACGTGGCCAACAGCGGCCTGGTGGAGGCGACGGGGGCGAGCGCGATCGGCGGCACCTTCACGATGAACACCGGCGCCGTGCTGCGCGTGGGGGCGATCGGCAGCTTCACCGCGCCCTCCTCGTTCGTGCTGAACAGTGGCCTGACCAACAGCGGGACGATCGAGCTCACGAACCAGGCGACGGTGGCGGGCGCCTACGGCGCGGCGCTCCAGTTCAGTGCCGGCAGCCTGACGAACGCGGTGGGCGGGGTGGTCCGGACGTCCGCCGGCAACGGCGGCGGCGCGCGGGCCATCGGCGGCGCGGTGCTGAACCAGGGGCTCCTCGACGTCGCGCCCGGCGCGGCCGGCACGCTGTCCATCACGGGGAACCTCACCGCGAGCACGGGCACCATCGCCGTGGACATCGGCGGGCTCACGGCCGGCGCGCAGTACGACCAGCTGCTGGTGTCGGGCACGGCGACGCTGGGCGGGACGCTCAACGTCGGGCTCTTCGGCGGCTACACGCCGACCGCCGGCACGAGCTTCACGCTGCTGACCGCGGGCACGCGCACGGGGACCTTCGCGACGGTGAACGCGGCGGCGCCGCTGCAGGCCGCGCCCACCTACTCGGCGACCGACGTGCTCGTCCTCGGCCCGACGGCCGGCGTGGTGAACGCCTGGACCAACACGGCGGGCGGCAACTGGAGCGCGGTCGCGAACTGGAGCCAGGGCCGCACACCGATCGCCACCGACACGGTGAGCATCGCGGCAGCGGGGACCTACACGGTCACCATGGATGTGGGGGATACGGTGTCGGCGCTCTTCGTCGGCGGCGGCGCGGGCGTGCAGACGCTCGCGGTCGGCGCGCGGACGCTGCAGGTGGACGGCGACGCGACGGTGGCCTCCAGCGGCGTGCTGACGATCGCGACGGGCGGCATCCTGCGCGGCGCCGGCGGGCTGCTCAACCAGGGGCAGCTGACCACGGGCGCGGGCTCGGTGCAGAAGGCGGTGCAGAACGCCGGCACGGTGCTCGCGCGGGCCGCCTCGGCCTTCACGCAGCCGTTCACGAACGCGAACGGCGCGATGCTGCGGATCAGCGGCGAGACCGCCACCGGCGCGGCCAACGTCACGTTCGGCAACGGCATCGACAACGCGGGGGCGATCGAGCTGGTCGCGACCGGAGCGGCGTACAGCGTGCAGCTCACGGTCACGGCGGGCAGCATCCTGAACCAGCCCACCGGCACGATCGCGCCGGTGGCGGGCGTCGGCGGCACGCGCATCCTCAGCGCGACGCTGATCAACCAGGGGACGGTGAACATCCCGTTCGACCTCGCAATCACCGGCGCGAGCGCGGCGCACGTGAACAGCGGCACGATCACGATGACGGCGGGTGACCTCACGATCACGCAGAGCGGCACGACGCCCAGCTTCACCAACACCGGCACCATCGCGACCAACGCGCGCACGCTCACCGTCAATGGCGGGGCGCTCGACCTGCTCTCGGGCGTGGTCACCGGCACGGGCGGCGGGCTCGTCACGACCGGGGCGACGACGGTGCGGTTCACGAGCGGTACCGTGCAGCCGCGGGTCCGGTTCGGGGCGGGCGCCGTGTTCCCCGACGCCTTCACGATCCCGGCCGGGGATTCCCTCCGGATCAACGGCGGGGTGTTCGCGCCGCCGTCGCTCCAGAATGACGGCACCCTCATCCTCGAGGGCGCGACGACGATCACCACCGCGGTCACGACGGGCACCGGCTCGACGATCCGCGTGCGCGGGTCGGGTGCGGGCGGTAGCCCGACGGCGACGTTCACCAATCCACTCACCAACTCGGCGACGCTCGACCTCTTCGCGCAGGACGCGGCGTACACGGTCACGCTCGTGACGCCGTCGCTGACGAACACCGCGAGCGGGACGATCGCCACCGTCGCGGGGGTCGGCGGGGTCCGCGTCCTCAACACGACGCTGATCAACCAGGGGACGGTGAACATCCCGTTCGACCTCGCGATCACCGGCGCGAGTGCGGCGCACGTGAACAGCGGCACGATCGCCCTGACGGCGGGTGATCTCACGGTGACGCAGAGCGGGACGACGCCGAGCTTCACGAACACCGGCACGATCGCGACCAACGGGCGCACGCTCACCGTCAACGGCGGGGCGCTCGACCTGCTCTCGGGCGTGGTCACCGGCACCGGCGGCGGGCTCGTCACGACCGGGGCGACGACGGTGCGGTTCACGAGCGGCACCGTGCAGCCGCGGGTCCGCTTCGGGGCGGGCGCCGTGTTCCCCGACGCATTCACGATCCCGGCCGGGGATTCCCTCCGGATCAACGGCGGGGTGTTCGCGCCGCCGTCGCTCCAGAATGACGGCACCCTCATCCTTGAGGGCGCGACGACGATCACCACCGCTGTCACCACGGGCACCGGCTCGACGATCCGCGTGCGCGGGTCGGGTGCGGGCGGCAGCCCGACGGCGACGTTCACGAATCCGCTGACCAACTCGGCGACGCTCGACCTCTTCGCGCAGGACGCGGCGTACACCGTCACGCTCGTGACGCCGTCGCTGACGAACACCGCGAGCGGCACGATCGCCACTGTGGCTGGGGTCGGCGGGACCCGCGTCCTCAACACGACGCTGATCAACCAGGGGACGCTGAACGTCCCGTTCGACCTCGCGATCACCGGCGCGAGTGCGGCGCACGTGAACAGCGGCACGATCACGATGACGGCGGGCGACCTCACAGTGACGCAGTCGGGCACGACGCCGAGCTTCACCAACACGGGCACCATCGCGACGAACGGGCGCACCTTCACCGTCGCGGGCGGCACGCTCGACCTGACGGGCGGCGTCGTGACGGGCTACGGGGGACGGCTGATCACGACCGGCAGCCCGACGGTGCGCTTCACGGTGCCGACGGTGCAGCCGCGCGTCACCCTCTCGGCGACGTCAACGCTGCCGGACCCCTTCGTGGTGCCGGCCGGGGACTCGCTCCGCATCCTGGGCGGTGGCTTCGCGCCGCCGTCGCTGACGAACAACGGCACCCTGATCCTCGAGGGTGCCCCGACGATCAATACCGCCGTCACCACGGGTACCGGCTCGACGATCCGCGTCCGCGGGTCGGGTGCGGGCGGCAGCCCGACGGCGACGTTCACGAATCCGCTGACCAACTCGGCGACGCTCGACCTCTTCGCGCAGGACGCGGCGTACACGGTCACGCTGGTGACGCCGTCGCTGACGAACACCGCGAGCGGCACGATCGCCACCGTCGCGGGGGTCGGCGGAACCCGCGTCCTCAACACGACGCTGATCAACCAGGGGACGGTGAACATTCCGTTCGACCTCGCGATCACCGGCGCGAGCGCAGCCCACGTGAACAGCGGCACGATCTCCATGACGGCGGGCGACCTCACGATCACCCAGAGCGGGACGACGCCCAGCTTCACCAACACGGGCACCATCGCGACGAACGGGCGCACCTTCACCGTCGCGGGCGGCACGCTCGACCTGACGGGCGGCGTCGTGACGGGCTACGGGGGACGGCTGGTCACGACCGGCAGCCCCACGGTGCGCTTCACGGTGCCGACGGTGCAGCCGCGCGTCACCCTCTCGGCGACGTCAACGCTGCCGGACCCCTTCGTGGTGCCGGCCGGGGACTCGCTCCGCATCCTGGGCGGTGGCTTCGCGCCGCCGTCGCTGACGAACAACGGCACCCTGATCCTTGAGGGCGCCCCGACGATCAATACCGCCGTGACCACGGGCACCGGCTCCACGATCCGCGTCCGCGGGTCGGGCGCGGGCGGCAACCCGACGGCGACGTTCACCAATCCGCTCACCAACTCGGCGACGCTGGACCTCGTCGCGCAGGACGCGGGGTACACGGTCACGCTGGTCACGCCGTCGCTGACGAACACCGCGAGCGGCACGTTCGCCACCGTCGCGGGGGTCGGCGGGACCCGCGTCCTCAACGCGACGCTGATCAACCAGGGGACGGTGGACATCCCGTTCGATCTCGCGATCACCGGGGCCAGCGCGGCGCACGTGAACAGCGGCACCATCACCCTGACGACCGGCGACCTCACGGTGACGCAGAGCGGCACGACGCCGAGCTTCACCAACACCGGCACCATCGCCGCCGGCGCGCGGACGCTCACGTTCGCCGGCGGGACGGTGGACCTCACCGCCGGGTCCGTCTCCGGCGTCGGGGCCCTCGTCTCCACCACCGGCACGACCGCGCTGCTGCTCGCCCCGGCGCAGGTCCAGCCGCGGCTCAACCTCTCCGCGGCCACCACCATCCCGATGGCGCTCACGATCGGCGCCACCGACTCGCTGCGCGTGCGCGGCACCTTCGCACCCACCACCCTGACCAACAACGGGTCGCTGCTCCTCGAGGGCACCACCACGGTCAACACCGCGCTGACGAGCGGGGTGGGGTCGTCGATCCTCGTGCGCGGCATCACGGCATCGGGCGCCGCGAACGTGACCTTCGCCAACGGGTTCACGAACAACGGCCTCTTCCGGATCATCGCCCAGGATGCGGCCTACGCGGTCGCCGCGAACTTCGGCGCGAACACGCTCACGAATGCCGCGAACGGCACGATCGACCTCGCGCTCGGGTCGAACGGGTCGCGCACCCTCACGGCGGCCCTCGTGGACAACTCCGGTGCGTTCACCGCGAACTTCAACGGCACGGTCACCGGCGCGATCGCCCAGCGCGGCACCCTCACGGTCGCCGCCACGCGCTCGCTCACGGTCTCCGGCCTGACGACGCTCTTCGCCGGTTCCACCACCACGGCGACCGGCGGCACCCTGACCCTCACCGGCGGCTGCTCCAACCAGGGCGGCACCTTCACCGGCTTCACCTGCCCCTGATCCCGGTGGCGCGCGCATCGTAGGGCGGTAGCTTCCCGCCCTACGATGTCGCTCCCCCTCCTCTTCGCCCCCTCGCTCGTCGGCCGCGCGGACCAGCCCGCGCTCGAGTGCGACACGCCGTCCGGCGTGCGCACGTTCACCTTCGGCGACCTCGACACCCGCGCCCGCCGCCTCGCCGGCGTGCTCTCCGCGCGCGGCCTCCGCCCCGGCGACCGACTCGCCTTCTGCCTCGCCAACCGGCTCGAGGTCATCGACCTCTGGCTCGCCTGCACCCGGCTGGGCGTCATCGTCGTCCCGATCAACGTGCTCTACAAGGGCCGGGAGATCGGGCACATCATCGGCGATGCGCAGCCGACGGCCGTCGTCAGCACGCCCGGGCGTGCCGCGGACCTGCCGGCGGGCACGGTGCTCTGGGACGTCGAGGCGCTCGCCGCCGAGGCGGACCGCGCGGGTGGGGAGGCGGGCGGCGCGCGCGCCACCACCGCCGCGGCGACGGATGCGCCAGCGGCCGCCGCCCCCTTCGTCGCGACCGCCGAGACGCCGGCGGCCATCATCTATACCTCGGGCACCACCGGCGTCGCCAAGGGCGCGGTGCTCACCCACGGCAACTTCGCGGCCAACGCCCTCGCCCTCTGCGCCGCCTGGGACATCACCGCGCGCGACCGCTACCTCGCCGCGCTGCCGCTCTTCCACGTGCACGGCCTCGGCAACGGGCTCCATTGCTGGCTCGTGAGCGGCTGCCTGATGAAGCTCGTCGAACGCTTCGACCGCGAGGAGGCGCTCGGGTGGTTCGAGGCCTTCCGGCCGACGCTCTTCTTCGGCGTGCCGACGATGTACACGCGCCTGCTCGAGGCCGATCCGGCGCGCGCCCGCGCGATCGGGCAGGGGATGCGCCTCTTCGTCTCCGGCTCGGCGCCGCTCCCGGTCGCGGTGCTCGAGGAGTTCCGCGCGCGCTATGGCCACGTGATCCTCGAGCGCTACGGGATGACCGAGACCCTGATGAACGCGAGCAACCCGCTCGCCGGCGAACGGCGCCCCGGCGCCGTGGGGCCCGCGCTGCCGATGACGGCGGTCGAGGTGCGCGACCCCGAGGGCCACGCGCTCCCCGATGGCCAGGTCGGCGAGCTCTGGGTCCGCGGGCCGAACGTCTGTGCGGGCTACTGGCGCTGGCCCGAGGCGACGCAGCAGGCGTTCCGCGACGGCTGGTTCCGCACCGGCGACATCGGCGTCCGCTCGGCCGACGGCTACCTCACGCTGCAGGGCCGTCGCAGCGACCTCATCATCTCCGGCGGGTTCAACATCTACCCGCGCGAGATCGAGGAGCTGCTGTGCACCCTCCCCGGCGTGCGCGAGGCGGCGGTGGTGGGCGAGGCGGACCCGGTGCGCGGCGAGGTGCCGGTGGCGTACGTGGTCGGGGACGCGGACCCGGCGGCCCTCGAGGCGCAGGTGCGCGCCGCGCTCGCGTCGTTCAAGGTGCCGCGGCGGTGGGTGCGCCTCGACGCGCTCCCGCGCACCGCGCTCGGCAAGGTGCAGAAGCACCTGCTCGCCGCGCGCGCATGACCGCCGCCGAGCTCTCGCTCCTCGCGATCCTCGCCGTCATCGCGGCGAGCTTCACGTCGCGGCTCAACGTCGGCATCCTCGCGATCGCCCTCGCCGGCAGCATCGCCATCTATGCGGGCGGCTGGAAGGCCGACCGCGTGCTCGGCGTCTTCCCGTCGTCGCTCTTCCTCACGCTGCTCGGCGTGACGCTGCTCTTCGGCGCGGCGCAGGCCAACGGGACGATGGCGGCGCTCACGCAGCGCGCGCTCGCCGCGACGGCGGGGCGCGCGGGGTGGCTCCCACCGCTCCTCTTCGCGCTCGCCTGCCTGGTGAGCACGCTCGGTCCGGGCGCGATCGCGACGATCGCGCTGCTGGCGCCGCTCGCGATGGCCGCGAGCGTGCGGGCCGGCGTGCCGCCCTTCCTCGCCGCGCTGATGATCGGCAACGGCGCGAACGCGGGGAACCTCTCGCCGTTCAGCGCGGTGGGCGTGGTGGTGAACACCGCGATGGCGAAGGTGGGGCTGGCGGGGGCGGAGTGGCGCGTCTGGCTCGTGAACTTCGTCGCGCACCTGCTCGCGGCCGCAGTGGCGTGGCTGCTGTTCGGCGGGCCGCGGCTCCTCCGCGACGGGACACGCGCGACGCTGGAGGCGCCGGCGCCCCTGGCCCGCCGCCACGTCGCGACGCTCGCGGTGGGCGCGGCGTGGGTCGCCGCGGTGGTCCTCCTCAAGGTCAACCTCGGCCTCGCCGCCTTCGCCGGCACGGCGCTCCTCGTGCTCGGCGGCGCCGCCGAGGATGCGGCGACGCTCAAGGCCGTGCCGTGGAGCGTGCTCGTGATGGTCTGCGGCGTGAGCGTGCTGATCGGCGTGCTGGAGGGCACCGGCGGGATGACGCTCTTCACCGACCTGCTGGCGCGCATCGCGACGCCGGGGAGCGTGAACGGGGTGATCGCGTTCATCACCGGCACGATCTCCACCTACAGCTCGACCTCGGGGGTCGTGTACCCGACCTTCCTGCCGACGGTGCCGGGTCTCGTCGCGCGGATCGGCGGCGGCGACCCGCTGGAGGTCGCGCTCAGCATCACGGTGGGCGCGGCGCTGGTGGACGTGTCGCCGCTCTCGACGCTCGGCGCGATGTGCATCGCCGCGCTACCGGCCGGGCACGACCCGGCGAAGCTCTTCCGCCAGCTGCTGCTCTGGGGCCTCGCGATGACCGTGGTGGGCGCGCTCTTCTGCCAGCTGCTGATCGGGCTCTTCGCGGGGACGCGGTAGCGGCGCCCGCGACACGGTCAGCGCGCGAGGTCGAGCCGGAGCGAGACCTGCGGGGCGAGCCCCGGCACGAGGTAGTTGCCCCGCTGCACCGTGGCGAACGCGAAGGTGCCGGTCTCGGGGTCGCCGCGACCGGCGCGGCGCCAGAGCACCGCATTGCGCAGCGTGAGCGTGACGGCCGCGTCGGGCAGCCCGTGCAGCATCCCGCCGAGCCCGACGCGCACCCAGGCCGCGCGGGCGCGGATGAAGTCGCCGGCGGTGAGCGGCCCGGTGAAGGTCGTCGTGTAGCCCGACGTCACCGCGCGCGCCTGCTCGTCGAGTGTGCCGCCGTAGAGCCCGGGGCAGACGAGGACGAGGCAGGCGAGGCGCCCGGTGGCGTCGTAGCGCTGGTGGCCGGACTTCCCGTCGAGCGTCGCTCCCACCTGTACGCGCCCGCGCCAGCCGAGCTGCACCGTGAGCGCGAGGAGGTCGGTGGGGGTGGTGACGCCGGCCGCGGCCGGCGCGCCGATGGTGATCTCGGAGGCGTCGATGACGCCGTCGGCGTTGGCGTCGCTGTAGTAGTAGCGCGCGGCGAGCAGCGTGGCGAAGCGCGCGCCGTCCTCGAACGTCACGCGCGAGAGGCCGCTGAGCGTGGTGGTGGTCGCGGTGGGGCGCCACTTGGTGATCCGCGTGCGCGCGCTCGACCAGCCGAGGGCGGCGTCCACCGTGATGGCGCCCACGGGGCGTGCGGGGAGCGTCAGCGTCCATTCGTGGCCATGCGTGACCCACGAGCCGAAGTCGATCGCGTCGCCGGGGAGGCCGCTGTTGGTCGCGAGGTAGCCGTCGCGGAGTGCGCGGGTGAAGACGGTGCCCGAGAGGAGGAGGCGGCCGCCGGCGAGCGCGAGGTCGGCGCCGCCCTCGCGCTCGAGGGTGCGTTGGAGCCGCGCGCGCACGCGGCCGCCGACGGTGGGGAGCGCGACGCGCGCCGCGCCGATCACGGCCTCGTGGTCGCCGCTCTCGCCGTACGCGCCGCGCAGCGCGAGCCGCGAGACGCCGGGGAGGCGTGGCATCCACGGCTCGTCGGTGAGCGTCCAGCCGGCCTGCAGCTGGTTGAACGGGTCGTCGCCGTAGGTGAGGCCGAGGAGCTGCGTGGCCTCCTTGCGGAAGCCGCCGGCGATCCAGCGCGCGCGGCCGGCGTCGAGCCGCACGAGCACCACGTGCGAGGTGCTGCGCACGTCGGGGGCGATCGCCTGGCCGCCGGTCGAGCCGCCGCCGCCCGAGAGCCGCACCTGGTTGACCACCTGCTCCTGCTGGTCGTAGTGCGTGCGGTGCACGGCGACGGTGCCGCTGACGCGCATGCCGAGCGGGAGCGCGCGCGTGGCGCGCACGCCGACGGAGGCGGCACCCATGCCGTGCCGGTACGAGGTGAGGTCGCGCTCGCTGCCGAGGAAGGTGCCACCGACGGCGATGGCATCGTAGAAGTTCACGGTGATGTCGCTGCCGCGGGTCGCGCGTTCGGTGGATCCCTCGGCCCAGGCGCTGAGCCAGGGCCGCGGGGCCCAGCGCAGCGCGAGCCCGCCGCCGATCCGCTCGGCGGCATACGGCAGGGCGCGCGCGAGCAGCGTGTCCACGTTCCGCACCGCGAGGGGCACCGTCGAGTCGGTGGGCTGGGTGGCGGCGACGCCGGTCTGGTAGATGCCGTTCTCGCCCCACGGCGCGTAGGTGCCGGTGCTGCGGGCATAGCGGGCGTCGAGCGTGGCGGTGAGCCCGCGCCACTCGCGCGTGGCGGCGCCGAGCGCGAGGTCGAGGCGGTCGAAGCCGTCGGCCGCGGTGAAGCGGGTGGATCGGTCGCGCACGATGGCGGCACGCACCGTGGCGAGGCGGAGGTCGCCGCTCGCGTCGAGCGCGGCGCGCAGGCCGGTGGAGGCGTCGAAGGGCGAGCGGCCGCCGAACGGCACGAAGGTGCGCTCGGCGGTGACGGTGCAGTAGCCGGTGACGACGTCGGTGCGCGGGCAGTAGTCGGTGGTGCCGCCGCCGGTCACGTCGCCGGCCTGGGTGACGCGGGTGCGGAAGGGCGCGACCGCAGCCTGGTGCGTCGCCTCGAGGGTCGCGCTGGTGCGCCACGCGCCCTGTGCCGCGCGCCGGGTGCGGACGAGCACCGCGCCGCGCGCGGCGCCGAACGGCAGCAGCGCGCCGGCCGCGGGCCCGAGGAGCACCTCGACCTCCGCGATCCCGTCCGCGGGCAGGCTCCAGGTGTGCGACGGCCGCTGGCGGTCGAGCGCGGGTCCGAGGATGTGGCGGTCCTCGCGCTGGAGGACGCCATCCACATAGAGGAGCGGGCGGCCGGGCCCGAACATCGTCGCGCTGCCGCGGATGCTCACCTCGGGGGCGAGGCCGGCGTCGCCGCTCGCCCACGTCACGTTGAGGCCGGGCACGCGGCCGGCGAGGAGTTCGGCGAGGGTCCGGGCGGGGCTCGCGGCGATGGTCGCCGAGTCGAGCCGCACCACGTGCGCGGCCCCGAGGAGCCCGGGGTCGGCGCCGGCGGGCGACGCGGCGCGCGTCTGCGCGGGCAGCGCGCCGGCCGTGGCGAGGAGCAGGAGCACCGCCCTCCAGGGGCGCGCGCGGCGCGGCCGCAGGGCCGGCGTCAACGGGAGCAGGGTCGCATCCCGCTCAATACCCGGCCAGCCGGTCCACCTGCCACTTCGGGAGCCGCCCGGCCTCGAGCGCGGCGAGGCACTCGAGGAATCCGCTGCCCGCCCCTTCGGTGGTGGTGAGCCCGGAGATGTGCGGCGAGACGAGCACGCGCGGATGCCGCCAGAGCGGCGACGCCGGCGGCAGCGGCTCCTCGACGAAGACATCGAGCGCGGCCGCGCGGAGCCAGCCCAGGTCGAGCGCCTCGGGCAGCGCGGCCTCCTCCACCACCGCGCCGCGGCCCGCGTTGAGCAGCACCGCGCCGCGGCAGCGCGCGAGCACCGCGCGCGACACGAGCCCCTGCGTCTCGCGCGTCGCCGGGACGACGAGCACGATCCAGTCGGCCTCGCCCACGAGGTCGGGGAGCGCGGCCACCCGGTGCACGGCGCGGAACGGACCGTCCACGGGCGCGCCCGAGCGCGAGACGCCGGTGACGGCGATGCCGAGCGCGTCGAAGCGTTGGGCGATGGCGCGGCCGATGTCGCCGGTGCCGACCACGAGGGCCCGCGTCCCCGCGACGCGCGCGAGGTCGCGCGGCGCCCAACGGGCCTCCCTCTGCGCGGCCGCGAGGTCGGGGAGCTGCTGCTGCACCGCGAAGACGCGTGCGACTGCCCATTCGGCGATCATCGGCCCGAAGGATTCGCTCGTGCGGGTGAGCAGGATCGTGGGGTCGAGGCCGTCGCCGGCGAGCCACGAGTCCACGCCGGCGCCGGTGCAGTGCACCCAGCGCACGGCACCCATCGTCTTGGCGGCGGGCGGGCGGCGGAAGCCGACGTAGGCCTCGGCCCACGCGAGATCGTCGGCGGTGATGGCGGTGTGCGGTGCGCCGCGGAACGCGAGGTCGGGGCGCCGGGCGGCGAGCCAGGCGATGAGCTCGGCGTGCGCGCTCGCGCCGACGACGATGCGGCGGGGGCGGAAGGGGAGGGGCAGGGGGGCGGTCACGGGGGGAAGATCGCGCGCGCGGGGCGCGGCGGCCATTCCCGGGGTCCGGTCCGCCCGGTATCGTCCCCGGGGTCCGTCCCCACCGGAGCGTCCCGTGGTCCCATCCGTCCGTCCGCGCGCCACCCGCCTCGCCACCTGCCTCGCGGCCGCGCTGCTGGCGGCGGTCCCCGCGCTCGCGCCCGCGCAGGAAGCGCCGCCCGACACCGCGCGGCTCCGCTTCCGCTGGGTGCCGGGTTCGGTGGCGCAGCTCGACTACCACAAGCGGCGGATCCGCGGCACCGGCGAGTCGGTGGACACGGTGGTCTCGGCGTGGAACGCGCGCCTCGAGGTGCTGCGGGACGGGAGCAAGGTGCGCCTCGGGGTGCGCACGCT
The DNA here is from genome assembly GCA_019694735.1 of Gemmatimonadaceae bacterium. Taxonomy (GTDB): domain Bacteria; phylum Gemmatimonadota; class Gemmatimonadetes; order Gemmatimonadales; family Gemmatimonadaceae; genus Pseudogemmatithrix. The sequence continues at coordinate 3,577 of JAIBBJ010000118.1, read as the reverse complement.
CGGGCGCGAGGGCGACACGCTGCTCGTCGCCGACACCGTGGGTTCCCCCGCGGCCGGGCTCGTCGTCGACCCGCGGTCCGGCGAGTCGTCGGTCGTCGGGATGGGGCCGATCGCGCGCCGCATCGGGCCGGAACTGCTCGCGAACGTCCAGGGCCGCGCCCCCAGCGGGTCCGAGCTCGCGGAGGCGCTCGACCGCCTCGGCGGCGACGATGTCCTCGGTGGCGGACTGCGCGCCGTGTTCGGCAACGCGGTCGCGTTCTGGTGGGGGGCCGCGCTCGAGGTCGGCAGCGAGTACCAGACGCCCAGCCGCCGCGAGATCCCGATCCTGCCCGGTACGACGATCCCGACCACGCTCTACTTCGGCGTGCAGGAGCGGGTCGCCTGCCGCGAGGGCATGGCCGACACGAGCTGCGTGCGCCTCATCATCGTCGAGGAGACGCAGCCCGACTCGCTGAACGCGCTGCTGAAGCGGTTCCTCGCGATGTCGGGGATCACGCCGGAGCAGGCGATCCTGTCGGACATCGCGATGGAGCGCCGGTTCACGACGGTGCTCGAGCCGTGGTCGCTGCTGCCGTACGGCTACGAGGAGCACGAGGCGTTCGGCTTCGCGGTGTCGGCGGCGGGCGAGGGGCGCATCCGGTTCCTGCAGGCACGCGACGACTGGATGACGCTCGACTGGACGCGGGCGCGGCCCGCGCTGCACGTGGCGGCGATCGGGGGGGACATGGCGGCGGTGCGCGCCGCGCTCGCGGCCGAGGCCGAGGTGGACGAGGTGGACGCGGACGGCCTGACGGCGCTGTACCACGCCGCGTCGCACGGGCACGACGAGGCGGTGCGGCGGCTGGTGCAGGCGAAGGCGGACCCGCGGCGCGCCGAGACGCTCGCGCGGACGCGCGGCGACGTGCGCGCGGTGCAGGTGCTGCGCCGGGTGGCGCGGGTGCCGGCGCGCCCGGCCGCGCGGGCCGACGCCGATTCGATCCTCCGCACGCGGTGGATCGCCGGCGCGATCCCCTTGCTCGTGGACGAGGCCGCGCTCGAGGCGGTGCCGGGCCCCGCGCATGCGCGGCTCGCCGAGTGGCTCGCGTCCGATGGCCGGATGGCCGATGCGGTGGCGCTCGCGTCGCGCGTCGTCGCGGTGCGTCCGTGCGAGGAGGCGGCGCTGCGCGCGCTGCGCGAGGCGCATGACCCGTACAACGCCGAGTGGGACGGGGCCTCCGACTCCGCGTCGGCCGCGGCGGCGGCGCGCCTCGTGCGCTGCGCACCGCAGCGCGGGGACACCTGGTACGCGCTCGCCTGGCGCGCCGCGCGCCGGGGCGATGCGGCGGCGGCCGCCGACGAGGCCGCGGCGCTCGACAGCCTCGCGGCGCATCCGCTCCTCGCGCCGGGCCAGCTCGCGCTCGCGCGATGGATGCTCGAGGCGGCCGGCCCGCGGGACGTGCTGATCGCGAACGGGCCTATCGACTTCGTCTCGCTGCGCCTGCAGCAGCGGCGCGGCATCCGGCCGGAGGTCGCGGTGGTGGAGTGGGCGTCGCTGAACCGGCCGTCGTACGCGCGGGCGATGCGCGACCGCGTGGGGCTCCCGCTCCCGTACGCCGACGCCAAGCTGGAGGCGCTCGACCGCGCGGACGGTGCGCTCACGACGGCGCTCGTGACCCACTGGGCGGGGAAGGTGCGCGACGGCTCGCTCGGCCGCGGGCTCGTGGCGGCATACTCCGTGGACCTCACCGACCACGAGGGCCCGGGGCGGTTCGTCGCCGACGGCGTGCACTTCGTGCTCGCCGATACCGCGGCCGCGGCGCAGCCGTCGCCGGGGACGGCGCTCGCGCACCTGCGCGCGGGGCTCGCGACGGTGCGCGGCCCGATGACCGTCGCCGATGATCCGATGATCTCGCGGCAAGGGTACGACGTGACGCGCGATGTCCTCTCCGCGGGGCTCGCATACCTGAACAGCGTCTCGCTCGACGTGCTGGGCCTCGACGCGGCCGGCGCCGCGGCGGCGGATACGCTCGTGACGGTGCTGGACTCGGCGGGGGCGACGCTCGAGTGGCGCGGCCGTGACGAGTTCCGGCGGGGGCTCGCCGCCTCGCGGATGGAGTTGCGCGGGATCGCGACGCGCGCAGGCGACCGGAGCGCGATGCGCCGGCACGCGGCGGCGGCCGCGCGGCTCGCGCCGGGCGAGGACTCGCCGCGCCTCTCGCTCGCCAACTCGGCGCTCCTCGCGCGCGACTGGGCGGGGGCGCTGCCCTTCGCCGGCGAGGCGGTGGAGCGGCGGCGGACGTTCGACGGCCTGCTCGTGACGGCGACCGCGCTGCGCCTGGCCGCGCGCCCGGACTCGGCGCTCGCGGTGCTCGCCGCCCTGCGGGAGATGCTCGAGCGCGTGGACGACGAGGCCCGTGCCGACTTCACGATGCGCCGCCTGCTCCACCTGCCCACGGGCGCCGCGGACACGACGGGGGCGCTGCGCATCTATGAAATGCGCTCGTACGCCGAGGCGGCCGCGCTGGTGGCGTACCTGCGCGGCATCACCGAGGCGGTGCGGGGCGACCTCGCGGCGGCGGATGCCGCGGTCGGCTGGGGGCGCAGCCAGTCCGTGGCGGAGGGGCTGCGCTGCTACGTGCGCAACCAGCTGCTCGCCACGCAGGACGCGGTCGCGCTGCCCGCTGCGGCGCAGCCGTGGTTCGCGTCGCAGGTCGCGCAGTTCCCTTGCCGCGCGCCCTAGGACGCCGTACATAGGGGCGTCCCCACCGCCCCGACGGCCCGCCATGCAGCGACGCGACTTCCTCTCCGGTGCAGCGGCGCTCGCCGCGACCTCCTTCTCCGCCACGACGACCGGCGGGACGGTCGGCGCGCCGGCCCGGCGCCGCTGGCCGTTCCAGCCACGCCCGCTCCGCGCCGACGGCGCGCGGGTGAACGCCACGCTCGCGGCGTTCGACGCGATCGGCCGCACCGCCGGCGGCATCAACCGCGTCGCGTACTCCGACGCCGATCTCGCGGGCCACGCGTTCGCGATGGCGCGGATCCGCGAGGCGGGGTTCGCGCCGCGCGTGGACGCCGCGGGCAACGTCTTCGCCCGCCTCGAGGGGCGCGAGCGGATCGCGCCGATCCTCATCGGCTCGCACATCGACTCGGTCACCGACGGCGGCAACTTCGACGGGCCGGTGGGCTCGTTCGGCGCGCTGGAGGTCGCGCGGTCGCTGCGGGAGCAGCGCGTCGCGCTGCGGCACCCGCTCGACGTGGTGATCTGGCAGAACGAGGAGGGCGGCACCGTCGGCAGCAAGCTCTTTGCCGGGATGACGCCCACCGGCGGGCTCGACGCCGTCGCGCGCTCGGGACTCACGATCCGCGACGGCATCGGCCGGCTCGGCGGCGACGTCGCGCGTCTCGGCGACGTGGCCCACCAGGCGGGGAGCGTGCACGCCTACCTCGAGTTGCACATCGAGCAGTCGGGGCTGCTGGAGAAGGCGGGGCGCACCATCGGCACGGTGCAGGGGATCGTCGGGCTCCGCTGGACCGAGGTCACCATCACCGGCTTCGCGAACCATGCCGGCGCCACGGCGATGGACCAGCGGCAGGACGC
>JAIBBJ010000040.1 GCA_019694735.1 Gemmatimonadaceae bacterium | reverse complement strand
GACGGCGGCGCTCGAGGCCCGGTCCCCGCTCGCCGTGCTCGCCCGCGGCTTCGCTGTCGCGCGGGGCCTCGACGGCGCAACCTTGGGACGGCGCGCCGCGTTCGCCCCGGGCGCACCGTTCGACCTGCTGCTCGCGGACGGGCGCGTACGCGCGGAGACGACGTCGGTGCACGAGGATGGCCCCCATCGCCGGACGGACGGATGACCTTCGAACAATCACTCGCGCGGCTCGAGCAGATCGCGGCCGCGCTCGACCGGGACGACCTGCCGCTCGAGGAGGCGCTGAAGCTCTTCGAGGAGGGCATCGGGCGGTTGCGCGAGGCGAACGCCGCGCTCGCCGACGCCGACGGCAAGGTGCAGACGCTCGTCGCGCAGGCCGATGGGGTGCTGGAGGCCAAGCGATGAGTGCGACCGGCGTGACCCCGATCGACTTCGCGCAGGACCGCGTGGCGGTGGCGCGTGCGCTGGAGGACCTCGTCGCGCGCAAGCTCGCCGACCAGGCGGGTCCGGTCGCGGAGGCCATCCGCTACGCGCTGCAGGGGGAGGGCAAGCGCCTCCGTGGGATCCTCGTGATGTCGGCCTATCGCGCGGCCGGGGGCCGCGGGGATCCCAGCGCGCTGGGCGCGGCGGTCGAGGTCGTGCACGCGTATTCGCTGGTGCATGACGACCTGCCCTGCATGGACGACGACGACATGCGGCGGGGCCGGCCGACCGTGCACAAGGTGTACGGCGTCGCGGCCGCGACGGCGGCGGGGATGGCGATGGTCCCCCTGGCCGCGAAGGCCGCGGACGAGGCGGCGGCCGTCCTCGGCCTGGACGCCGCGGGGCGGGGGGCCGTGGTGCGGACGCTCATGCGTGCTTCGGGCGCCGGTGGCATGATCGGCGGCCAGCTCCTCGACCTCGAGGGCGAGGGGCTTTCGCTCGACCTCTCCCAGCTGGAGCGCATCCACCGCTGCAAGACCGGCGCGCTCATCGAGGCCGCGATGCGCCTCGGCGGCCTCGCCGCGCGAGCGCCCACCCCGATGCAGGAGGCCTTCGGGCGCTACGGCGCCGCGATCGGCCTCGCGTTCCAGATCGCGGACGATGTCCTCGACATCACCGCGACGACCGACCAACTCGGCAAGACCGCCGGCAAGGACGTCGCGTATCGGAAGAGCACCTATCCGGCGCTCCTCGGCATCGCCGGCGCCAAGGCGCGGGCGGAGTCGCTCGTGCGCGAGGCGTGTGCCGGGCTCGCGGAGCAGGGGGCCCTCACTCCCGAGCTCGAGTTCCTGGCCCGGTTCGTGGTGGCACGGCGCTCCTGACCTGCGCGTTGATCCCCCGGGGCTGGCCGGGCTGGCGCCGGCTCCGCGGGCACCGCAACCTTCCCTCTGTTCCTCCCCCAACCGCTGCACCCGATGCCCCTCCTCGATCGCGTCACGGACCCGTCCGTCCTTCGCACCCTCTCGGCCGCCGAGCGGGTGCAGCTGGCCGCCGAGGTCCGCGAGTTCCTGATCCGCACCTGCTCCGTGACCGGCGGGCACATCGGGGCGGGCCTGGGGGTCGTGGAGCTGACGATCGCGCTCCATACGGCCTTCGAGACGCCGCGCGACCAACTCGTCTGGGACGTCGGCCACCAGGGCTATCCGCACAAGGTCCTCACCGGCCGCAAGGACCGGATGCACACGCTCCGGCAGGAGGGCGGCATCTCGGGCTTCCTCAAGCGCACCGAGAGCGAGTACGACGCGTTCGGCGCGGGACATGCCGCGACGTCGATCTCGGCGGCGCTCGGCATCGCGGCCGGCCGTGACCTGAACGGCCAGGACTTCAAGGTCGCCGCCATCATCGGCGACGGCTCGCTCGGCTCCGGACTCGCGTACGAGGCGCTCAACAACGCGGGCCATTCGGAGCGCGATTTCATCGTCGTGCTCAACGACAACGAGATGTCGATCGCGCCGAACGTCGGCGCGATGCACAAGTACCTGACCTCGGTCCAGCGGAACCCGATCTACAATCGCCTCCGCGGCGCGATCGGCGACTGGGCGGACCACGCGAAGGGGCTGTTCAAGGACGCCGGCACGCTCGTGCGGAAGTGGGAGGAGTCGGTGAAGGCCTTCCTCACGCCCGGCGTGCTGTTCGAGGAGCTCGGCTTCCGCTACTTCGGCCCGATCGACGGGCACGACATCGAGCAGATGGTCGAGACCTTCCGCGCCGTCCGCGACTTCAAGGGGCCGCGGCTCGTGCACGTCATCACGCAGAAGGGCCGGGGGTTCCCGGCCGGCGAGCATGGCGAGAAGTGGCATGCGCTGCCGCCGGGGCACGACCCGGCGACCGGCAAGCAGCTGAAGGCCGCGACGGGGAACCCGAACTACACGGCGGTCTTCGGCAAGGCGCTCAGCGAGCTGATGGAGGAGTTCCCGTCGGCGGTGGCGATCACGGCCGCCATGCCGAGCGGCACGGGGACGGGCGTCGTCGCGAAGGCGCACCCGAGCCGGTTCTTCGACGTCGGGATCGCCGAGGGGCACGGGGTGACCTTCGCCGCCGGGCTCGCGACGCAGGGCGCGCGGCCGGTCGTGGCGATCTACTCGACCTTCCTCCAGCGCGGCTACGACAACGTCATCCACGACGTGGCGATCCAGTCGCTCCCCGTGCTGTTCGCCATGGACCGCGCCGGGCTCGTCGGCGAGGACGGCGAGACGCACGCCGGCCTCTACGACATCGCCTACATGCTCGCGGTGCCGCACATGGTGGTCACCGCGCCGCGGAACGGCACGGAACTCGTCGGGCTGCTCCGCACCGGGCTGTCGCGGGATGGCGGGCCGTTCGCGATCCGCTACCCGCGCGACGTGGTGCCCGACGCCGTGCCGCACGCGAAGGACGTCGCCCCGGTGCCGTTCGGGACGTGGGAGGTCCTGCGCCGGGGCGAGCGCGTGGCGGTCCTCGCGGTCGGCACGATGGTGGAGGAGGCCCGCAAGGCCGCCGACGCGCTCGCGGCCGAGGGGCTCTCGGTCACGGTGGTGAACTGCCGCTTCCTCAAGCCGTACGACGAGACGACGCTCACCGCGCTCCTCGCGACGCACCAGCAACTGCTCGTGGTCGAGGAGGGCACCGCGGTGAACGGCTTCGGGGCGTTCATGGCGGCGATCGTCGCGGCGCACGACCCCGCCGCGCGGGTGCACGTGCTCGGCGTGCCGGACCGCATCGTCTATGCGGCCTCGCGCGCGCGGCAGCTCGCGCAGTGCGGCATCGACGCCGCCGGGATCGCGGCGCGGGTGCGGGCGTTGCACGAGAGCGAGGCGCTCGCGGGGTGACGACGCGCCTCGGCGTCGTCGGCCACGACGGGTACGAGGGGCTCGCCGAGGTCGTCGCGCTGCTGCAGCGCGAGGCGCCGGCGCACGGGCACGCCCTCCGCTTCGAGGCGGACCTCGCGCACCTGGCCCCCGGCGCCGATCGCCTGTCCCGGCCCGATCAGGTGGACGCGCTGCTCACGCTCGGCGGTGACGGCACGCTGCTGCGCGCGGCGCGCTTCCTCGACGGCCGCCAGGTGCCGGTGCTCGGCGTGAACCTCGGCAAGCTCGGCTTCCTCACGTCGTGCAGCATCGAGGAGTTCCCGGCCGCGTACCGGGCGTTCGCGCGGGGCGAGTACACCGTGCAGCCCCGCATGGCGATCGCGGCATCCACCGTGTCGGCGGACGGCGCGCTCGGCGTGCGGATCCGGGCCGTGAACGACGCCGTCATCCACAAGGGGGGCTTCGCGCGCGTCCTGCGCCTCCGCGTGTTCGCCGATGGCGACCTCGTGAGCGCCTTCGCCGCCGATGGCCTCGTGATCTCGACCCCCACCGGGTCGACCGCGTACTCGCTCTCCGCCGCCGGACCGATCGTCGTCCCGACGTTCGATGCGATCCTCGTCACGCCGGTCGCGCCGCACACGCTGGCGCTCCGTCCGACGATCCTGCCGCCGGACGCCGAGGTCCGCGTGGAGGTCGAGGACCTTCCGGAGGAGGTCCTGGTGACGGCGGACGGGCAGGTGGGCACCTCGCTCGCGCCGGGGCAGCATCTCATCGTGCGGCGCGCCCCGGGCCCGCTGCCGCTGGTCCGGTTCGCCGGGAACAGCTTCTTCACCCGGCTCCGGCGCAAGCTGCATTGGGGCGGGCTGGACGACCGGGACCGGTGAGCGCGGCGGCCCCTGCCGGCAGCATTCGGGTGGCGCCGGCCGCCAGCTCCCCGCGAGCTTGAACGCATGCTGACCGAGCTCCGCATCCGGAACCTCGCCATCATCGACGCGGTGACGCTGCCGCTCGCGCCCGGATTCAACGTCCTGAGCGGCGAGACGGGCGCCGGCAAGTCCATCATCGTCGGGGCGCTCGGGTTGCTCATCGGCGAGCGCGCCTCGAGCGACCTCGTGCGGACGGGCGCCGAGAAGGCGGTCGTCGAGGGCACCTTCGATGTCGCCGACCGCCGGGACCTGCTCGAGGCGCTCGACCAGCGCGGCATCGAGTGTGACGGTACGCTCGTCCTGAAGCGCGAGGTCCCTGCGGCCGCCGGAGGGCGCGCCCGCGCGTGGGTCAATGGGGCGCCGGTCACCGCGAGCCTCCTGGCGGAGGTGGGTCGCGCCCTCGTCAACGTGCACGGGCAGCACGAGGCGCAGGCGCTCCTCGAGCCCGAGGCGCAGCTCCGCATCCTCGACGCCTTCGGCGAGGCGACGGTGGAGCGGGAGGCGGTCGCGCTGGCGCACGCACGGCTCGCGGAGGCGCAGGACGCGATCCGCCACCTGCAGTCGCGCCGCGACGAGGCCGCGAAGCGCGCCGACTGGCTGGCCCACGTGGCGCAGGAGATCGGCGCGGCGCAGCTGAAGGAGGGGGAGGACGAGCGACTGGACGAGGAGGCCCGGCGGCTCACGCACGCCGAGGAGCTTGAGGGACTCGTGCGTGAGGTCACCGAGGCACTGGAGGGCGGCGACGAGGCGGCGGTCGCGCGCCTCGGGCACCTGCAGAAGCCGCTCGCGGCGCTGCAGCGCATCGACCCGTCGACGGTCCGGCTGCAGGAGCTCTATGACGCGGCATACTACGCGCTCGAGGAACTCGCCCGGGAGGCGCAGGCCTACGCCGACGGCATCGAACGGGACCCGGCGCGCCTGGACGAGGTCGAACGGCGGCGTGACCTCCTGTTCCGGCTGGCCAAGAAGTACGGCGGCTCCATCGCGGGCGCGATCGAGACGGGGCGGGCCGCGAAGGCGGAACTCGAGCTGCTCGACACGGCGGGCCTCGACCTCCGGGGCCTCGAGACGCGTGTCGCGGAGGCGGAGGCCGCCTTCGGTGCGGCCGCCGCCCGGCTGACCGCCAAGCGTCGGAAGGCGGCGACGGCGCTCGCCAAGGCGGTCGAAGCGCGGCTCCCCGACCTGGGGATGCCGGACGGGCGCTTCCTCGTCGAGCTGCCGGGGCGGAGCACGCCGTCCGCGCTCGGCGCGGAGGACGCCGAGTTCCGCGTGGCGCTCAACGTGGGCCACGAGGCGCGCCCGCTCGCGCGCGTCGCGTCCGGTGGCGAGCTCGCCCGCGTGATGCTCGCGCTCAAGACGATCCTGGCACGACTCGACGGCGTGCCGACGCTGATCTTCGACGAGGTGGACGCCGGCATCGGCGGGCGGACAGGACTCCTCGTCGGCGACGCGATGCGCGAGGTGGCGGGGCACCATCAGGTGTTCGCGATCACGCACCTGCCGCAGATCGCGGCGCGGGCGCACCACCATATCGTCGTGCAGAAGGCCGCCAAGGGCGGCGTCACGACCTCCGACGTCCGCGTGGTGGAAGGCGATCCGCGGGTCGATGAGATCGCGCGGATGCTCGGAGGCGATGCGGAGAGCGCCACCAGCCGCGAGCACGCGCGCGAACTGCTGGCGACGGCGCAGGGTGGCGTCGGTCGCCCCGGCGTCGCGCCCGGCGGTCAGCGCGCGCGGAAGCGCGCGTAGTAGCGGATCACCAGCAGGTCCTGCCACTGCTTGGGCACGACGCCCGTGCCGCTGGCGACCGACTGCTGGTGCACGTACGAGATCTCGAAGGGCATCCCGCGCCGCCCGCGCGCCTGCGCGGCGAGCGTCGAGTACGTCGCCGTGAGCCCGACCCGGTGCTCATCGAAGGCGGACGGCGCGTCGAGGAGCGTCGCGTCGAGCACCTGCGCGACGCCGCCGACGGCGACGGAGGTGACCGAGTACTCGTGCCGGTCCGCGGCGTGGCGCCGCCATTGCCACGTCCCGCCGAGCGCGAGGTAGTCCCCGAGCATCCAGCGCGGCGACAGCTCCACGTCGAGTTCCCCGCCCGGCGTGACCGAGACGCGCCCGGTGCGCCAGGCCTCGAGGCCGACCTGCCCGGCCGCGCCTGGCACCCGCAGGGTCGCGTCGCGGGCGAACGGCACCGTGTAGCCCACTGCGAGCGTCGCCCACCACCGCGAACTCGGCACGAGGTCCGTGATCGCACGGACGGTGACCGCATGCGTCCCTGAGCCGGTGCCCTGGTCGAGCAGGCGGTCGGCGCGCGGCGGATACGACGTGCCGATGCGACCCTCGACGAGCAGCGCCTGCCGCCAGCCGCGGGCGTCGGCCGCGAAGCGCGACGTGCCGCGCGCCGCCAGTCCGTCGTGGAGCCGGATCACCGCCCCGAGGTGGACGTCGCCCACCTGCGTGAGCCCCGCGTCATTGAGGCGGCGGTAGCCGTAGCCCCAGCTGGTGTCGCGCACGATCCGCGCGAGTTCCTCGCCGCCCACCGGGACCCCGGCCGATGCCGGAAGCCCCGTACTCACGGTCACGTCGGTGACGCCGTAGCGCACGAGGGCCGCGCGCAGCGCATCCGCCCGCGCCACGAGCGTGGATTCCGCCGCCGACCCGGCGAGGGGCACGAACCGCTGGCCGTCGCTGGTGGTGGTGCCGTAGAGCTGCGCCAGCTGGGCGGCGAAGTTCCCGGTGGCGGACCGTAGCGCCTGCGCCGCGCCGAGCTCGGCGAGGATGGTCGGGCACTCGGGATGCGCGGCGGCGTTCCCCTGGCAGGCGGTGATCCGCGCGAGGAGGTTCGTGGAGGCGAGGGCGTACGCGGCGATCGTGCTCGTGTTCTGCGCCGCCACGCCGCTGCCGAGTGCGATGGGGTTGATCCCCAGGTTCGCCCGCCCGCTGTCGGTGCGGATGGTGAAGCGGGCCTCCGCCTTCGCGCGCACCAGGGTCGCGCGCGCGCGGAGCGTGAGCCAGTCCGCGACGCCGTACTCGATGGCGAGCGGCGTGACGAACATCCGCTGCCGCGCCTCAAGGCGCGTGCTGCCGAGCGAGGCCGCGAACGTGCTGTCGCCGAGCGTGCGGACCAGCAACTCGACCGAGGCCAGCGTCGAGAACTGGAGCCGCCCGAACGCGTCGGTGGTGAGGTTGCCGCCGAGACCTTCGAGGGTCCCGTCGCGCCAGCGGTCGCGCTGCATCGTGTGCTCCGCCCCGAGTGTGACGCGCACACTGCCGCGCGGCAGTGTCACCGCGTCGGCTCCGCCCCCGAGGATGCGCTGGCCGGCCGCCGGGCGCGGCAGGGCGAGCGCGAGGCAGGCGAGGGGGACGATCGCCCTCGGTCGGGCGCGAAGGCGGAACGAGCGGCCGGTCACGAGCGAATGCGGGGCGGAGGCGGGGGCGCGAGGGGGCGGGCGGTCGGCTAGTTTAGCGTCGTACCCCGAACAAGGTAACGTGACTCCTTCCGGAACCCTGCCTCCTGACGAGGCACCGCTCCCGACGCTCCCGTGGCAGATCACGGGCAATCACTGGCTCGCGCTGCCGTGCATCCACCCCACGGACGGCGCCGTGCACGCCGTCGGCCTCGTGCACCGGGGCGCGAGGGCGGCCGTCGAGTTCGCCGGGTCGGCGGAGTTCACCGCCGGCACCGGGCCGGCGCTCGCCAGGCCGGTGGTCCACCTCGATGGCCGGCCTGTCGAACTCGCGCGTCGCGGCGTCGCGTGGGAGCGCGCGCTGCACTGGCTCCCCACCTTCACCAGCCAGACGGAGGACCTGGTCATCCGCGGGACGGTCTTCGCGCCGTTCGGGCGCGACGCCGACATGGCGGGTGCGGTGTACGTGCTCGGGTTCGAGAACCGGGGGCCGGCGACGCGGCACCTCGACGTCGGCCTGGAGGGCGTGCTGGGCCACCGTCAGCTGCGCGTCCGCACCCCGCGGACGGCGGACGATGCGCACCGCGCCACGCGCCAGGGCGACGCCGTGCTCCTCGATGGCGCCGCCGCGCCAGGGCTGGCCGCCCTCGCGATCGCGGCCGACGGCGACGCGGAGGTCCGCCTCGCGAAGGACGGGACCGCGGGCTATGCCATCACGCGCGTCGTGACCCTCAAGCCGGGCGAACGGGCGGAGGTGGCATTCTATCTGGCGGCCGGGCCGGAGCGCGACGGGGCGCACGCCACCGTGGGCGTGATGCGGCGGCGCGGCTGGCGGGCCCTGCTGCAGGCGACCCGCGAGGCGCTCCGCGCGCTCGAGCAGGGGACGGGACACGACTCGCTCGACGCGCTCATCAACCGCAACCTGCTCTTCGCGTACTTCTTCGCGGTCGCGCGCGGCCTCGACGACGCGCAGTACTATCTCGTCCGGAGCCGCGCGCCGTGGTGCGCGTGGGGGGTCACGGTGCGCGACTGGGAGGCGCTCGCCTGGACGGTGCCGGCGGTCCAGCTCGCGGATCCGCCGCTCGCGCGCGAACTCATCCTCCGCGCCTGCGAACTGCACGGGTACGAGCCGGGGCAGGGCGTGCACTACCTCGACGGCACGCTCTTCGAGCCCGGCTTCACGCTCGAGGGGGCCGCGTCCTATGCGGTCGCCGCGGAGCGCTACATCCGCGAGACGGGGGACGACCGCATTGTCGAGGAGCCGATCCTCGCCGACACGCTGTACCTGTCGCACGACGACCTGGCCGCGCGCCGCCATGAGCAGCATCCGCTCTACGCGACCGAGGTCACCCTCGACGGCGCGCCGGCGGCGCTGCCCTTCACCGTGCACGGCAACGCCGTCGTGGCCTTCGCGCTCGATGCCCTCGGGCGCACGCTGGACGAGGAGGCCGCGAAGGAGGTGCAGGACCCCACCGCGGTGAAGGCCGCGCTGCGCCGGCACTTCGCGTCCGGCACCGACAACAAGGCGACGTACGTCGCCGCGACGGACCTGGCCGGCGGGAAGGCGCTCACCGACGATCCGGTCGGGTCCGCCCTCTGGCTCCCGCTCTGGGAGGCGGTGGACCGGAACGATTCGTTCTATCGGCGCACGGCGAAGCGCATCGGCGGCTCGGACCGTCTCGTGGTGCAGGTGGCGCGACTGTTCGGGCCGGACGCGACCGAGGTGCTGGAGTGGCTGCGCCGTGCCCCCCTGGCGCACGGTCTCGCCGCGGAGGTGGTGGACGAGGAGGGGCGTGGCGTCTCGCACGGCGGCGACGCGTCGCTCAGCGGCCTGCTCGCCTACACGGCGTGGTACGCCGTGCACGCCCTCGGCGTGCGCGCCTGAGCCGGCGGGGGTCGTCGGCTCAGGCGCGCGCCCGGCGCGTCCGGCTCAGGGCTTCCCGAGCGTCCAGCCGAGCCAGGCGGCACCGACGCTGAGGACGACGCTCAGGACGGCGTGCAGCAGCGCCTTCGCGACCTGGCCGCCCTGCAGCAAGGCGAGGTTCTCGAGCGCGAAGGTCGAGAACGTCGTGTAGCCGCCGCAGACCCCGATCGCCACGAAGGCGCGCACCTGCGGCGTCACCTCGATGCCGGACGTCCAGCGCATGAACCAGCCCAGCACGAGGGCGCCGGTCACGTTGATGACGAGCGTCGCCCACGGGAACCGGTCCGCGTACGGGCTCCCGCGCAGGACCTCACCGAGGCCGAAGCGGATGGCGGCGCCGAGCGCGCCGCCGGCGGCGACCCAGAGCACGGTGCCGGAGGGGAAGGGGACGAGGGGCGTCATATGCCGGGGGTGGGGATCGAACCCACACGGGATGTTGAGTCCCCGCGGATTTTAAGTCCGCTGCGTCTGCCGATTTCGCCACCCCGGCCGGTGGAAAGACGAACGGGAGCGGCGAAGCCGCTCCCGGACAGGTCGTGTGGGTCCAACGAGAGCGGGAAACGGGACTCGAACCCGCGACCCCAACCTTGGCAAGGTTGTGCTCTACCAACTGAGCTATTCCCGCGTGCCCGGTACGTTAGGGGGGGCGGGGGGCGGGACGCAAGGCGGAGCGGATGGTGCGACCCGAGCCGCGCCCCTCGTCGTGGCGCGTCTCGGCGTGGCGCGTCTCGGCGCGGCACGTCTCGTGCCGCGCGACGACGCTGGGGACGCGGAATGGGCGCGGGACTCCGTACCCGTACGGTACAGCGCCTGCGCCGCTCCGTTATCTTTCGCCCTCGATGACCGACGTCGTCGCCCTCGCCACCGAACTGCTCGCGATCCCCTCGACCACCCGGGACGAGGGGGCCGCCGTGGACTTCTGCGCGCGCTGGCTCGTCGCACGTGGCTGGAACGTGACGGTGCAGGAGGTGACGCCGGGGCGCGGCAACATCTGGGCGTCGCGCAAGGGCGGGGGCGTCACGCTCTCCACGCACCTCGACACGGTGCCGCCCTACGTGCCGCCCAGGCGCGACGGCGGCCGCATCTACGGCCGCGGCGCCTGCGATGCGAAGGGTATCGCCGCGGCGATGCTGGTCGCCGCCGACCGACTCGTGGAGGCGGGCGAGGACCGCGTGGACCTCCTGCTGGTCGTCGGCGAGGAGCGCGGCTCCGACGGTGCGCGGCTGGCGAACCAGCTGCCCGCGACCTCGCGGTGGCTCATCAACGGAGAGCCGACCGAGAGCATCCTCGCCTCGGGGTGCAAGGGCGCCCAGCGGGTCATCGTGCGGACCGCCGGCACGGAGGCGCACAGCGCGTACCCGCAGCTCGGACGCTCGGCCATCACCCCGATGCTCGCCTTGCTGCAGGAGCTCGACGGCCTCGCGTTCCCCACGGACCCCGTGCTCGGCGCCACGACCGTGAACGTCGGGCTGATCCGCGGCGGCACCGAGGCGAACATCGTGCCCGGCGCCTGCGAGGCCGAGATGATGCTGCGACTCGTCGGCGACGTCGCGCCGGTCAAGCACGTGCTCGAGGCGTGGGCCGCCGGCCGCGCCGAGCTCGAGTACGGGTCCTTCATCCCCGCCCAGCACTTCCACACCGTCCCGGGCTTCCGCTCGGCGCCGGTCGCCTATACGTCCGACATCCCGCTGCTCGGCAACTGGGGCACCCCGCTCCTGTTCGGCCCCGGCTCGATCCACGTCGCGCACACGCCCGGCGAGCACGTGGACGAGGCCGAGCTGCGGGCGAGTGTCGAGACGTACGTCTCGCTCGTCCGCACCCTCCTCACGTGACGCCGGCGCGTCCGGGCGCGGACCGTGGTCCCGGTCCGCCCCCGGCGCGCGACGTGCCACGCCCTCCTGCCACCTGACGTAGCCGTGTCCACCCGCATTCCCGTCGCCATCCTCGGTGCCACCGGCGCCGTCGGCCAGACCTTCGTGCGGCTCCTCGACGGCCATCCGTGGTTCCGGATCGCCGAGGTCGCCGCGTCGGAGCGTTCGGCGGGGAAGCGGTACGCGGAGGTCACGAAGTGGATCGAGGGGCGGATGCCCGAGGCGGTGGCGGGCGTGGAGGTCACCCTCTGCGAGACGGCCGCCGTGCGGTCGCCGGTGGTCTTCTCGGCACTCGACGCGGCGGCGGCCGCGGCGCTCGAGCCGGCGTTCGCCGCCGCGGGCCGGTACGTGCTCAGCAACGCGAAGAACTTCCGCATGGAGCCGGACGTCCCCCTCGTCATCCCCGAGGTGAACGCGGCGCATCTCGCGCTCCTCGACGCGCAGCGCGCGCGCGGCTGGACGGGCGGCGTGATCACCAATGCGAACTGCGCCGCGACCGTCGCGGCGATGGCGCTCGCGCCGCTGCACGAGGCATTCGGACTCCGCGAGCTCTTCCTCGCGACGATGCAGGCGGTCTCCGGCGCCGGCTATCCCGGCGTGCCGTCGCTCGACATCCTCGGCAACGTCATCCCGTTCATCGGCGACGAGGAGCCGAAGCTCGAGCGCGAGCTGCAGAAGATGCTCGGCACCGTCGCTGGCGCCACCATCGCGCACGCGCCGTTCGTCGTCAGCGCGCATGCCAACCGGGTCCCGGTGGAGCACGGGCACACGGTCGTGATGTCGGCGCGCTTCGGCGAGCGTCCCACGGCGACGGCCGCGCTCGAGGCCCTGCGGGCCTGGCGCGGGGCCGCCGAGGTCCGCGGCCTCCCCTCGGCTCCCGCGCGCGCCCTCGTCGTCAGTGACGAGGAGAACCGCCCCCAGCCGCGCCGCGACGTCGCCGAGGGCGGCGGGATGACCGTGACCGTCGGGCGCGTCCGTGAGGACCGACTCTTCCACCTGAAGCTCGTCGCGATGGGGCACAACACCATCCGCGGCGCCGCCGGCGGATCGATCCTCAACGCCGAGCTCCTCGCCCGCACCGGCCGCCTCGGCTGGACCCCGCCGGAGGCGCGATGATCGTCTGCAAGTTCGGCGGCACGTCGGTCGGCGACGCCGAGGCGATCGCGCGCACGGCAGGCATCGTGGGTGCGCGGCTCGGCCGGCAGCCGGTCGTGGTGACGTCGGCGCTGGCCGGCACCACCAACCGGCTGCTCGAGATCGCCGACCAGGCGGCGCGCGGCCAGCTCATCGTCGCGCTCACGATCCTCGAGGAGCTCCGGACGCGCCACTTCGCCGCGATCGACGCCCTCGGTGTCGGCGACGATGCCGAGCTCGTCTCCGACACCGGCGCGCTCTTCGACGAACTCGCGCACCTGGCCGAGGCGCTCAGCGTGCTCGGCGATGCCACGGCCCGCTCACGGGACGCCGTCGCCGCCATGGGCGAGCGGCTCTCGGCGCCGATCGTCGCCGCGGCCCTCGCGCGCATCGGCGTGCCGGCGGTGTTCGTGGACGCGCGGCGGGTGCTGGCCACCACCGCCGACTTCGGGAAGGCCGAGCCGCGCGCCGACGAGATCGCGGTCGCCTGCCGCCAGCAGCTGGCGCCGCTCGTCCGCGCCGGGAAGGTCCCGGTGCTCGGCGGCTACATCGGCGCGACCGCCGAGGGCGTCACGACGACCCTCGGCCGCGGCGGCTCCGACTACTCGGCCTCCCTGTTCGGCGCGGCGATGGAGGCCGAGGCGATCGAGATCTGGACCGATGTGGACGGCATGCTCACCGTGGACCCGCGGGTCGTGCCGGCGGCCCGGCTCATCGAGCACATCCGCTTCGACGAGGCCGCCGAGCTCGCCACCTTCGGCGCGAAGGTGCTGCACCCGAGCACGATCGCGCCGGCGGTGCGGAAGGGGATCCCGGTCTTCGTCTTCAACTCGCGGAAGCCGGACGGCGCCGGCACCCGGATCACCTTCGATGCGCCCCGCCTGCCGGTGCGCGCGATCGCGGGCAAGGCGCGCACGGTGGTCGTGAAGGTCCGGTCCCCCCGAATGCTCGCCGCTCCCGGGACCATGCGCGCCATCTTCGAGGTCTTCGAGCGCAACCGCACCTCGGTGGACGTCGTCGCGACCTCGGAGGTCTCGGTCAGCGTCACGGTGGACGATGACCAGCACCTGGAGGCCGTGGTCGCGCAGCTCTCGGTCTTCGGCGATGTCGCGGTGGAGCGCGGGCGCGGCATCGTCGCGCTGGTCGGCGCCGGGCTCGGCGAGAGCACGGCGACGATGGCGCGCGCGCTGGCCTCGCTCGGTGACCTGCGGCTCCACATGGTCTCGCTCAGTGCCACCGGCATCAACCTGACGCTGATCGTGGACGGTGGCGACGTGCACGAGGCGATGCGCCGGCTGCACGCCGCATTCTTCGAGGGGGGCGCATGAGGCGGCTGCTCGTCATCGGCGACGGCAAGATGGGCCGCCTCGTCGCGGGACTCGCCGCGGACCACGGGTTCGAGGTCGTCGCGCAGCTGGGCGCGCCGGACACCGCGAGCGGGATCACCCGGGCCCAGGTGCGCGAGGCCGAGGTCGCGATCGAGTTCACGGTGCCCACCTCGGCCGCGCGGCTCGTCCGGCAGTGCGCGGACCTCGGCCTCCCGGTGGTCAGCGGCACGACCGGCTGGGACGCCGAGCGCGCGATCGTCGAGACCTACGTGCTCGGGCAGGGCGGCGCGATGCTCTGGGCGCCGAACTTCGCGCTCGGGGTGCACCTCTTCGCGAAGGTCGTCGAGGAGGCGGCGCGCCGGTTCGCCCACGCCGGGGCCGGGTTCGACGCCCACCTCATCGAGACGCACCACGCCGCCAAGCTGGACGCGCCGAGCGGGACGGCGCGCCTCCTGGCGACCGCCGCCGAGCGCGCGCGCGGGCGCTCGGTGCCGGTCACGAGCGTCCGAACCGGGCACGTGCCGGGCACGCATGAGCTCGTGCTCGATGCGGCGCACGAGCAGGTCCGCCTAGTCCACGAGGTGCGCGACCGCCGCGTCTTCGCGTCCGGGGCGCTCGCCGCCGCGCGCTGGCTCGTCGGCCGACGCGGGATCTTCACGCTCGACGACTTCCTCGGGGAGGTGCCGCGATGACGCCGACGCCCGCACCGCTCCGCGGCGCCATCACGGCGCTGGTGACCCCCTTCCGCGCCGACGGAGCCGTCGACGAGGCGGCGCTCTCGGCGCTCGTCGAGTGGCAGCTCGCCGAGGGGATCCACGGCCTGGTCCCGGTCGGTTCCACCGGCGAGGCCGTGACGCTGACGCCCGCCGAGCGGGAGCGGGTCGTGCGCCTCACGGCCGAGCGGGCCGCCGGCCGGGTGCCGGTCATCGCCGGCGCCGGCTCCAACGACACGGCGGCGGCGGTCGCCGCGTCGAAGGCGATGGCCGCCGCGGGCGCGACGCACCTGCTACACGTCTCGCCGATGTACAACAAGCCGCCCCAGCGCGGCCTCCTCGCGCATTTCCGGACCATCGCCGACGCCTCCCCGGTCCCGATCGTCGTCTACAACGTCCCCGGGCGCACGGGTTCGAATGTGCTCCCCGAGACCACGCTCGCGCTCGCCGAGCACCCCAACATCTGCGCGGTCAAGGAGGCGTCGGGGAACCTCGCGCAGATCGAGGCGATCCTGCGCGCGCGGCCCGCCGGTTTCGCGGTCCTCTCCGGCGACGACGGCCTGACCTTCCCGCTGATGGCCGCAGGCGCCGAGGGCGTCATCTCGGTGGTCTCGAATGCCGTGCCGCGCGCGGTCGCGGCGCTGGTGGATGCCCTGGCGCGCGGCGACCTGCCCGCGGCACGGGTGCTGCACCACCGCCTCGCCCCGCTCGTGGAGGCGGCCTTCGTCGAGTCGAACCCCCTCCCGATCAAGGCCGCGCTCGCGCACCTGGGCCGCCTCGGGAACCACCTCCGCCTCCCGCTCGTCCCGATGGACCCCAAGTACGACGACGCCCTCCGCGCCGCCCTCGCCGCCGCCGGAGCGGCCCTGTGAGCCCCGTCGATGTCGCCGCGCTCGAGGCCGAGGTCGAGCGGCTCTTCGCGCTCGACGCCGACCGACTCCCGCCCGACGCCGAGACGACCGTGGGCGCGCTGCTCACGGCGCTCGAGGCAGGCACCGTGCGCGCCGCGGTCCGCGACGAGGGTGGCCGCTGGCGCGCCGTGCCCTGGGTGAAGCGCGGCATCCTGCTCGGATTCCGGGTCGGCCGCATCGTCGCGCATCCGGCGGAGGGGACCCCCTTCCGCTTCTTCGACAAGCACACGTATCCGACACGGCCGCTCACGTTGGCGGACGGCGTGCGGGTGGTCCCGGGCGGGTCCACCGTCCGCCGGGGCGCGCACCTGGCGCCGGGGGTCGTCTGCATGCCGCCGATGTTCGTCAACGTCGGCGCGTGGGTCGGCGCGGGCACCATGATCGACTCGCATGCGCTGGTCGGCTCGTGCGCGCAGGTGGGGGCGCGCGTGCACCTGAGTGCGGCCGCGCAGGTGGGCGGTGTGCTCGAGCCGGTGAACGCCTCGCCGGTCGTGATCGAGGACGACGTCACGGTCGGGGGCGGGTGCGGCGTGTACGAGGGGACCGTCGTGCGGGCGAAGGCCGTCCTCGGCGCCGGCGTCATCCTCACGCGCGGCACGCCGGTGTACGACCTCGTGCACGAGACCGTGCACCGAGCGACCGCCGACCTCCCGCTCGAGATCCCGGCAGGGGCCGTCGTCGTCCCCGGTGCCCGTGCGGTACGCTCCGGCTTCGGCGCCGCCGAGGGACTCGCGCTGCAGACGCCCGTGATCGTGAAGTACCGCGATGAACGCACCGACATCGCGACCGCCCTGGAGGCCTGGCTGCGATGACCGTGCTGCGTGTTCCCGGCGACAAGTCCATCTCCCATCGCTCGCTGATGCTCGCCGCGCTCGGGCACGGGCGCTCGCGCCTGCGCGGGCTGCTGCGCTCGGCGGACGTGCGCTCGACCGCCGGCGTGCTCCGGGCACTCGGGGTCGCGGTCCCGTCGCTCGATCTCGACGAGGTCGTCGTCGAGGGCGTCGGTCTGCGCGGGTTGCGGGCGCCCGACGCGCCGCTCGACTGCGGCAACTCCGGCACGACCACGCGCCTGATGGCCGGCGTCGTCGCCGGGGCCGCGTTCACCGCGCGCTTCGTCGGGGATGCGTCGCTCAGCGCGCGCCCCATGCGGCGCGTGGCGAAGCCGCTCGAGGCAATGGGGGCGCGCGTCGCGCTCCCGGCCCATGGCGGCCTCCCGATGACCGTCCACGGCGCGGCGCTGCGGGGCGTCACCTGGCACTCGGAGGTGGCCAGCGCGCAGGTGAAGAGCGCGATCCTGCTCGCGGGGATGGTCGCGGGCGTGCCCGTCGAGGTGCACGAGCCGGCCGCGACACGTGACCACACCGAGCGGATGCTCCGCGCCCGCGGCGTCGAGGTGCGCGTGGAGGGACTGGAGGTCCTGCTGCAGCCGGCGGGCCGGCTCGATGCGCTCGACATGGACGTGCCCGGCGACCCGTCGAGCGCCGCGTTCTTCGCCGGCCTCGCGGCGCTCGGCGCGGCCCGCACCGAGGTCGCGCTCGAGAACGTCGGCATCAACCCCGGCCGGACCGGCGCGTTCGAGGTGCTGCGGCGCATGGGCGCCGCGCTCCGCTTCGACGGCCGGACCGAACAGGGCGGGGAACCCGTCGCGACCCTCGTCTGCGGGCCCGGCGGCCTGCGCGGGACGACGATCGAGCCGGCCGAGGTGCCGTCGCTCATCGATGAACTGCCGCTGCTCGCCTGCGTCGCCGCGCGCGCGGATGGCGAGACGCGGGTCACCGGGGCGGAGGAGCTCCGGGTGAAGGAGAGCGACCGCATCGCGGCCGTGGTCGGCAACCTGCGGGCCGTGGGTGCCGATGCCGAGGAGCTGCCCGATGGCTTCGTCGTGCGGGGCAGCGACCGCCCGCTGGCCGGGCGCGTGGTCACCCACGGCGACCACCGCATCGCGATGGCGTTCGGCGTGCTCGGCGCCGTCCGCGGCAACGCGATCACGGTCGATGATCCGGCCTGTGCCGATGTCTCGTACCCCACCTTCTGGGATGACCTCGCCCGTGTCCGCCGCTGAGCGCCGCCGCCCGCTCGTCGTCGCGATCGACGGGCCGGCCGCTTCCGGGAAGTCGAGCACCGCGAAGTGGGTCGCGCGGGTGCTCGGGTTCCGCCACGTCGACTCCGGGGCGCTGTACCGTGCCGCCACCGCGGCCACCCTGCGGGCGGCGCCCGGCGACACCGGCTGGACGGAGGACGCGGTGCTCGCCGCCGCGGCGGCCGTGACGCTCGTGCCGGGCGAGACGAGCTTCCATGCGCACCTCGATGGGGTCGACGCCGAGGAGGAACTGCGCGGCGGCGCCGTGACGTCGCGGGTCTCGCTGGTCGCGCGGATGCCCCGGGTCCGCGATTGGGTCAACGCGATGGTGCGGCGCGCGGCCGAGGGGAGCCCGGTGGTCGTGGACGGTCGGGACATGGGGACCGCCGTCTTCCCGCACGCGCGGGTGAAGGTGTTCCTCGTCGCCGACTCGTGGGAGCGGGCGAAGCGGCGCCTCGTGCAGCGGCTCGAGCGCGTGCCCACGGACGCGGAGATCGCCGACGAGGTGGATGCGCTGGTGCAACGGGACGCCAAGGACGAGGCGCAGACGCGGCAGGCCGCCGACGCCGTGCTGATCGACACGACCTACCTGACGCAGGAGGAGCAGGTGGAACGGATCGTGGCGATCGCGCGGGCCGCGATGCGCTGAGGCGCCGTCAGTGCGGCGTCGGCGGCTTCACCGCCGCTGACGCCGGGGCGGTCGCCGCGTGCGCCGACCCGCGCCGCCGAAGCCAGCCGGAGTAGAGCGAGTCCCGCTCGTATCGTCGCATGACGGTGAGGCACAGGACCACCGCGAGCATGAGCGGCAGGACGAGCGCGAAGTCGTGCGTCATCTCGAAGACGAGCAGGATCCCGGTGATCGGGGCGCCGGTCGCGCCCGCGACCATCACGCCCATCCCGGTCAGCGCGTAGAGCGCGGGGTCGACACCGAGACCGGGCAGCAGGGTCTGGACCAGTGCGCCGAAGGCGCCGCCGACCGCGGCGCCGACGAAGACCGCCGGGGTGAACACGCCCCCGGAGCCGCCCGTGTTGAGCGTGAGGCTGGTCGCGAGGATCTTCGCGAGCGCGAGCGCGAGGAGCAGGTGCCACGGGAGGCGGCCGAAGAGCTCGAGCGGCGCCGCGACGTGGGCGTCCCCCGCGACGGCGCCGCCGGTCAGCAGCACGAGGATGCCGACCGCCGCGCCGCCGAGCCAGGGGACGGCGTTGGCGTGGATCCGCGTCTGGCCCGCGAGGGCTTCGATGCGGAAGTAGGTGCGAACGAAGAGGATCGCGACCGCCGCGCAGGCGACCCCGAGCAGGGGCACGAGCACCGCGATCTCGATGGCGCGCAGGGCGCCCAGGTCCGCCGGCACCGGAAAGGCGGGGCCGGCCCCGAAGATGCCGCGGGCGACGACGGCCGCGACCACCGACGAGACGACTACCGGCGAGAAGTGCGCCCCCGAGAACGTCCCGAGGACCTCCTCGAGCGCGAAGAACGCCCCCGCGAGGGGGGCATTGAAGGCCGCCGAGATCCCGGCGGCGGCCCCACACCCGACGAGGACGCGGAGCTGGTCGGTGCGGATGCGCATCATGCGCCCGAGCCAGGAGGCGAGCGCCGCGCCGGCGACGACGACCGGTCCCTCGCTTCCGGCGGAGCCGCCGCCGCCGATCGTGATGGCGCTGGCCAGGGTCCGTCCGAGGGCGGGGCGCGGGGGGATCCGCGCCCGGCGATGCTCCACCGCGGCCTGGACATCCGGAACGTTGAGGCCGTCGTGCCCGCGACCGACCCAGCGCATCGTCTGGTGCGCGAGCGCGAACGCGGCCGCGGTGGTGACCGGCCTGAAGACGATCAGTCCGGCCCAGGGGAGCCAGTCGGCCGGATAGGTCAGGAGCAGCAGGTGCGCCCAGGAGATGGCGCGATAGAAGAACAGGACCCCGAGCGCGCTCGACGCGCCGACGATGACGGCGAGCACGAGCAACGCGCCCTCCCCCCCCTCCGAGGCGGCGGGGAAACGGCGCAGGGCTCGGTCCCGCAAGGCGCGGGTGAGGTGGAGGAGCCGCCGCGGCGCGGCACGCCACGCGGGGGGGAGAGGAGGCACCATCTGACTCGCAATCTACCCCGGGATCCGCGCCCGGCCGGCTGTTGACTGGACGCGTCGGGTCCCGCTAACCTTCAAGGCTCCCGAACTCCGGACCCTCCGGCGGTCGGGGCTGTGCCGTCCCACCCACCCATGCCTCGACGCGGCGAGCCGGACCCTCCGCGATATGGACCCCTCATGACCACTGCCGAAACGACCGTCGAAGAGACGCTGTCGCCCGAGATGATCGCGCGCAAGAAGCGCGACGCCCAGAAGGCGCAGCTGCGCCCGCTCGCCAACCGCCGCCCCGAGCTCTACGACGAGGATGAACTCTCGTCGGACGAGTTCGATGCGATGATGGACATGTACAACGGCACGCTCGCCTCGATCGAGGAGGGCGAGATCGTGAAGTCGACGGTGCTCGAGATCCGCGAGAACCTCGTCGTGCTCGACATCGGCTTCAAGAGCGAGGGCACGATCCCGCTCGAGGAGTTCAAGGACATGCCGGACCTCAAGCCTGGTGACCAGGTGGAGGTCCTGCTGGAGCACCTCGAGGACAGCGAGGGCTCGGTCGTCCTCTCGAAGAAGAAGGCCGACTTCATGCGCGTGTGGGAGCGGATCCGCGTCGCGTACGAGTCGGACCAGCCGGTCGAGGGCGTCCTCGTCAAGAAGATCAAGGGCGGCGTCGTCGTCGACCTCATGGGTGTCGACGCCTTCCTCCCCGGCTCGCAGATCGCGCTCCGCCGCGTGCCGAACATCGACGAGCTGCTCGGCCAGAAGTACGAGTTCAAGATCATCAAGCTCAACAAGCGCCGCCGCAACATCGTCGTCTCGCGCCGCGTGATCCTCGAGACCGAGCGCGCGGGCAAGCGCGAGAAGCTGATGAAGGAGCTCGCGAAGGACCAGGTGCGGAAGGGCGTCGTCAAGAACATCACCGACTTCGGCGCGTTCATCGACCTCGGCGGCGTGGACGGCCTGCTCCACATCACCGACATGTCGTGGGGCCGCATCTCGCATCCGAGCGAGATGGTCCAGATCGGCATGGAGCTCGAGGTCAAGGTCCTGGACATCGACTGGGAGCGCGAGCGCATCTCGCTCGGCCTCAAGCAGCTCCAGGCCTATCCGTGGAAGGACGTGGCGGACAAGTACCCGGTCGGCACGCGCGTGTCCGGCAAGGTCGTCTCGATCACGAACTACGGCGCCTTCATCGAGCTCGAGCCGGGCATCGAGGGGCTCGTCCACATCTCCGAGATGAGCTGGACGCGGAACGTCCGGCACCCCTCGAAGCTCGTCAGCATCGGCGAGGCCATCGAGGCGGTCGTGCTCAAGGTCGACCCGGCCGAGGAGAAGATCTCGCTCGGCATGAAGCAGACCGAGCAGGATCCGTGGATGGTGCTGCCGCTCAAGTACCCGGTCGGCACGCGCCTCTCCGGCAAGGTCCGCAACCTCACCTCGTTCGGCGCCTTCGTCGAGATCGAGCCGGGCATCGACGGCCTCATCCACATCTCCGACATGTCGTGGACCAAGCGCGTCCAGCACCCGTCGGAGGTCGTGAAGAAGGGCGACTCGGTGGACGTCGTCATCCTCAACATCGACAGCGACAACAAGCGCATCTCGCTCGGCCTCAAGCAGGCCACCGAGGATCCGTGGCTCCGCATCGGCGAGACCTACCCGGTCGGCACCGAGCTCGCGGGCAAGGTCGCGCGCCTGATGGACAAGGGGGTCGTCGTCGACGTCGGCAACGACATCGAGGGCTTCGTGCCCCTCTCGCACCTCAACATGACGGGCGCGCAGATCAACTCCCCGGCCGATGTGGCCTGGGAGGGCATGGCGATCAACGTGCGCATCCTCGAGGTCGACCCGATCCATCGGCGCATCGTCCTCGGCGTCGTGGACATCCCGGCCGGCCAGGAGCGCCCGGCGGAGCCGTCCAAGGTGCACACCGAGGATGAGGTCCCGGCGATCCCGGCCGACCTCGACCCGGACATGGAAGGCTGAGCCCCCGCGGCTCCGTCGTCCCGCACCGCCCCGGTCGCGCCGCGACCGGGGCGGTGCGTCTTCCGGGCGGTGACCCCGGGCAACCGTCGCGGGTATTCTCGGTGTCCCACTGACGACCCACCCAACCTCCTGACCGCCGAGCCCTGCCGATGCGCGCGTCCACGCGCCCCCTGCTGGCCTCCGCCGCCCTGTTGCTCGCGACCATGACCGCCGCGTGCGGCGGCTCCCTCGCCCCCGACCTCACGGCGGACGCACCGATCGTGACCGCGACCGCCGAGGTGGCGCTCATCGGCGGCAGCATGGAGGTCGCGATCGCGAACCGGTCGGCGAGCACCTGGCGCTACAACCCGTGCGCGAACGCCGTGGTGGAGCGGCGCGAGGCGGACGCGTGGGTGCGCGTGCCCGATCCGCTCATCCTCTGCGCTCCGACGCAGCGGACGCTGCCCGCAGGAGCGGACCAGACCGTCACGGTCGGCATCCCCGCCGGCAACCCGGCCGGCACGTACCGGATCCGCGTGACCTTCCGCCGCAGCGACGGGGTCGAGGCCACGGCGGCGACGGGGGGATTCACGGCCGGCTGACGCCGGCGGCGGTACGCGCTGTCCGCTCCCCGCGGTGGCGGCTAGCTTTCCGCCATGACCATGCGCGAGAAACTCGAGCTCCTCGAGCGCCGTCGCGCCGAGGCGGAGCTCGGCGGGGGGGCCGACAAGCTCAAGGCCCAGCACGCGAAGGGGAAGCTCTCGGCCCGGGAGCGCCTCGACATCCTGCTCGACGAGGGGTCGTTCGTCGAGCTCGACCGGTTCGTCACGCACCGCTCCACCGACTTCGGCCTCGACCGCCAGCGGCCGTACGGCGACGGCGTCGTCACGGGGTACGGCCGCATCGACGGGCGCCTCGTGTATGTCTTCTCGCAGGACTTCACGGTCTTCGGCGGGTCGCTGTCGGAGGCCCACGCCTCGAAGATCTGCAAGGTCATGGACCTCGCCGTGCAGAACGGCGCGCCGATGATCGGGCTGAACGACTCGGGCGGCGCGCGCATCCAGGAGGGCGTCGTCTCCCTCGGCGGCTACGCGGAGATCTTCTACCGCAACACGGCGGCCTCCGGCGTCATCCCGCAGCTCTCGGCCATCCTCGGGCCGTGCGCCGGCGGCGCGGTGTACTCGCCGGCGATCACGGACTTCGTGTTCATGGTGCAGGGCGTCTCGTACATGTTCGTGACCGGCCCCAACGTGGTGCGGACGGTGACCCACGAGGACGTGACGATGGACGCGCTGGGCGGCGCGGACGCGCACGGTCAGACCTCCGGCGTCTCGCACTTCACGATGCGCTCGGAGCTCGAATGCCTGCAGGGCATCCGCGAACTGCTGGCGTACCTGCCGTCGAACAACCTCGACCCGGCCCCGCGCGGCCGCGGCACCGACCCGACCTCCCGCCGCGACGAGGCACTGCTCGAGGTCGTCCCCGACAGCGCCAACAAGCCGTACGACATGCACGACGTGCTCCGCCGCGTCGTGGATGACGGCGCGTTCCTCGAGGTGCACCGTGACTACGCGCCGAACATCCTCTGCGGCTTCGCGCACCTGGGCGGTCACGCGGTCGGCATCGTCGCCAACCAGCCGGCGGTGCTCGCCGGCGTGCTCGACATCAATGCCAGCGTGAAGGCGGCGCGCTTCATCCGGTTCTGCGACGCGTTCAACATCCCGCTCGTGACGTTCGAGGACGTGCCGGGGTTCCTGCCCGGCGTCGCCCAGGAGCACGGCGGCATCATCCGGCACGGCGCGAAGCTGCTGTACGCGTATTGCGAGGCGACGGTCCCCAAGGTCACCGTCATCACGCGGAAGGCGTACGGCGGCGCGTACGACGTGATGAGCTCCAGGCACATCCGCGGCGACATCAACCTCGCGTGGCCCACCGCCGAGATCGCCGTGATGGGGCCGAAGGGCGCGGTGGAGATCCTGTTCAAGAAGGAGATCGCCGAGGCCCCGGACGCCGCGGCGGCGATGGACGCCCGGGTCGCGGAGTACACGGAGAAGTTCGCGAACCCGTACGTGGCCGCCGCGCGCGGCTACGTGGACGATGTCATCGACCCGCGCGACACGCGGCCGCGCCTCATCGACGCGCTGGAGATGCTCCGCGCCAAGCGCGTCACGCAGCCCGCGCGCAAGCACGGCAGCATCCCGCTGTGAGCGCCCTGCGGAAGGTCCTCATCGCGAACCGCGGCGAGATCGCGCTGCGGATCGTCCGGGCCTGCCAGGAACTCGGCCTCCGCTCGGTGGCCGTCTACTCCGACGCCGATGCGCAGGCCCTCCACGTGCGCGAGGCGGACGAGGCGGTGCACGTCGGGCCGGCACCGGCGGCCGAGAGCTACCTCCGCGGGGAGCACCTGATCGCCGTCGCCAGGGCCTGCGGCGCCGACGCGGTCCATCCCGGCTACGGCTTCCTCTCGGAGCGGGAGTGGTTCGCGCGCGCCGTGCGCGATGCCGGTCTCATCTGGGTCGGCCCACCGGCCGAGGCGATCGCCGCCATGGGTTCCAAGACCGCGGCCCGCCAGCTGGCCATCCGGGCGGGAACGCCCGTCGTCCCCGGCACCACCGAGCCGCTCCGCGATGCCGCCGAGGCGGCGTCGATCGCCGAGCGGTTCGGCTACCCGGTACTCCTGAAGGCGGCCGCGGGCGGGGGCGGGAAGGGGATGCGGGTCGTGCGCGGCCCTGACGAGATCGCCGCCGCGCTCGCGTCGGCCCAGCGCGAGGCCCGCAACGCGTTCGGCGACGACGCCGTGTACGTCGAGAAGTACATCGAGGGCCCGCGGCACGTGGAGATCCAGGTGCTCGCCGACCAGCACGGCACCTGCATCTCGCTCGGCGAACGCGAGTGCTCGGTGCAGCGCCGCCACCAGAAGATGATCGAGGAGGCCCCGAGCGTCGCGGTCACGCCGGAGCTGCGGAGGCGGATGGGCGAGGCCGCGGTCGCCGCCGCGAAGGCCGCCGGTTACGTGAACGCCGGCACCTGCGAGTTCCTGCTCGACCGGAACGGCGAGTTCTACTTCCTCGAGATGAACACCCGCATCCAGGTCGAGCACCCGGTCACCGAGCTGGTGACCGGCATCGACCTCGTGCAGTGGCAGCTGCGCATCGCGGCCGGCGAGCGGCTCCCCTTCACCGAGTCGCCCGCTCCGCGCGGCCACGCCATCGAGTGCCGCATCACCGCCGAGGATCCCGCGAACGGCTTCCTCCCGTCCACCGGGCGGATCGAGCACCTGCAGGTGCCGACCGGCCCGGGGGTGCGGTGGGACGGCGGCGTCACGCGGGGCAGCGTCGTCGGGCTCTCCTACGACCCGATGCTCGCCAAGCTCATCGTCCACGCGCCGACGCGCGCGGCGGCGATCGCGCGCATGGAGCGCGCGCTGCGCGAGCTCGTCGTCGACGGCATCGAGACCTCGCGGGAGTTCCATCTGCGGATGCTCGCCGACCCGGAGTTCCGGCGGGGCGACATCAGCATCCAGTGGCTCGAGGCGAGGCTGCCCTCCTTGCTGGGCGCGCCGGCGCCGGAGGCCACCGTCCGCGCCGCCGCGATCGCTGCGGCGCTGATCGCCGAACGCGATCGGCAGGCCCCGGGCACCGGTGCGCCGACGGCGGCGCGCCC
>JAIBBJ010000226.1 GCA_019694735.1 Gemmatimonadaceae bacterium | reverse complement strand
CGAATTCTAGGCGCTTGTGAAAAATGTTGCAAGCGCCCGGTCCGCCCCCCATTCTCTGGCGGTGTGTCCATTCCCTGACCAGGTGTGAGGATTCCCCCCACCCCGGACGAGGATAGGCCTGAACCCACTCCCAAGAGCCGAGCCATGCGACACGCCGCCACCCTCCTGCTCCTCCTGAGCGCCGCCTGCGCCCACCCCACCCCGGGGGCCGCGGACGTGTCGCCCATCATCACGGACCGCCCCGACTTCACGGAGAGCGCGGTCACAGTCCCCAGGCGCTCCACGCAGGTGGAGATGGGCGCGACGTACAACCGCGAGGAGGGCGTGACCAGCGTGTCGTCCGGCGAGACGCTGATCCGGCAGGGACTCACCGACCGCGTGGAGCTCCGCGTCACCGCGGTCTCGTACGCGATGGAGCGCGCCGAGGCGCTGCGTTCCCAGGGCCTCGAGGACGCCGGACTCGGCTTCAAGTTCGCGCTGCACGACGGCGGCGACGCGCCGTCCCTCATCCCGACGGTCGGCCTGATCGTCGGCACCTCGCTCCCGACCGGCGCATCGGCCTTCCGGGCCAATCGCGCCCTTCCCGAGGCGAAGCTGCTCACGGCCTGGACGCTCAATGACCGCGTCGGGTTCGCCTCCAACCTGAACTGGGCGCGCGCCGAGGCCGGCCCGATCGTCCACGACGAGTTCTCGGGCAGCGGCTCGTTCGCCTTCTCGATCAGCGACCGCGTGGGCGCGTACGCCGAGTACTTCGCGTTCGGCCAGCGCACGACCGCGTGGGAGCACCGCGAGTACGTGAACGGCGGCTTCACCTACCTGTTCCATCCCACCTTCCAGCTCGATGTGCGGGCTGGCGTCCGCACCGATCGCGCGGCGGACGGCGTCTTCTACGGACTCGGCGTCTCCCGCCGCTTCTGACCTTCACCGAGACTTCGAGCCATGAAGTGGACCTTGCGCCGCAAGCTGGTCGGCCTCGCCCTGATCGGCGTGGCGGCCACCCTGTTCGTCGCCACCGTCGGCCTGATCGGCTTCAGGACGGGCCGCCAGAGCGTCGCCGACCTCGTCCTCATCGGCCGCGTCCAGCGGCTCCAGATGGACACCGACATGATGCACGATGCCGTGCGCGGTGACGCGCTCGCGGCAACCCTCGCGCTGCGCGACGGCGATGCCGCGGGCGCCGACGTCGCGCGGAACGAGCTCTCCGACCACAGCGAGCAGATCAAGCGCGACCTCGCCGAGATGCGCCGCGACGGGCGCCCCGAGGTGCAGGCCGCCATCGATGCGGTGATGCCGACCGTGGAGCATTACCTCGCGACCTCCAAGGAGGTGGTCGGCGGGGCCACCGACCGGTTCGATGCGTTCCAGGCCGACTTCGACGCGCTCGAGAAGGGCTTCGCCGAACTCGGCGACGTGGTGCACACCGGCGCCCAGGCCACCGAGGAGATGACCACCGCGAGCCTGTCCCGCGCGTCAACGACGCTGCTGGTCGTCGGGCTCATCGCGCCGATCCTCCTCCTGCTCGTCGGGCTCCGGATGGCGGGCCGCATCGCCGCCACGGCCCGTGACGTCGCGGCGCGCGTGGCCGCACTCGAGAACGGGCCGGTGCGCCACCTGGGCGAGGCGATGGAGAGCCTCGCCGGCGGCGTCACCGACCGCGGCGTCACGATGACGGTCGCCGAGGTCCCGGTCGAGGGAGACGACGAGATCGCGGACGTCGCGCGCTCGGTGAACGCGATCGTGCGGCGGACCGCGGAGACGGTGGGCGGCTACGACCACGCGCGCCGGGCGATCGACGAGGTGTGCCGCGAGACGGCCGGCGTCGTGGCCGCGAGCCGCGCCGGCGACCTGGGGCACCGCGCGGACGCGTCACGCCTCAAGGGACAGTACGCGGAGATGATCTCGGGGCTGAACGCCAGCCTGGAGGCCGTGGTGACGCCGGTGCGCGCCGCCACCGAGGCGCTCGAGCGGATCGCCGCGCACGATCTCTCGGCGCGCGTCGCCGGCGAGTACCGCGGCGACCATGCCCGGGTGCGCGACGCGGTGAACGCCGCCGCGACCGCCCTCAGCGAGGCGATCCGCGAGGTGCAGCTCGCAACGGACCAGGTGTCGAGCGCGGCCGGGCAGATCGCCGACTCGAGCCAGGCGCTCGCGCGCACGGCGTCGGATCAGGCGGCGGGCCTGGAGGAGATGACCGCAGGGCTCACCGAGGCCAGCGCCTCCGCGCGCGACGTCGCCGGGCAGGCCGCGCGCGCGCGCACGGCGGCGGGGGAGGCCAACACCGGCCGGGTGGACGGCGAGGCCGCGATCGCGCGGCTCGCGGACGCGGTGCGGGAGATCGAGGCCTCCGCGATCGCGTCGGCGAAGATCGTGAAGGACATCGACGCGATCGCGTTCCAGACGAACCTGCTCGCGCTGAACGCCGCCGTGGAGGCCGCGCGGGCGGGCGAGAGCGGCCGCGGCTTCGCGGTCGTCGCCGACGAGGTGCGGGCGCTCGCGCTGCGCGCCGCCGAGGCGGCGCGGCAGACCGGCGCACTCATCCAGACGAGTGTCGAGAAGGTCGCGCAGGGGACGCAGCACACCGAGCGGGCGGTCGAGCGGTTCGAGGCGATCGGCCGGCAGGTGGCCGTGCTCGACGGGCTGGTCGCGGGGATGGCCGAGGCGAGCGCCCAGCAGTCGCGTGCCCTCGATGCCCTGCATGTGGGGGTGGAGCGAGTGAGCTCGGCGACGCAGCAGACGGCCGCGCACGCCGAGGAGTCGGCGGCGGCGGCGGAGGAGCTGCATGGCCAGGCCGCGACGACGCGGGCGATGGCGGCGCAGTTCGTCCTCGGGGGTGAGACCTCCGGGGGTGCTGCGGGCCACGCGGCGGGACGACCCCAGTCGGGTGGCCGTGCGCTGCCCCCCTCCCTCGCACGGCGTGGACAGCGCGCCGGGGTGTCATAAAACCGAACACGAACCGAAAATAGGATTCCACAGACAGACTGTCAGCCGGCACAGATTCGTGAGTGGGGAGCAAGTGGCCGAATCAGAGCCACTTAGCCGTTACCTCCGATTTGACGAATCGTCAGGGTGTTGATAACTTCGTGTCGCGTTCCTCGACACGGATGAAGCCGACATCCGTTGGACGAATCGCCGAGCGAGACCTCCCCACGATGATCAGCAAGGTCCCCGCCACCCTGATGGCATCCGCAGTGCTCGCGTTCGCATGCGGGCCGCGCGCGCGCAATGAGATGCGCGACGAGCCGACTCGCGCGTCCGTGCGCACGACGGACTCGGCGCCGCTCGCGCCGGCGCTCGACGTGTCGGTGGGGACCGACGTGCGCTTCGCCTTCGCGGTGACGAACGCCTCGAAGAAGAAGGTCGAGGTGATGTTCGCCGACGGGCGCACGCACGACGTGGTGGTGCTCGATTCGCTCGGGCGCGAGGTGTGGCGCTGGAGCGAGGGGCGGATGTTCACGCAGGTGGTGCAGAGCCGGGCGCTGCGGACGAGCGATGCGTTGCAGTTCGAGGATGCGTGGGACACGCCGGCGCCGGGGCGATACACGGCGGTGGCGACGCTCGAGAGCCGGAACTATCCGGTGCGGCACGCGGTGGACTTCGTGGTGTCGGCGGTGCGCTAGCGCCGCAGCGCCGATGGGAGGGCGTGGCAGGGAGCGGGGCGGCGCGCACAGCGTCGCCCTTCGTGCATCCGGGGGGCCAGCGGGCGCGGCGGGTGCCGCGTAGATTCCGGCGCGCACCATCAGGCCCTCGCACCGGAGTCCCGTGTCCAGCACCGACCAGCGTGACCTCGAACTGCTCGCCCGGCTGAAGGCGGCCCGCGGCGAGATCGCAGCGCAGATCGCGCAGCGCATCGTGGGCCAGGCCCAGATCGTGGACAACATGATCTCGGCGATCCTCGGCGGCGGCCACGTGCTGCTGGTGGGAGTGCCCGGGCTGGCGAAGACCCTGCTGATCCAGACGATCGCGGAGGCGCTGGACCTGGAGTTCTCGCGCATCCAGTTCACGCCTGACCTGATGCCGAGCGACATCACGGGAACGGAGCTGCTGGAGGAGGACCACGGGACGGGGCGCCGGGCGTTCACCTTCGCGCGCGGCCCCGTATTCGGGAACATCGTGCTGGCGGACGAGATCAA
Source organism: Gemmatimonadaceae bacterium (assembly GCA_019694735.1). Taxonomy (GTDB): domain Bacteria; phylum Gemmatimonadota; class Gemmatimonadetes; order Gemmatimonadales; family Gemmatimonadaceae; genus Pseudogemmatithrix. The sequence goes on along the minus strand of JAIBBJ010000226.1, from coordinate 891 downwards.
CCGCGCGCCGCCGAAGACGCAGGCGGCGCTGCTGCAGGCGATGCAGGAGCGGACGGTGACGGTGAGCGGCAAGACCTATGCGCTGCCGAACCCGTTCTTCGTGCTGGCGACGCAGAACCCGATCGAGCAGGAAGGGACGTACCACCTCCCGGAAGCGCAGCTGGACCGGTTCATGTACGAGCTGCGGATCGGGTACCCGACGGTGCAGGAGGAGGAGGAGATCGTCTCCTCGACGACGGGCGCCAAGGTCGGGCAGGTGCGGCCGGTGCTGAGCGCGGACGAACTCCGGGAGATGCAGCAGCTGGTGCGGCGGCTGCCAGCGCCGCCGTCGCTGGTGAGCTACGCCGTCAGCCTGGCGCGGGCGACCCGCCCGGACGACCCGAGCGCGACGGCGCTGGTGAAGAAGTACGTGAGCTTCGGGGCGGGCCCGCGGGCGGGCCAGAACCTGGTGCTGGGGGCGAAGAGCCGCGCGGCGATGGACGGCCGGAGCGTGCCGGACCTCGAGGACGTGGATGCGGTGGCATTCAGCGTGCTACGGCACCGCGTGGTGATGAACTTCCAGGCGGAGGCCGAGGGGGTGGGGATCGAGAAGGTCCTCGCGCTCGGGGGACGCGGTCGGAACGGCTGACCGGCCGAGTGGGGCGGGGTGCAGAGGGGCCGCGACGGGTTCGCGGCCCCTTTCCGTTGTGGGGGCACCGGCGGGGGCCGCTGGCCGGGCGGCCGTGGGGGGGCTACGATAGCCGCCCGCGCGGTGACGGTCCGATGACGGGCCGGCGTGAGGCTCTCGGCCATGAGACGATCTGGTGGGGACGGCGTGATCACGGTACGGACGATCGGGGCGGCGGAGATACAGGTCGGGCGGCGGAAGCTGACGCCGAAGACGGAGGTGCT
>JAIBBJ010000180.1 GCA_019694735.1 Gemmatimonadaceae bacterium | reverse complement strand
ACCGCCGCACTGGCCGCGACGGGCTACACCGTCCGTGTGACGGATGCGAACGGGGACACGGCCAGCGCCGCCTTCACCCTCACGGTCAATGGCGCCGTCTCCGCGAGCACGGCGATCGCGTCCACGCGGCTCACCCTCGGCATCGCAGCGGTCCCCACGAGGCCGGTGCAAGGCACCGGCGGCACCGGGCCGCGTACCTTCGCACTCCGCGATTCGCTCGACGTGGCCTCCGCCACGCTCCCGACGGGTCTCACGTTCGACCCCGCGACGGGCGAACTGGCCGGCCTTCCCGCGGCGGCACTCGTGCCCGCTCGTCGCTACACCGTCCGGGTGACGGACGCCCTCGGCTCGGCTGCATCGGCCTCCTTCGAGCTGACCGTCAATCCCGCGCTGACGGCCACGCTGGACGTCGCGTCTCGCGTGCTCACGGTCGGGGTCGCGGACACGCTCGTGCCCGTGCGTCCCGGCGGCGGCACCGCGCCCTACGTGTTCGCGTTGCGGGACGCGTCCGATCAGGCGGCGACGCTGCCGGCGGGGCTCGCCTTCGACGCGACCTCGGGCCGCATCACCGGCGCGATCGCCGCCATCCTCCCGCCCACGACCTACCGCGTCCGCATCACGGACGCGAACGGCGCCGTCGCTGGCGAGGCGTTCACGCTCGAGGCACGGCTCCCGGTGGTGCCGCCGAGCGCGCCGCTCGCGCTGGCGGTCGCGGTCGCAGACACCGTCGTGTCCCTGACCTGGGACGCGCCGGCGGACTCGGGCAACGCTTCCATCACCGAGTACCGGATCCAGTACGCGGTGGCCGGCGGGGCGACCTGGACGGACTACCCGCGCGCCGCGTCGCCCATGCGGAGCGCGACCCTCGCCGACCTGCCGCTCGGTCCCGGCTACCGGTTCCGCGTACGCGCCGTCAATGCGGCGGGCGTCGGCGCCCCGTCCGCGGAGACCGCGGAGGTGGTCCCCGCGCGCCCGCTGCCGGACCTCGGCATCACCATGACGGCCGACCGCACCACGCTGGCGCTCGGCGACACCGTCACCGTCACGATCACCGTCATCAACTCGGGCCGCGGGTGGGCCGACGACGTCGTCGTCCCCGGCCTCACCGCGGACCCGCGCCTCGCGCTCCTCGCCACCGAGGCGTCGCGCGGCACCGTCGACTCCGCCACCGACCGCTGGATCCTCGGCCGCGTGGATGGCGGCACCACCGCCACGCTCCGCCTCCGCTTCCTCGTCCGCATCCCGCCCCAGGGAGGCACCCCGTGATGCCCCTCGTGAAGCCCCCTCGTGCCGTGCGCGCGTCGCGCGTCCTCCTCCTCGCGCTCGCCGCCGGCGTGCTCCTCGCGTCCTGCTCCGACGGACCGACCGGCCCCGCGAAGGTCACGCCGGGCAGCGTCGTGCTCACGACCGGCGGCGCGACGACGCTCACCAGCCTCGGAGACAGCCTGACGGTCACGGTCCGCGTCCTCGACACCAAGGGGCTCCCGGTCAGCGGTCTCGCGTTCAGCTACGCGAGCAGCGCGCCCGGCGTCGTCGTGGCGCTCGGCAACGGGGTGTTCCGCGCCGTCGGCAACGGCACCGCGGACCTCATCGTCACGTTGGACCAGCCGGTGCGTCGCCGCGTGAACGGCGTCACCGAGCTCGTGCGGCTCGCCGACACCATCCCGGTGCAGGTGCAGCAGGTCCCCGTGCAGCTCACCGTCGCCGCGTTCGACTCGCTGTTCTGGAGCGAACTCGTGACGCGGACCGCGACGGCGACGCTCGCCGATGCGCGCGGCAATGCCGTGCCCGGCGTGCTCGCCCGCCCGCAGTGGACCTCGGCGGACACGGCCGTCGCGCGCGTGGACTCGACCGGACGCGTGACGGCGGCCGGAGACGGCGCGACCACCGTGACCGCGAGCTACGGAGCGCTCGTGCGCGTGCTTCCGGTGCGCGTCTCGGCCCGGATCCCGATGTCGCGCTGCGTGCAGTTCAGCGCCGCGGGCACGCCGGGGCAGGCCTGCGCACCGCTCACGCTCACCGTGCGCGCGGCGTCGGCGCCCTGAATGCGCCCTGGTGCGCCCCGAGCGCGCCCTGAGTACGCCCTGCGTACGCTGTGAGTACGCCCTGAGCGCGCCCTGACCGAGACCCGTCCGCGCCGGGCGCTCGTGCCGGTGGGCCGGGGCAGGGGGACCCTTTAGCTTTCCCGGCGCACCCCATCCGCGTCGGAGACCCAGAAGTGGCCACGATCCTGCAGCGCCTGCCCGCCGGCGAGAAGGTCGGCATCGCCTTCTCCGGTGGGCTCGACACGAGCGCCGCCCTCCACTGGATGCGCGCCAAGGGCGCCATCCCGTTCGCCTACACCGCCAATCTCGGCCAGCCCGACGAGTCCGACTACGAGGAGATCCCGCGGAAGGCGATGGCCTACGGCGCCGAGCAGGCGCGGCTGATCGACTGCCGGCACCAGCTGGTCGCCGAGGGGATCGCGGCGATCCAGGCCGGCGCGTTCCACATCTCGACCGGCGGCCAGACGTACTTCAACACGACGCCCCTCGGCCGCGCCGTCACCGGCACGATGCTCGTCGCGGCGATGCGCGAGGACGACGTCCACATCTGGGGCGACGGTTCGACGTTCAAGGGGAACGACATCGAGCGGTTCTACCGCTACGGCCTGCTGACGAACCCGTCGCTCAAGGTCTACAAGCCGTGGCTGGACCAGCGGTTCATCGACGAGCTCGGCGGCCGGAAGGAGATGAGCGAGTACCTCATCGCCAATGGCTTCCAGTACAAGATGAGCGTCGAGAAGGCGTACTCCACCGACTCGAACCTGCTCGGGGCGACGCACGAGGCGAAGGACCTCGAGTTCCTCGACAAGGGGATGCACATCGTGCAGCCCATCATGGGCGTCGCGTTCTGGAAGGACGAGGTCGTGGTGCCGCGCGAGACCGTGCGCGTGCGCTTCGAGGAGGGCGTCCCGGTGGCGATCAACGGGCGCACCTTCGCCACCGCGCTCGACCTCTTCCTGGAGGCGAACGCGATCGGTGGGCGGCACGGCCTCGGCATGACCGACCAGATCGAGAACCGGATCATCGAGGCGAAGAGCCGCGGCATCTACGAGGCGCCGGGGATGGCGTTGCTCTTCCTCTGCTACGAGCGCCTCGTGACCGGCATCCACAACGAGGACACCATCGAGCAGTACCGGCTCAACGGCCGGAAGCTCGGGCGGCTGCTGTACCAGGGGCGCTGGCTCGACAGCCAGGCGCTGATGCTGCGGGAGGCGGCGCAGCGGTGGGTCGCGCGCGCGGTGACGGGCGAGGTGACCGTGGAGCTCCGGCGCGGGAACGACTACTCGCTCCTCGACACGACCAGCCCCAACCTCACGTACAAGCCCGAGCGCCTGACCATGGAGCGGGGCGAGGCGTTCTTCACGCCGCTCGATCGCATCGGTCAGCTCACGATGCGGAACCTCGACATCATCGACACCCGCGAGAAGCTGCTGGAGTACACGCGGACCGGGCTGCTGCGGCAGGCGTCCGAGACGTCCGTGCCGCAGCTCCCGGCCGCGACCGACTGAGCGGCTCCGCGGACTAGAAGCGGAACCCGACCCCGAGGCCGAGCCAATTGGCCTTGGGGTCGCTGTTCACGATGGTGTAGGACGCCATCACGTCGAAGTTCAGCAGCCCGACGGACACGCTCGGGACGAAACCGACCTTCTCGAAGTTGCTGAAGTAGCCGACCTCGAGGCCCGCGTCCACGAACGGGAAGGAGAAGTGCGGGCCAGCGGTCAGTCCGATCACGTCCTGATCCTCGATGCCGACGGGCGTACCGAGGATGTCGACCGTCTTGCCGGGGAGGCGGGTCCACGTGGCGGTGCCCATGAGCTTGATCGGGCCGACCGGGAGCCCGAGGCGGCCGTAGGCGCCGAAGCCGCCCTTGTAGAGGTCGGACAGGTCGCCCTGCGGCATCACGGCCTGGGCGCCGAGGCGGATGTCGAGGACGGGGACCTGGGCCGCGGCCGGGGCGGCGAGGAGCGCGGCGAGGCCGAGCGCGGTGGCGAGACGACGGATCATGGATTCTCCGAGATGAGGACACAGCCCGGCCGGACGGCCGGGCCCTCGATGCAGGGACGTCCCGCGCCGGGGGAGGTCACCGCATCCCGGGCTTGGCAGGCGGCGATCGGTCCACTACATTACTGTATAGCGATTCAGCGACCCACTTCAGCCCTGCGCGCCATGGCCGCCCACTTCCGTGACCACCCCGTCGACCACGTCATCGATGTCCGCACCCGGATGGAGTTCTGGCTCGGGCACCTGCCCGGCGCGGTGAACGTCCCCGTCGATACGCTGCCGCACGGCCTGGCGGCGCGCGCGCCCGTCGGGACGGGGGACCGCATCCTCGTCTACTGCGCGAGCGGGATGCGCTCCGCCCAGGCGGCCGCGATCCTCGCGAGCGCCGGCTACACGCAGGTCATTGACGGCGGCGGGATCGCCGACGCGCAGCGCGCCTTCCGCGCCGCCTGAGGACCGCTCGGGGCGCAACGCCACCGTCACAGCGTGCGACCGCCGTTGTGTCCCGGGACCCGCGCCATTCTATATTGACGGCATGGTCTGTGCCGCCTGCAACAAGGAAAGCAACAACCGCCGGGTCTGCCCATACTGCTTCACCCCGTATCCGGCGGAGGCGCTCGCCGGGCGGCGGTCGCAGGCCGGCTCCCGACCGGTGGGCGCGACGGAGTCGGCCGATTGGGGCCCGATGGCGCCGCTGCGGGCCTTCGTGATGCGGCAGTCGCCGGTCGTGCGCTGGAGCAGCGTCGGCATCGTCCTCACGCTCACGCTCTGGGCCGCGACCAGCGGTCCGTCGACGCCGGAGGTGGCGGCGGCGCCCGCGACCGTCGCGTCGTCGCTGGCGGCCACGCCGATGGAGCGGGACGAGGCCCTCGCCCTGATCCGGCACACGCGCGGCAACGCCCTCGTCGAGATGCAGGAGAACGAGGTCTTCGTGACCTTCTCGGCGAACAGCTGGCCGTCCCGGACCGAGGGGCAGGAACT
>JAIBBJ010000174.1 GCA_019694735.1 Gemmatimonadaceae bacterium | reverse complement strand
CGCGAGCAGCCGCCGCAGCATCCACTTCCCCTTGCCGCCACGGAGCTTCATCCGCAACGGCAGCCGCCACGCGAACTCGAGGACGCGGTGGTCGAGGAGCGGCGCCCGCGCCTCGAGGGAGACCGCCATCGACGCGCGATCCACCTTCGCGAGGAGATCGTCGGGCAGGTAGGTGCCCTGGTCGAACAGCATCATCCGCTCGGCGATCGCGAAGCGTGGATCGTCGAGCGCAGCGAGGCCATCGAGCGCCGGGGACTCGGCACCGCGCACGAGGCCGGCGACGGTGCCCGTGGTGGTGACCATCTGCTCGTACATCGCGCGCACGGACGGCTCGGCGAGCACGCGCCGGGTGCGACGGTCGCGCGATGCGCCCGACTGCTGGCGGCCGCCGCCGCCGAGGATCTGCGAGAGCCGCCGGGACAGCGCGCCTTCGCCCAGCGCGACCAGCTGTCGCCGCGCGGCCACCGGGACGAGGCTCGCGGCCCGCAGGAGCGGCGCGCCCCGGCTGTAGCGGTTGTAGCCGCCGAACGCCTCGTCGCCGCCGTCCCCCGTGAGCGCAACGGTCACGTCGCGCCGTGCGAGCTTCGAGATGAGGTAGGTGGGCACGCACGATGGATCGGCGTTCGGCTCATCGAAATGCTCGGCCAGCGTGGGCACGACCCCCTCGAGATCGGAGGCCGCCAGCGGGAACGTGGTGTGCCGCGTCCCGAGGTGCGCGGCGATGGCCGCCGCGTGCGCCCCCTCGTCGAAGTCGCGCTCGGGGAACGAGACCGCGTAGGTGCGGACGGTCTCGCGTGCGGTCTCCGCCATCATCGCGACGACGAGCGAGGAGTCGATGCCACCGGAGAGGAACGCCCCCACCGGCACGTCGGACAGCAGCCGGCTCGAGACGGCCTCGCGCAGCACCGCGTCGGCCGCGTCCTCCGCCTCCGTCTCGGCGCCGCGGAACGGACCCTCCCGGCCGGCCGCCGCCGCCGCGAGCGGCGACCAGTAGGTCGTGGTCACGCCCTCGTCGTCCGGAGCGCGCAGCGTGAGCATCGTCCCCGGCATCAGCTTCCGCACGCCGCGCAGGATGCTCCACGGCGCGGGCACGTACAGATAGCGGAGGTAGGCGGCGAGTGCCGCCGGGTCCACCTCGGGGCGGAAGCCGGGGACCGCGCGGAAGGCGCGCATCTCGGAGGCCCACGACAGGCGGCCGGGGGCGCGATGCAGGTAGAGCGGCTTCTTCCCGAGCCGGTCGCGGACGAGCGTCAACTCCGCGCGCTCGTGGTCCCAGACAGCGATCGCGAACATCCCCGTCGTCCGGCGGACCGTGGCCTCGATGCCCCAGCGCTCGAAGCCGCGCAGGAGCGTCTCCGTGTCGGAGTGGCCCCGCCAGCGCTCGGCGGCCCCGAGTTCCTCGCGCAGCTGCAGGTGGTTGTAGATCTCGCCGTTGAAGGCGATGGTGAACCGCCCGCCGGGCGACGCCATCGGCTGGTGGCCGGCCGCGGAGAGGTCGAGGATCGCCAGCCGACGGAACCCGAAGGAGACCCGGCAGGTGGGGTCCACCCAGGTGCCGGCGTCGTCCGGCCCTCGGTGCGGGATCGTGTCCGCCATCCCGCCGGCTATCGCCTGGAGGTCGGATGGGGTGGAGCTGGAGGAGGCGAAGGTCCCTACGATTCCGCACATGGAGGCTGAAGCAGGTGGTGTGGCGGGCGACCCACGGCCGCCGAAGTCTAGCACTCACAAGCAATTCCGACACCAGACCCGTCGCCCGTACCGTCCCGAAGGGTGGCGCCGGGGAAGGCATATTGTTACTGTATGGGCCGCCACCGCCTACAGGTGTGGCGGCCGCGCCACGAACCATCCGTTGGTGTAGCGGAGCTCCCCCGGACAGGCGAGAGGCTAAGCCGTTCTATTGCATTCGGTTGCGCCATTGCGCCCTCGTTGGTATCGCGCGGTACGCGTCGTGCGAAACCGAAGGGGCATGACGACCTTCAGCTTTGGTTCCTCGGAAGCGCTGCTCACCTCGGCAAAGGGTGAGGAGACGCATCCGCACGATCGTGAGGGGGCGCGGCGCGCCCTCAACGTGGTCGTGGCGGCGACGGGGCTCGTACTGGCCGCGCCGATCATGGCGGTCATCGCGGTCGCGGTGCGCCTCACCTCGCCCGGCCCGGTCTTCTACAAGCAGGTCCGCGTCGGCCTGGATCGGCGCACCTCCAACGGCGGCAACAGCCGCCGCAAGGTCGACCTCGGCGGCAAGCCGTTCACGCTCTACAAGTTCCGCACGATGCGTGTGCAGGCCCCTGGGGCGGAGAAGCAGGTGTGGGCCGCCCAGAACGATCCGCGCATCACGCCGATCGGCGGCTTCCTGCGCAAGACGCGCCTCGACGAGCTGCCGCAGCTGTGGAACGTGCTCCTGGGGCACATGAACGTCGTGGGACCGCGTCCCGAGCAGCCGGCGATCTTCCAGGACCTCCGTCAGCAGGTGACGAGCTACCAGATGCGGCAGCGGGTGCGTCCTGGCATCACCGGCAACGCGCAGATCACCCTCGCGTACGACTCCTGCCTCGACGACGTGCGCAAGAAGGTGAAGGCCGACCTCGAGTACATCGATCGCCAGTCGGTGCTGGAGGACCTGCGGATCATGGTCCTGACCGCGCCGGCGATGATCTTCCGCCGCGGCGCGCGCTGAGCGCGACCCACGGCAGGACGGAAGGGGCGGCCTTCGCGGGAAGGCCGCCCCTTCGTCGCTTCGCGCTGGGCGCGCCGCGTCAGCGGCCGAAGTAGAGCCGTTCGTACTTGTCCATCATCCGGGCGATGTGGAACTCGGCCTGCGCCCGGTCGCGGGCCGCCGCGCCCATGCGCTCCCGCAGCGGTCGGTCCTCGAGCAGCCGCCGCAGCGCGCCGGCGAGCGCCGGCACGTCGCCCGCCGGAGTGAGCAGCCCGTCCACGCCGTCGCGCACGGCCTCCGGGATCCCCGAGATGCGCGAACCGATCACGGCGCACCCCGCGAGCATCCCTTCGAGCACGGCGAGCGGCAGGCCCTCCCAGATGGACGGCATCGCGAGGATGTGCGAGGCCGCGAGGAGGTTGGGGATGTCGAGCCGGGTGCCGATCAGCTGCACCGACTCCGCGACGCCGCACTCGGTGATCAGTGCGCGGAGCTTCGCCTCGTCCGGCCCCTCGCCGGCGATCAGCACCCGCAGCGGCCGCGTGCAGCCCTCGGCCCGGATGCGCTGGACCGCCCGGATGAGGACGGCATGACCCTTCCGTTCGCTGAGCTGCCCGGCCGCCAGGACCACAACGGCGTCGTCGGCGATCGCGAACTCCTGCCGCACGGGCGCCGCATCCCCGATGCGCTCGGGAATGCCGTTCAGGATGGTGATCACCCGCTCGGCCGTCGGCCCGAGCGTGCGGATCAGGTGCTGCCGGTAGTCCTCGGAGACCGCGACCGTCGCGTCGGCGTTGCGGATCGCCCACCGGAGCGCGATGCGCCGGCGGAGCTTGTCGGTCATCCACATGTTCGCATGATGCGTCACCACGTGGCGTACCCCGAGCCGCCGGGCGACGACCGTGCCGTAGACGGCCATCGCGAACTCATGGCTGTGGATGACGGTGGTGCCGCGCCTGCGCAGGTCGCCCTCGAGCTTTCCGAGGAAGCGGCGGTCGTACACGGAGTGGATCTCGAACGTCTCGGCCTCGAACCCATGCTCGGCGAATCGGGCGCCGAGCCATCCCGTCTTGCCGAGCGGGAGCACGGGGACGACGGCGTGGCCGCGCGCGCGGAGCTCCAGCGCGCAATTGAGCAGGAAGACCTCGGCGCCACCGGGCTCGTCGGACTCGAGCATCAGGGCGATGGTCTGGGGACTGGCGGGAGCGGTGGCCATGGCGCGGGTGCGGGGAGCGGCGAACGGGAGGAGGGATGCCCGGCGCGGGCGTCAGGACGACGACTCATGCGAGATGCGGGCCACAGCGCGATGCGTGGCTGCTGCTCCGGCGCCACACCAGAGTGGCGCTCCGGCGCCCCCCGCGCGTCAGCGGCGGCGCGCCGCGACGACCGCCTCCGCCACGCAGCGGCCGAGTTGCTCGGCCCCATGCGGGGTCAGGTGGAAGTGATCGTAGAACGACTCGGTGCCGGGCGTGACGCGCCCACGCGTCTCGACGAACAGGGCCCCGTGGCGATCCGCCACCCGGCGCACGATCTCCTCGATGCGGTCGAGCACCGCGAGGATGACCTCCGTCGAGTAGAAGACCTTCACCTCGGCGCCGCGATACGCGTTGCCGATGCCGCCGTTCCAGAGCAGCGCCTCCTCCTCCGGGGTGTAGCGGTCCTTGCGGAAGACGGGCTGGCGCACGAGCACGACCTCGCGCGCGCCCGCGCACGCGCGCCGCACGGCCGCATCGAGGTCCTGCTCGAAGCGGGCGAGGAACTTCGTGGTATCGGGGACCTCGGTGATGAACCGCTCCGCGTTCCGCCGCAGCTGGCGGGCCTTGAGCATCCAGCGGCCCGCCTTGTCGCGGCGCTCGACCGGCCGGATCACGGTGAGGCGCAACCGCTTGAGGACCGTCGTGATGGCCCAACGCTTGGGGTGGAGCCCGAACTCGACCTCCGGGTTCTCGCCGAAGCAGCGGTGCACGTCGAGCGGGGGCACCTCCGAATCGACAGGGGCGCCCGCCTCCAGCCAGCGCATCAGGTCCCCGGGGCCGATCATCATCCAGACGGCGGCGAGGCCGGGATAGCGCGGGAGGGTGCGCTCGAGCACGAACCCGCACCCCGGGACGTCCATGCCGGAGCGCCCGACGTTCCCGACGTGGACGCGCGCCGCGCCGAGCGCCGCGAGGGCTTCCGGTCGATTGAGCAGCGCCTCGGCCTGCGCGGGCCAGGACTGCGGCTGGTCGTTCATGGACGACTCGACGGTGCTCCCTCCGAGCAGCAGCACCCGATGCACGCCCGGGCCGCGCGGGCACTCGCCTCCGCGCTCCCCGTCCCCGTTGCCGTGGAACCAGCAGGTCGACGGCATCTGCGGGAAGGTCTCGCGGTCGAGCTCGATGACGCGCCGGTAGAAGCGCGGCCAGACGAAGTACGCGGTGGAGCGGAGGTGGGCGCGCGCGGCGAGTTCGGCCACGATCCCGAGCGCGGCAAGGCCGAGCAGGACGGTGCCGACGGTCATCGGCGGACGCGAGGCGCGGGGCCCAGCGCGGTGGACGAGGGCATGCTTCAACTTCACTGCGCGCCGCCCGAGGGGGCAAGTCACGACCTGCCCCACTGCTTCCGTGACTCCCCGTGGCACGGGTATCCTTGAGGATGCGCATCCTGAAAGTGTGGGACGGGGAGTATCCGTGGGACGTCCGGGCGGAGAAGGTCTGTCAGGCGCTGACCGGTGCGGGCCACGCCGTGCACATGGCCGCGCGCAACCGCGATGCGCGGATCCCCGTGGAGCGGCTGCCGGAGTGCACGGTCCACCGGATGCCCTCGTGGCGCGGTCTCGGCCGCGCGCTGGACGCCGCCTCGCAGTTCCCGGCGTTCTTCAACCCGCGGTGGGTCCGGCTGTTGCTGCGCGTCGGGGCGGCGGAGCGGTGCGAAGCGGTGCTCGTGCGCGACCTTCCGCTGGCGCCGACCGCGATCTTCGCGGCGAACCTGCTCAAGGTCCCGGTGGTGCTGGACATGGCGGAGAACTATCCCGCGATGATCCGCGACCTGTGGACCACGAATTCGACCAAGTTCGGTGACGCGCTGGTGCGGAACCCGAAGGCGGTCGAGGCGATCGAGCGGTGGACGCTCGCGCGCGTGGACCACACCGTGGTGGTGGTGGAGGAGTCGCGCGACCGCCTCGTACGCGACCTCGGGGTCGCGGCCGACCGCATCACCGTCGTCGGGAACACCCCGGGCCTCGACCGGCTCGCCTCGCACGCGGAGCGCGCGGCCCCCGCGCGTGCGGCGACGCCCGGCCCGCTGCGACTCGTCTACCTCGGCCTGCTCGAGCATGCACGGGGCGTCGGGACGGCGTTCGATGCGGTCGCCGCCTGCCGGGCGCGCGGGGTGCCGATCCGCTTCACGGTGATCGGCGATGGCCGCGCGCGCGCGGACTTCACGGCCCAGTGCGCACGGCTCGGCCTCGGGGAGGACGTCGTCCGCTTCCTGGGCTACGTGAAGTACCAGGACGCGCTCCAGGTGGTGGCCGAGTCGGATGCGGGCCTCATCCCGCACCTCGCCAACGAGAGCTGGAACACGACGATCCCGAACAAGCTCTTCGACTACATGGCGGCGGGGCTGTGCGTCGTCACGTCCGACGCGATCCCGACGAAGCGCGTCGTGGAGGCGGAGGGCTCCGGCATCGCCTACCGCAGCGGCGACGCCGCGGCACTCGCGACCGCGCTCGAGACCCTGTGGCGCGCGCAGGACACGCACGAGCGAGGCCAGCGGGGCCGTCGGGCGATCCGCGAGCGGTACCACTGGGAACTCGACGCCGAGCGGCTGAACGCGGTCATGGCCGGGCTCAGGTGAGCAGGGGAGCGGCGCGCCGGCAGGGCGCGCGGCGGCTCCGCCGGGAGCTCGCCGCACTGCTGCTCGAGGTGCTGCTCGGGACCGCGGCGCTCGCGTGCGGGGACCCACGCGAGGCCGCCCAGGCGGCGATCCCCGATGCGGCGCAGGCGCGCGCCGGCGCCGACACCTCCCGCACGGGGGCGCAGGCCGGCTTCCCGCACGAGCCGGGGGGATTCCGGACGGTCTCCACATGGGATTGGCCCGCGCACGAGGGGGGCGGGTGGCGCTGGGAGGGCCCGAACCCTGTGACCGGGGCGTACCAGGAGGTGGTGGACGGGAGCGCGAGCCCGCCACCCTCGGGCGGGGCGCAGGTGCTGCAGGCCACGTACGTCGCCGGGTCGCCGGCGGGATCGGGCGCGGGACGCACCTTCTTCCCGCTCCGCGCCGACGAGGTGTTCGTCGGGTACTGGATGCGGTTCGATCCCGACTACCGGGCCAGCGACAACCCGGGCGGCAACAAGATGTTCTTCCTGATCACCGATCCGACGCGGCTCTTCCTCGCCTTCCGGGACATCCCGACGGACCGGCCGCGCCGGAACTACAACGTGTACATGTCAGGCTTCGGGCCGGCGCCCGGCAACGAGACGTGGGCCTCCCCGCCCTACTCGATCCCGCTGGGGGCGTGGCACAAGGTCGAACTCCATTACCGCCGCAGCCACGAGGGCGCGCGCGATGGGGTGCTTCGCATCTGGGTGGATGACGTCCAGCGCTTCGGGTTCACGGACCTCGACAACCCGCACGCCGTCACGAACCTGTACTTCGAGGGCACGCACAACGGCGAGTACATCGGTGGCGAGCGGCGCATCCCCACGTCGATGCACTGGCAGGTCGGGCGCGTGCACGTGAGCGTGCCGCGCGGCTGAGGCCGCGCGGGCGACACCACCCGCGCGGCCCCGGGGGTCAGCGCTTGCGGCCGAGCACCCCGACGGCGTAGCGCGTGCGGTCGAACCCGAGCTCGTCCACCATCGCGAGCGCGCGCCCGGGGACCGCGAGGACGAGCTGCGCGACCACGTTGAGCGGCGTGTTCTTGTAGGGCATCGCGAAGAGCGAGGTCGCCAGCTCGCCCGTCCAGTAGCCGAAGGTGCGCTCCGACTTGAGCACCTCGAGCCCGCTCGCCGCCACGCGCGCGGTGAACTCGTCCGCCGAGAGGTCATCCGCGACGTGTTCCTCCTCGCCCCAGGCGTGGAAGTCACCCAGGAAGCGCGAGAACGGCACGGGCCGCTCGCGGACGGTCGGGATGTGGTAGAAGCTCGTCCCGCCCGGCTTGAGCGCGCGCGCGAGGTTCGTGAGCGCCTTCTGCTGCTCGGTGATGTGCTCGAGCACGTCGATCGAGACGATCACGTCGTAGGTCTCCGGCGCGTCGAGGGTCGTGAGGTCGCCGACGGCAAACTCCACGTTGCCGAGCCCGAGGCGCCTGGCGGTGTCCGTGTTGCGCGCGATCATCGGCGCGTCGATGTCGATGCCGAGGACCTGCGCCTGCGGGAAGCAGCGCGCCAGGAAGATCGAGTGGTCAGCGCGGCCGCAGCCCGCGTCGAGGATGCGCGTCGGCGCGGCGGCTAGCGCCGGGAGCAGCAGCCGCCGCAACACCCGATTGTGCAGGTAATGCGCAGGATCCGCCACGCCGAAGAGCTGGAAGTGCAGGCGCGCGGCGGAGCCGATCTCGGGGCGGACCAGGCGCTGCTCACCGAAGCGCGGGACGGGCGTCATCTACGATGCATCCGTGAAGGAGGGGGAGGGTCCTCGAGGGCCTACTGGAGCGGGAACAACCCGCGGGTCAACAGCATGAAGCGGGCCGTGCGGACCGAGGCCGGGATGTTCAGGCGCGGGATGGACCGCGACACATCGTCACGGCGCCGCATCCACCCGCCAAAGATACGGAGGACGGCCTCGTATCCGCTGGACAGCGCTCGGTCCGCGACCGCCGCGTCGTGGAGGCCGTACGGGAAGGCGAGCCATGCCATGGTGCCCGGGATGCGTTCGCGCAGCCAGGCGAGCGCCCCCTCGAGCTCGCGCGATCGCTCGGCGTCGGGCACCTGCGGGAGCGCCCGGTGCGTCCAGGAATGCGCGCCGATCCGGATGCCGGGCAGCGCCGCCGCCGACTGGATCTCGCCGAGCGAGGCGATCCGCGCCACGGGAGGACAGTCGCGCACACGGAGCCCCCGGGCGCGGGCCCACGCGAGCGCCGCATCGCCGTCGCCGGCCAGCGCACCGAGCACATGCGCACGGACCCCGGCGTCGAGCAGTCCGGTGGCGGGGTCGGCCAGTCGGTCCCACCAGCATCCCTCCCCATCAACGAGGCCGGGTGAGACGAAGACGGTCGCCGGCAGCCCGCGCCGCACGAGCTCCGGCAGGGCGATCTCGAGGCAGCCTCGGTAGGCGTCGTCGAAGGTGATCGCGATGCGTGGCCGGCCGGTGGCCTCCGGACTGGCGAGGAGGGCGGCGAGGTCGCCCACCTCGCACGCGTCCTGGAGCGCGTCGAGCTGTTCGCGGAACCGGGCCAGCGGCAGGTGCAACGAGCGCTCCCCGACCATCGCGCCGTCATCCGGCACGACGTTGTGGTAGGCCAGCACGAGCCGCTCGCCTCCGCGCAGCGCCCGGACGACCGCGGCGGGGGTCCGGTCCGCGAGGATCCGTTCGACGAGCCGGAGCATCAGACGGGACCGACGATCAGGATGGGAGCCGTGCCGCACCAGCCCGCGACGCGGCGCGGCGTGCGCCCCGTACGCTCGAGGAGCTCCCGGGCCACCGCATCATCCGGCTCGGCGAGGAAGACGACCTCGCCGCTGGGGCGGAGCGCGGTGCTCGGCGGCACGCCGTCAACGATCTCGAGCGCGTACTCGCGGTCGTCCATGATCTCGGCGAGCCGATGGCAGGTGCGGGCGAGGCGGGCGCGATCCGGGTCGCGCTGGTACGTCACCACGCTGCTCGCCCCGTGGCGGAGGACCTCGAGGAGGAGGATCGGATCGCGCGTGCCGAGGTCGACGACCCGGCGCCCGCGGCAGCCGACCAAGGTCCCGCGCAGGCTGAGCCAGCGGCCGGTCCCGCCCTCCAGCGTCCAGCGCCGGCCGAAGCGGCACCCGCGCCCGATGTCCACCATGGCCTCCATCAGGTCCGGCCGCCCGGCGCGGAGGGACGCGAGCTCGGCCCGGAGGATGCCGAGCGTGGGGAGGTGGCTGTCGAACAGGTAGTTGAACAGGTCGCGTTCGTCGTCCCGGCGCTCGACGGACTCGATCGCATCGCCCTCGTGCACGCGCGCCCAGTCGAAGTCGCAGAGCACGGGGGCGCCGTCGTGCAGCAGGACATTGCCGTACTTCACGTCGCCGAGGGTGACGCCGGCGTGGTGGATGCGCGCGACGAGCGCCGCGAGCGCGTCCACGGTCCCCGCCGGCACGGCGGCCTGGAGCGCCGCGACGGCGCGCTGGCGCGCCTCGGGCAGCGGCGTCGCCGGTCCCCAGGTCCCGCGATCGGGGCGGCGGGTGACGGCCTCGTGCTGGATGTCCACCGACGCGCCGTGCTCGGCGAGCAGCGTACCGAGGTTCTCGCCGGTCAGGAACGACTGGTGCATGACCCGGCGGCGGCGGTCGAGACGCACGATGCGCGGCACCCCGGACACGCCGGCGAGCGCGGCGAGCGCGATGGCCTCGTTCTGCAGGCTCGTGGGATTGTCGTAGCTCTTCCGCACGGCCACGACGCCGTCCACGACGACGAGGTCCACGAGATGGCGGATGCGGCGGATGAAGCCGGCCTCATCGACGAGCGACTCGGCGAAATAGGGGATCGGCCCGACGGTGCTGAGCAGCCGGTTCTCCTGGTCGAACGAGGCGAGGAGCGTCTCCCGCCCCGGCCCGCCAGCCTCGACGAGGCGGTCGACCGTGGACTGGTCGAGGCCGAGGCGTCGGAGCGTCTCGGCGGCCGGCGGCACGTCGGCGAGGGGGAACCGCCGGCCGTCGAGCCGGCGCAGCCCGAGAGGCCGCTCGAGGATCGAGGTGGCGAACCCGAACCCGAACCAGGTGAGCCAGGCGATGCCGGCGACCATGAGGTACGGGTGCACCGTCTCGGCGCCGACCACCGCCACGAGGATCCCCGCGAACAGCACCGCCGCCTTCGCCTTGACGCCGGCGAGGGCCTCCTGCGCCCAGCGCATCAGCACGGCGCGCCGGTGCAGCAGCCGCGCCGGGAGGACGAGGACGAACGTGACGGCTGCGCAGAGGACCCGGCGCATCGGCCTTACCGGAGGGTCACGGCAGTTGCGCGAGCGTCACGAGGAAGGCCTCGGCCAGCCGGCGCTTCGCCGCATCGTTCAGGTGCCCGCCGTCCGTCGTCCACTCCTTCGCGAGGGAGGGCAGCGCCTGGCCCTTGTAGCGCACATCCGTGACCGAGCCGTCCGCCCGCGTCGCCTCGTACGCCGCCAGGTCGAAGAACGGCTCGCGGCCCCGGTACGCAGCGCGGACCAGCTGGTTGTAGCGGTGGCGTTCGGCGTTGATGGCGCGGATCGGGGTCGCCTTGCCGAGGATGATGGTGCCCACGTGGTCGATGATCCCGGTGTCCACCCAGAGCGGCATCGTCACATGGACGATGGTGAGACCGGGGTGCGCGCGCCGCACCGCCTCGACCTCGCGCTGGTAGGCGGCGAAGAGCGAGTCGGGATCCACGTGCGGCTTCATGTCCGCGTAGCAGAACTTCAGCATCGCCACATCGCCGGTCGCGGCGGAGGCGAACGCATCGCGGGTCAGCGTGTCGAACTCGGCGAGCTTCGAGTCGGGCTGGCCGTTGGTACCGACCTTCTTGTGGTAGAGGCCGGGACCGCGGACCTCCGCAGCCGATGCGATCTCGATGACCCGGACCGGGATCCCGGGATGGTCCTTGAGCAGCGCGGCGACGCCGTCGAGCACGTTGCCGCCCACCGACTGGTGCGCGAACAGCAGGCGGCGTTGCCCCAGGCGCTGCCACTGCTCCGCCGACACGCGCGACAGGTCCGGCACCGTCATCGGCGTGGAGGCCGACGGCATCGTTCCACACCCCATGGTCAGGCCCATCGCCGCCACCGCGGCGACGTGCACGAAGTTCACCTGCACTGGTCCTCCTGCACTGTGCACCCGCATCGGAGGGGACTGGAACCGAAGCGTCCCGGTAACAGTCGCCAACGCAAGTCGCATTCCGTCCCGGTGTGGCGGCAACGCGACGCGCCGATGCTTTGGTGCACAGACACTTACGTTCGTCGGTTCCCTATCTCAGTGTCGGCTCCGGCGGCCGATCGCCGAACCGTATGCCGCGTCGTATCGGTCCACCCAGACGCCCGGATCGAACTCGCGGCGAAGACGGTCGAGGCCCGCGGCGCCACGGGTCCGCCCTGCGCCAGGGTCGGCGACCAGCGCCCCGAGGGCGGCGGCGAGCGCCGGCGGGTCCTCGGAGGGCACGAGCCAGCCGGTCACCCCGTCCTGAACGACGTCCGGAACGCCTCCGACCGCGGTGGCCACCACCGGCAGCCCCGCTCGCATCGCCTCGAGGACGACGATCGGGGTGCCTTCAGAGCGACTGCTGAGCACGAAGCCGTCGAAGGCTGCGAGCAGCAACGCCGAATCGGGGAGCTCACCGTGGAACCGCACGCGTTCCCCGAGGCCGAGCTCGGCGGCGAGCGCCTGCATCGGCGCGCGGTCGGGGCCGTCACCGATGATGGAGGCGAGCGCGGCGCCGGCGGGGAGTTGCGCGAAGGCACGCAGGAAGACGTCGAGCGCTTTGACCGGCACGACGCGGCCGACCCACCCGAGGACCGTCGTGTGGTCCTCCGGCAGCCCAAGCGCCCGTCGCGCGGCCTCGCGCGCGAGTGCGTGCGCCGTCGCGGGGACGACATTGGGGATGCGGTGCAAGGTCGCGGCGGGGACGCCGACCGCGCGGAGCGTGCGCTCCAGCGGGCTGGAGACCGCCACGACGGCGTCGAACGACCGGAGCGCCCGCAACTGCAGCCACTCGAAGAGGTGCGACAGGCCGCCCATCCGGCTCGAGCCGTGCACGGTGCTGACGGTGGCGATCCCCGCGCGGCGCGTGGGCCCGCCATGCAGGAGGTCGGCGCGGTAGCCGTGCGTGTGCAGCACCTCCGCGCGCCGCTCGGCGAGCTGCGCCTGCACGAGCCGGCGCTCGCGCCGGTACTCGCGCCCCCCGAGTCGGAGGGTGACGGTCCGCACCGCGCTGCCGGCGAAGGGCGCGAAGAACGCCTCGGCATCCGCAGGGTCGCCGACGACGGCGAGCACGGTGACATCGTGTCCGCGTGCGGCCTGCTCGCGGCCGAGCGCCTGGACGACGCGCTCGAGTCCGCCGACGCGGGCCGGGGTGCAGAGGTGCACGATGCGTCGGGCACGTCGCTTGTCGTCAGCGGTCATCCATCGCTACCGTTCGGGTCCGTCCATCCCCTCGTGTCCAGTCGCAATGTAGCGGGCCCGGGTCCGCGGATGGATGCGTCCACGCCCGCCCCCCGCACGTGCTCCGCTCCCGCCTCGAACTGGCCGGCCTCGCGCTGTCACTGCTGATGATCGCCGCGGCCACGCTGCCCTCGGGCGCGCCGTCGCGGGTGCACGTCATCACGCTCTGCCTGGTGTGTGCGACGAACGGGCTGGCGAGCGCCGGACTGAACGTGGCGCTCTTCGTGCCGTTCGGCTTCTTCCTGCAGCGGCGCTGGCGGCGCACGGCGCGCGTCGTGCGCTGGGGATTCCTGCTGTCGCTCGCGATCGAACTGCTGCAACTGACCGTGGTCCAGGGTCGCGAGACGGCGGTCGGCGACCTCGTGGCGAACACGGCGGGGGCCGCGCTGGGCGCCCTGCTCGCGTGGCGACCGGGGGCGTGGCTGCTCCCGCGCGGCGACGCGCGCCGGGGACTCGGGGCGGCCGCGGCCGCGCTGAGCACGGTCGTGCTCCTCGCGACGGCGGAACTGCTGGAGCCCTCGGCGCCGCCGGGGCACTATTGGGTGCAGTGGAACCCCGAGTGGCGGCGGACGGGCGGCGAGGGGGGCGAGGTGATCGCGTCCGATCTCGACGGCGCCGCGCTCGTCATGGGACGGATGGCCGATCCCGACCCGTTCCGCGCCGCCGTGCTCGCGGGCGGGGTGCTGCGCGTGCGGATCATCGTGCGCGAGCCGGCGGAGGACCCGGAGCCGCTGTTCCGCGTCGTGACGGGCGTCCTCAACGAGGGCACGCTCGCCTTCTCGCTCCTCGCGCACCGGGACGCGCTGGTGATCGAGCCACGCTTCCGCGCGGATGACCACGACCTCGCGCGCCCGCCGTTCCGCCTCGAGGGCGCGCTCGCCGGCACGCGGCCCGGCGACACGCTCGACCTGCGCTTCCAGCGCGTGGTCGGGCGCGGCGAGTCGGTGACGGTCGGCGACCGGCCGCCGGCGCTGCTGTCGAACACCATCGGACGCGGCTGGGCGCTCATCTACACGGCGCCGAACCACCTCTTCGCGCTGCGCGCGGTGGTGGACCTGCTCTGGCTGGGCGCGCTCGCCGGCCTCGTCGGCTGGTACGCGCGGAGCGCGCGCGCGACCGCCGGCGCGCTCGTGCCCCTGCTGATCGCCGCGTGGTGGGCGCCGCGCACGACCGACCTCGACGCGACGCGCTGGCGCGAGTACGCGGCGCTCGTCGCCGGTGCGGCCGCCGGTGCACTGCTGCGCCGGGCGGCGGAACGTCTCGCCGCTCGCCTGGCGGACGACGCGCGTGCCGCTCAGCGGCGCGAGGGCGTCCAGACCTCCTGACGCACGCCGCGCAGGAAGCGCCACCACGCGACCGCGATCGCGGCGTTCACGTTGATGAAGTACGCCGCGATGCGCCCGAACGGATCCGTCGTCACGCCGGCGAGGGCGAGGCCCCCGAGCAGGTAGAACAGCGCGTGCGGCACGGCGATCAGCGCGTACATCGGCTCGCCCAGCAGCGCCGCGTTGCCGACGGCCATCATCAGCAGGAAGCAGGGCACGAGCCAGCGCATCACCTTGTGGGACCACAGGAACACGCTGAACGCACCGCCGACGGCGGGATTCAGGAGTTCGCGGTACGCCCAGAGGGCGGTCATCCCGCGGATGAGGGTACGGACCTTGCGTCCGAACTCCTCCCGATGCCCGCGCACCGCCCCCATCCACCCCACCGCCGCCGGCTCGTCCACCGCACGAAGCCCCTGCCGGACGGTGTGGAGGACCGAGAGGAAGTCCGGCGCGAGCCCCTCGGGGAAGGTCGGGCACGTGGAGCGGCGCATCGCGTAGAACGAGCCGCTCGCGCCGATGAGCGAGTGGATATCGGATTCGCACCGGCGCAGGAACATCTCGTAGCGGCCGTAGAGGCCCTCGCCGCTGAGGCCCCGGATGCGGTCCTCGCCGGAGACGCAGGCGACCCGCGGGTCGGCGAAGGCGCGCACGAGCTGGCGCAGGGCGTCGGGTTCAAGATCGATGCCGGCATCGAGGAACACGACGATCTCGTGCCGCACCTGCGCGATGCCGACGTTCAGCGCGTTCCCCTTGCCGCGACGCTCCTCGCAGCGGACCAGGCGGATGCGCGCGTCCCGCGCGGCCGCGTCGCGCACGACCTCGTCCGACCCGTCGGTCGATCCGTCGGAGACGATGAGCACCTCGAGCCGGTCCGGCGGATAGTCCAGCGCGGTGAAGCGCGCGAGGCGCTCGCCGATCTGCGCGACCTCGTTGTAGACGGGCAGGACGATGGAGAGGGTGGGCAGTGGCGCCTCGGCACGATGGACGGGCGCCGGCGCGACGCGGCGCCACGCGAGCAGCAGCAGCGCGTAGCCGGCATAGGCGTACCACGCCCCCGCGAGTCCCGCCCAGAACAGGATCGCCATCTGGATCGTCATTCTCCGAGTCGTCGTCGTTCACGCCGTGACGGTGGGCGCTATCTTGCCGCCGTCCCCGGCTCCATCGTGGCGGGGTCGGCCGGGCGGACCGCCCGGTGACCCCGCGCGCGTCCCACCCCTCCGCCCCCGTGTCCGTGTCCCTGTCCGCAAGTCCCGTGCGCATCCGGACCGCCAGCGATGCCGACGCGACGCGATGGAATGCGTTCGTCAATCTGTGCGGCACCGCGAACTTCTACCAGCGGTTCGAGTGGCGCGACGTCAATGCGCGCAGCCTCGGCCACCGGACGGAGTTCCTGCTCGCGGAGCGCGGGGACGCCGTCGTGGGCGTGCTACCGCTGGTCCACGTGCGGAGCGCGCTCTTCGGGCACGTCATCTCCTCCATGCCGTTCGTCAACTTCGGGGGCCCGGCCGCCCTCGATGAGGCGGCCGAGGCGGCGCTGCTGGCGGCCGCGCGGGCCCACGCCGAGGCCTCGCGCTGCCATTACCTCGAACTGCGCGCGACCAAGCCGTTCGACGGGATGCCGACCAACACCGACAAGGTCAGCATGACGGTGCCGCTGGTCGCCGATCCCGAGGCCCTCATGAAGGCCTTCACGCAGAAGCACCGCCACAACCTGCGGCGCGCCCTCAAGAACGCCCTCGAGGTCCGGGCGGGCGGCGCCGAGCTCCTGGACCCCTTCTACGGGCTGATGGTGAAGTCGTGGAAGGACCTCGGGACGCCGCTCTACGAGCGCGCGTACTTCGCCGACATCCTCGCCGCGTTCGGCGACGGGATCCGCATCTTCGTCGCCTACCATGAAGGCCAGCCGGTCGCGACGGCGCTCAACGGCCACCACCGGGACACCGTCGAGGGGATGTGGGCCGCGACGGACCCGGCCGCGCACCAGCTGTCCCCGAACTACGTCCTCTACTGGGAGATGCTGCGGGACGCGTGCACGCGCGGCTTCACCTCCTTCCACCTCGGCCGGTCGACCAAGGACTCCGGCGCGGTGACGTTCAAGGAGAAGTGGCTGGCGCAGCCCAAGCAGCTCTACTGGAACTACCATCTCGTGCGCGCGACCGGGATGCCGGGGCTGAACCCCCGGAACCCGAAGTACCAGCTCGCCATCCGGACGTGGCGGCGGCTCCCGTTGCCCGTGCTCTCGGTGCTGGGCCCGCGGCTCGCGCGCCTCATCCCGTGAGGTTGCCGCGCTTCGTCGCGCCCGCGGGCACGGTGCTCCGCGGCAGCGACCTGCTGGGCTGGCTGCGCGGTGCCGGCACCGGCCACGCGGCACTCGACGGGCTCGAGGCGGCGTTCCGCGCGCGGTACGGGCGGCGCCATGTCTTCTTCCTCTCGTCCGGCCGGGCCGGGATGACGATCCTCCTGCGGGCGCTCGCCGAGCGCGCGCCGGGGCGGTCGGAGGTCGCCGTGCCGGGCTACACCTGCTACTCGGTCGCCGCCTCCGCGGTGCGCGCGGGCCTCACCGTGCGCCCCCTCGACGTGGCACCGGCGGCGATGGACATCGCCCCCGAGGCGCGGGATTCGCTGGACCCGGCGCGCACCCTGGCGCTCGTCGCCACGAGCCTCTACGGCCTGCCCGCCGCCCTGCCGGCCCACGAGACGTGGGCGCGGCAGCACGACGTCGCGCTCGTCGACGACGCCGCCCAGTGCCTCGACGGGCAGGTCGGCGGCCGGTGGTCGGGCACCTTCGGTGACGCCGGACTCTTCAGCTTCGACAAGGGGAAGAACATCACCGCGCTCCAGGGCGGCGTGGTGACCTGTGACGATGACGAGCTCGCCGACCGGCTGGCCCGGCACTTCCGCGCGATGCCGGCACCCGGCGCCGGCACGGTCGCTGCGCAGTCGCTGCAGCTCCTCGCGTACACGGTGCTGCTGCGGCCGTGGCTGTACTGGCTCCCGAACCGGCTGCTGCGCCTGGGCGAGACGCCGTTCGAGCTGGAATACCCGACCACGCGGTTCGCGCCGTCCCTCGCGGCACTCGTCGGACGGCAGTTCGCCCGGATCGACGCGATCACCGGCAGCCGCGTGGCGCACGCGGCCCGGCTGCGTGCCGGGCTGGCCGGGGCGCCGGGGCTCCTCATCCCGGGGGACCCCAGCGCCCGCAACGTCCATCCGCGGTTCGCGATCGTGTTCGCGGACGGGGTGCGACGGGATGCCACCCTCGCTCGTCTGGTGGATGGCGGGATCGGGGCCACCGGCTCCTATCCACTGGCCCTCCGGGACGTGCCGGGTCTGGCGCCGTACCTCGCGGCGGACACGGCAGATACGCCTCGGGCCCGGGCCGTGGCCCGCGGCTTGCTGACACTCCCCACGCACGGCCACGTCACCGACCGCGACCTCGCGGCGATGGTGACGCTGATCACACGGCCCTGAGTCCGGTCGACGACCGGCGCAGGGCCTGCGCCGTGACCGGGGCGGCTCCCCGAGCGGGGGGCCGCCTTCCTACACCCCCACCTCAGGTATCACCGCATGATCGTAGTGACCCGCCGCGGCGTGAGCGACGCCGAGATCGACCGCATCCGGGAGCGCATCGAGCAGCTCGGGCTCCGCACGCACATCTCCCGCGGCGAGCACCGGACGATCATCGGCTGCATCGGCGACGAGGCGCGGCTGGCGGAGGCCTCGCTGCTGTCGTTGCCGGGGGTGGAGTCGGTCACGCCGGTCATGAAGCCGTACAAGCTGGCGGCCCGGGAGTTCGTGGCCGAGCCGTCGCGGGTGCGTGTCGGGAATGCGGTCATCGGCGGGCCCGCGCTCGCGGTCATCGCGGGGCCGTGCTCCGTCGAGGGCCGCGACATGCTGCGCACGACCGCGCAGTCGGTGAAGCAGAGCGGCGCCGCCCTGCTCCGCGGCGGCGCGTACAAGCCGCGCTCGTCGCCGTACGCGTTCCAGGGTCTCGGCGTCGCCGGCCTCGAGATGCTCGCGCAGGTGCGCGCCGAGACCGGCCTGCCGATCGTCACCGAGGTGATGGACACCCGCCAGGTCGAGGAGGTCAGCGGCTTCGCGGACATGCTCCAGATCGGCGCCCGCAACATGCAGAACTTCGCGCTGCTCTCGGAGGTGGGGAGCGTCCAGCGTCCGGTGCTGCTGAAGCGGGGTCTCTCGGCCACGATCAAGGAGCTGCTGATGGCCGCGGAGTACATCATGGCCCGCGGCAACCGCGACGTGGTGCTGTGCGAGCGCGGCATCCGCACGTACGAGACGGCGACGCGGAACACGATGGACGTGGCGGCGATCCCGGTGCTGAAGCGCGAGACGCACCTGCCCGTGATCGTGGACCCCAGTCACGCGGGCGGCCGCGCGGATCTGGTGGCACCGCTCTCGTTCGCGGCGATCGCGGCGGGCGCCGACGGCCTCATCGTCGAGGTGCATCCGTGTCCGGCCGAGGCGCTCTCGGACGGCGACCAATCGCTGACGCTCGAGGGCTTCGGCCGCCTGATGGAGCAGCTGCAGCCCTTCGCGACCGCGGTCGCGCGGCCGCTCGGCGGGGCGGCGACCTCTCCGACCGGGACTGCGGCGGCATGAGCGACCCCGACGCGCTGGCCGAGCTGGCGCGCATCCGCGATGCGATCGAGCAGCTCGACCGCGACCTCGTCGCGCTCGTGGCGCGCCGGGTGGGGCTGGCGCGCCGCGTCGGCGCCGTGAAGCGCGCCGCCGGCCTCCCGATCCTCGACCCGCCGCGCGAGGCGGCGGTCGTGCGCCGCGCTGGCGTGCTCGCGCGCGAGGCAGGCCTCGATGACGACGAGGTCCGCTATCTCTTCTGGCACCTCATCGGCCTGTCGCGGCGGGCGCAGTTGGAGGAGCGCGCTCCCGATGCCTGAGCAGGCGGGATGATCCCCACGCAGACGGTCGCCATCATCGGCCTCGGGCTGATGGGCGGCGCGCTCGCGCGCGACGCCGCCGCGGCCGGGTTGCGCGTGCTCGCGCACGACCGGGTCGCGGCGCGCATGGCGGCGGCGCAGGCGGCGGGTGTCGTCGCGGCACCGCTGGCGGACGACCTCGCGGGCGTCGAGGCGGCGGACGTGGTGGTGCTCGCGGTTCCGGTGCTCGCCGCCCCGCCGTTGCTCGCGACCCTCGCGCCGCGGCTGCGGGCAGGGACCGCGGTGACCGACGTCGGCTCGACGAAGCTCGCGGTCGTGGCCGAGGCATCTCGGCTCGGACTCGGCCCACGCTTCGTCGGGGCGCACCCGATGTGCGGCGACCACCGGAACGGCTGGGAGGCGTCGCGCCCGGGCCTCTACCGCGACGCGCTCGTGTACGTCTGCCCCGCCGCAGCCGACGCGGACGCCGTCGCCCGCGTCGAGGCGCTGTGGCAGGCGGTGGGGGCGCGCCCCACGCGGATGGACGCGGCAGCGCACGATGCGCTGCTCGCGTGGACGAGCCACCTCCCGCAGTTCGCGTCGTCGGCGCTCGCGGCCACGCTCGCGGACGCCGGGATCGGGCGCGACCGACTCGGCCCGGGCGGCCGCGACGCGACGCGGCTGGCAGGGAGCGCGCCGGAGGTCTGGACCCCGATCGCGCTCGCGAACGCCGCGGCGCTCGCGCCCGCGGTCCGGGCGCTGGCGGAACGGCTCGCCACGGCGGCCGACGCGATCGCCACGGGCGATGCAACGGCCCTCGCCCGGCTCCTGGGCGATGCGCGCGACTGGAGCGCCGCGGACGATGCGCCGCGGATGCCGTGACCCTCCCTCAACGAGTATCTTCCATCAATGTGCGGATTCGCCGCCCTGGCGGCGCTCGGCGCCTCGCCACCTCCGACTGACGCCGAGTTGCAGGCGATGATCCGGGCCGTGGAGCACCGCGGACCGGACGGCCTCAGCACGCAGGTCGACGGCACCGTCGGCCTCGCCCACGCGCGGCTGTCGATCATCGACCTCGAGGGCGGCTGGCAGCCGATCCACAACGAGGACCGCAGCGTCTGGGTGGTCTTCAACGGCGAGATCTTCAACTACGTCGAACTGCGCCGCGACCTCGAGGCGCAGGGGCACCGCTTCTACACGCACTCGGACACCGAGTGCATCGTGCACCTGTACGAGCAGTACGGCGACGACTTCGTCCAGCACCTGAACGGCCAGTTCGGCATCGCGCTGCACGACCTGCGGCGCCGCCGGCTCGTGGTGGCGCGCGACCGTGTCGGGATCCGGCCGGTCTTCTACACGATGGCGCGCGGTCGCTTCGCGGTGGCGTCCGAGGTGAAGGCGCTCTTCTCGCTGCCCGAGGTGCCGCGGGCGCTGGATGTCCGGGCGCTGAGCGAGATCCTGACGTTCTGGAGCCCGCTGCCGCCGCGCACCGCCTTCGAGGGGGTCTGGCAGCTCCCGCCGGGGCACCGGCTCACGCTGGACCTCACCGCGGCCGCGCCGGCGCCGGTGGTGACACGCTATTGGGACTGGCAGTTCCCCGAGACGGTGCCGACCGGCCGGAGCGAGGCCGCGTGCGCGGAGGAGCTGCACGCGCTGCTGCTCGACGCGGTGCGGCTGCAGCTGCGCGCCGACGTGCCCGTGGGCGCCTACCTGAGCGGCGGGCTCGACTCCTCGATCATCACCGCCATCATCAGGCGGTACACCGAGACGCCGCTGCGCACGTTCTCGCTCACGTTCGAGGACGCCGAGTTCGACGAGAGCGTGCACCAGCAAGCGATGGTGGACCACCTCGGCACGCAGCACACGGCGATCCGCGTCAGCAAGCAGGACATCGCCGCGGCGTTCCCGAGGACGGTCTGGCACACCGAGGTGCCGATCGTGCGCACCGCGCCGACGCCGCTGATGCTGCTGTCGGGACACGTGCGGGCGAGCGGCTACACGGTGGTGCTGACCGGGGAGGGCGCCGACGAGGTGTTCGGCGGCTACGACCTGTTCCGCGAGGCGAAGATCCGCCGCTGGATGGCGCAGGTCCCCGACTCCAAGTACCGCGCGAACGTGCTGCAGCGGCTGTACCCGTACCTGCGGAACTCGCCGGCCCAGGGGCGGGCGTTCACGCAGGCCTTCTTCTCCGAGGGACTCGACCAGCGCGACGCGCCGTGGTTCGCCCACATCCCGCGGATGAGCACGACGCAACGCGTGCAGCAGTTCCTCGCCGCCGACGTGAAGGCGCGGGTCGCGGCCTGGGACCCGCGGGCATCGCTGCGCGCGACGCTGCCGGCGGACATCGACCGCTGGATCCCGATGGGCCGCGACCAGTACGTCGAGGCGCACACGCTGATGAGCGGGTACCTGCTCTGCTCTCAGGGCGACCGGGTGGCGATGGCGAACTCCATCGAGGGGCGGTTCCCGTTCCTCGACCACCGCCTGATCGAGTTCGCGAACGGCCTGCCGCCTGCCTTCAAGGTGAAGGGGCTGGCCGAGAAGTTCCTGCTCAAGAAGGCCTTCACGCAGGAGCTGCCGGCGAGCATCCGCACGCGGACCAAGCAGCCCTACCGCGCCCCCGATTCGGCGAGCTTCTTCGTCGACGGGCGGCCGGTGGACTACGTCGCCGAGCTGCTGAGCCCGGCGCGGGTCGCGGACGCGGGGCTCTTCGACCCGGTGGCGGTGGGCAAGCTCCTGGAGAAGGGCCGCGCCGGTCGGATCATCGGCTTCGGCGACAACATGGCGTTCGTCGGCGTGCTGTCGACGATGCTGCTGCACGACCGTTTCGTGCGCCCGGCGACGTTCGCGGCGCGCTGAACACGACCTGAACGAGGACGACGATGCTGCTGCACCACGATTTCGAGCGCTGGGCCACCGAGACCCCCGATGCGACCGCCCTCGTGCAGGGGACGGAGCGCATCAGCTACGCCGAGGTCGCGCGGCGCGCGACGCGCGTCACCGCGCTGCTCGCACGGCACGGCGTGGGGCGCGGCGACCGCGTGGCCCTGTTCCTCGAGAATCGCGCCGAGTTCGTGGCGGGCTACCTCGGCATCCTGCGCCTCGGCGCGGTGTTCATGCCGATCAATCCCGGCACGAAGGATGACAAGCTCGCGTACATGCTGAACGACGCGCGCGCGAGCGCGCTGCTGACCGAGGACACGCTCGCGCCGGTGTGGGGGCCGGCGGTCGCCCAGAGCCCGAGCGTGCGGGCGGTGGTCGTCGCCGGCGCGGCGGCGGCGCCCGCCGGCCTCACGGTGCCGGTCGTCGCGTGGCCCGACGCCGACCTCGCGACGCCGGCCCCGGCGTTCCTGATCGACCAGGACCTGGCGGCGATCATCTACACCTCGGGGTCGACCGGATTCCCGAAGGGCGTGATGCTCTCGCATCTCAACATGGTGAGCGCCTGCCGCTCGGTGAGCACGTACCTCGGCTACCGCCGCGACGACATCATCTTCTGCGCGCTGCCGCTCTCGTTCGACTACGGGCTCTACCAGGTCCTGATGGCGTTCCGCGTGGGCGCGTCGGTGGTCCTGCGGCCCAACTTCTCCTTCCCGGTGAAGGAGCTCGAGGTCATGGCCGCCGAGCGGGTGACGGTGTTCCCCGGCGTGCCGACGATGTTCTCGATGCTGATGGCGCTCAAGTCCCTCGACAAGTTCGACCTCGCGCGGCTGCGGATGATGACGAACACGGCGGCCGCGCTCTCGGAGGAGCACATCGCGCGGCTGCGCGCGATCTTCCCGCAGGCGACGCTGTTCTCGATGTACGGCCTCACCGAGTGCAAGCGCGTGACCTACCTGCCGCCCGACCAGCTCGACCGCCGGCCGACCTCGGTCGGCCGCGGGATGCCGAACGAGGAGGTGTGGCTGGTGGACGAGGCGGGGAACCGGCTGCCGAACGGCGCGACCGGCGAGCTGGTCATCCGCGGCTCGAACGTGATGCGCGGCTACTGGGAGAAGCCGGAGGAGACCGCGAAGCGGCTCCGTCCCGGCCCGATCCCCGGCGAGATGGTGCTCTATTCCGGCGACCTCTTCCGGACGGACGACGAGGGCTGGCTCTACTTCGTGGCCCGCAAGGACGACATCATCAAGAGCCGCGGCGAGAAGGTGAGCCCGCGCGAGGTGGAGAACGCGATCCACTCGCTCCCGGGCGTCTACGAGGTGGCCGTGATCGGGGTGCCCGACGACGTGCTCGGGCAGGCGATCAAGGCATTCGTCGTGAAGCTGCCGGACGCGCAGTTCACCGAGCGGGACGTGATCCGCCACTGCCTCTCGCGGCTCGAGAGCTTCATGGCCCCGAAGTACGTCGAGTTCGTCGCCGAGCTGCCGAAGACGGGCACCGGCAAGATCAAGAAGACCGGCCTCGCCTGAGCGCCGCGCCCGACCCACCCGAGGACCCACCCATGCAAGACTTCAAGACGCCCCTCCGCTCGTTCATCCAGGACAACTTCCTGATGGGCGCCACCGGCACCACGTTCGGCGACGCCGACTCGTTCATGGCCCGCCGGATCATCGACTCCACCGGCTTCCTCGAGCTCGTGATGTTCCTCGAGGAGACCTGGGGCGTGACCGTGCAGGACGACGAGATGGTGCCCGAGAACCTCGACAGCCTCGACGCGCTGCAGGGCTACCTCGCGCGGAAGCTCGCGTGACCGGGCGCGCGCTCGGGCCCCATGTGCTCGACCTCGACCTCGCGGCCGAGGTCGACCGCATCTGCGGGTGGATGGTCGACACCGTCGCCAACCGGCTGAAGCGGCGCGGCGTCATCATCGCGATGTCCGGCGGCATCGACTCCTCGGTGTGCGCGGCGCTCGCCGTCCGGGCGTTCGGCGCCGGCAAGGTGTACGGCATCCTGCTGCCGGAGCGCGACTCGAGCCACAAGAGCGCCGACCGCGGCGCCCTCGTCGGCGACCACCTCGGGGTGACCTACGAGACGTTCGACATCGCGCCGGCGCTCGCCGCCATCGGCTGCTACCGCGAGCGCGACGAGGCGATCCGCCGGGTCTTCCCCGCCTACGGCGAGGGCTGGAAGTGCAAGCTCGCGATCGCCGGCGGCGCCCAGGGCGGCATCAACTTCTTCAAGATCGTGGTGCAGTCGCCCGACGGCGCGACCGAGGAGAAGCGCCTCGCCCTCAAGGAGTACCTGCAGGTCGTCGCGGCGACGAACTACAAGCAGCGCATCCGCAAGACGGTCGAGTACTACCACGCGGATCGGCTGAACTACGCCGTCATCGGCACGCCGAACCGCCTCGAGTACGACCAGGGCTTCTTCGTGAAGAACGGCGACGGATCCGCCGACATCAAGCCGATCGCGCACCTCTACAAGACGCAGGTCTACGCGATGGCGCGCCATCTCGGCCTCCCCGACGAGGTCTGCAACGCGGCGCCGACGACCGACACCTTCAGCCTCGCGCAGGGCCAGGACGAGTTCTACTTCGCCCTGCCGTACCACCAGATGGACCTGGCGCTCTGGGCGCACAACCACGGCGTTCCGGTCGGCGACGTCGCCGCCGGCCTCGGCCTCACCGAGGACCAGGCGCGGTTCATCTACGCCGACATCGACGCCAAGCGGCGCACGACGTGGTACCTGCACGCGCGGCCGCAGCTGCTCGAACCCGTCGGGGAGATCCATCCGTGACCGCGCCCTCCGCCGGTCCCCTGACGGCGGCGGAGGCGGCGCGATTCGGCCCCGACGACCGCGCGCTCGCGGAACGCACGCTCGCCGAGCTGGAGTCGGGGTTGCGGACACTCCCCGACAAGCCGGAGGAGACGACCGTCTCGGCGCTGCGCGCGCTCTGGCTCCTCGCGGCGGGCACGGCGGTCTCGCCCGCCGGCGCGCTCACCACCGCGCTCCCCGTGCTCGACGAGGCGCAGCGTGCGCGCCTCGCCAGGTTCGTGGC
Source organism: Gemmatimonadaceae bacterium (assembly GCA_019694735.1). Classification (GTDB taxonomy): domain Bacteria; phylum Gemmatimonadota; class Gemmatimonadetes; order Gemmatimonadales; family Gemmatimonadaceae; genus Pseudogemmatithrix. The sequence continues at coordinate 637 of JAIBBJ010000174.1, read as the reverse complement.
GCGCCGCCTCGGCGGCACGCCACTCGCGCATCTCACCGAGCGCCAGCGGTTCATGGGACTCGAGATGCTCGCCGGGCCCGGCGCGCTCATCCCGCGGGCCGAGACCGAGATCGTCGCCCACGCCGCGATCGACGTCGCCCGCGCGCTCGCGGCCGAGGTCGCCGCACCGGTCGTCGTCGATTCGTGCACCGGCTCGGCCAACGTGGCAGCGGCGGTCGCGCACGCGGTCCCCTCGGCGCGCGTGTTCGCCTCGGACCTCTCGGCCGATGCCGTCGCGCTGGCCGAGCGCAACATCGCGCACCTCGGGCTCGCCGGGCGCGTGCAGCTGCGCTGCGGCGACCTGCTCGCGCCGTTCGAGACGCCCGAGTTCCTCGGGCGCGTGGACCTCGTGACGTGCAACCCGCCGTACATCTCCACCGCGCGCACCACGCAGATGGCGTCCGAGATCGCCGAGCACGAGCCGCGCCTCGCGTTCGACGGCGGTCCGCTCGGCGTGCGGATCCTCCAGCGGCTCGTCGCGGAGGCGCCGCGGCTGCTGCGCCGCGGCGGCTGGCTCGCGTTCGAGGTCGGGCTCGGCCAGGCCCCGTCGGTCGCGAAGCGCCTGGCGCAGGGCGGCGCCTACGCGGACGTGCGCACC
>JAIBBJ010000018.1 GCA_019694735.1 Gemmatimonadaceae bacterium | reverse complement strand
CGCGCTCGACGACCTCGACGCCGCTCGCGCCGGGCATCTGGATGTCGAGCAGCACGAGGTCGGGGGCCCAGCCGAGGATGGCCTCCACCGCCGCCTCGCCGTCGCCCGCCTCCTTGATGGCGGCGTCGGGGGCGTGCGCGCGGACGAGGGCGGCGAGGCGCTCGCGCGCGAGGGGTTCGTCGTCGACGAGGAGGATGCGCTGGAGCATCGCGGCGGCTCGGGGAGGGATCGGGGAAGTATGGAACGATTCCCCGGCAGCCGCCCCTCGCGCTCCGGGGCCGTGTCCGGCCACGGCCCTGACGGGATGAGCCGTTCGCCGCCGGTGACCACTCGCTGCCCGGGCTGGCTGACGCGAATCGGGCTCACCCCGATCACTCGGTGGCGAGCCCGACTGGTGTGACACACATCCTGGGATCAGGACGCGGCGCTAGAAGCCGCCGCCGCCGCCGCCCGACTGTCTCATGCTGGTCTCCCTCTCCGGTTCGTCCTTCTTGACGCTAGAGCTTCGGGCCGACCCGTGCAAGACTTGACCCTGCGATCCGGGTCACCACCTGGCCGGCGGGACGATACACCCCACAGGACGACCCTACCCGGATCGCCGTTACGGTGTTCCATGGGGCCTCCCGTTCGGCACCTTCGGGCCGAGGGCGACACTGAACTGCAGGGCGTTCTGGCCCGTGAGCACCGGCAGCCAGGTCCACTCGAACCGGAACTCGTCCATGGTAGCGGGGAGCTTCCTCGTCCAGGAGGCGATCAACCGGCCGTCCGACGCCCGCGTGAGCGGGAGCTCGCCGGCGTCGATGGTCGCGTGCCCGCGCGACCGGCTGAGCAGCACACGATCCGGCGCGCGGGACGCCTCGAAGCGCAGTTCGACGTTCGCGAGGAAGCTGACGGCAGGATAGTGGACCTCGTGCCACTCGTTCGCCGCGCAGTAGCTCTGGACGGCATGGCTGCGCACGATCCGCGTCGCCTTGCGCAGGATCGGCAAGGGCGCGCGGAAGTGCTGCCAGACCTTCACGTCCGACCGCGTCTGGTTCGTCAGGAGGGCCGGGCAGGGGACGCCGTTGAGCAGGACCTCCTCGATGACGGTCGGGCCGTCCTGCGAGAGCTTCTCCTCGTAGCCCTTCATCCCGGTCCGCAGGGGCAGGATCTCCACCACCCGCTCGATGCGTGCCCCGCCCGCCGCATCGAAGTCGATGATCGTACGATGGCTCAACAGCAGGTAGTCCGCGAAGAGGAAGCGGGAGAGCCAGAGCACGGCGAAGACGGTGCCGGCGAAGAGGAACACGAGGGACTCCGGCGATCGCCACCCCTTCTCGAGGGCCGCGACCACCTGGGCGATGAAGGACATCAGAGCGATCGCGCCGGAGACTCGACTGTCCACCGTGCTCACCTCGGCAGCGGGATTCGGCAGGAGGGGGCTACGTTAGCCGGCCGCGCGGATGGGCCGCAAGAACGCGTCGCGGTGGATGGGACCGGTGCTACGCCGATCGGCGACTGCGGGTCGCCCCGGACGCACGACGCCCCGGCCGTCACGGACGGCCGGGGCGTCGGAGTTGCCCCTCCTGGGATCGAACCAGGAACCTTCTGATCCAGAGTCAGACGCTCTGCCAGTTGAGCTAAGGGGCACTGCAGGCAGTTCACGCGGCAGGCCGCGCGAGCCACGGAAATTAGGCGACCCGGCCCGGACGGGCAACCCCGGCCGGCCGTGGCGGACCCCCGGCTATCCCCCTGCCCGCCAGTGACTTGCACCCTCGGGGCCGGGAGCCGGATAGTTTCCGCCCATGACGACCGATCTCTCCTACCCCATCGGCAAGTTCGAGCGGCCGGCGGCGCCGCGCACGGCCGAGCAACGCGCCCACAGCATCGCCAACCTCGCCGCGCTCCCCGCGAACCTCCGCGGCGCGGTCCGCGGGCTCACCGAGGCGCAGCTCGACACGCCCTACCGCCCGGATGGCTGGACCGTGCGCCAGCTCGTGCACCACGTCGCCGACTCGCACCTGAACGGCTACACGCGCGTTAAGCTCGCGCTCACCGAGGACAATCCCGTCATCAAGCCGTACGACGAGAAGGCGTGGGCGGCGCTGCGCGACTCGACGCTGCCGGTCGAGCTCTCGCTCGGGATCCTCGACGGCGTGCACGCGCGGCTCGACGCGCTGCTGCGCGCACTCACCCCGGAGCAGTTCGCACGCCCGTTCCTGCACCCGGCCAGCGGCCCGCAGACGATCGACGTCTGGGTGGCCCTCTACGACTGGCACTCGCGCCACCACGTGGCGCATGTGACGGGGCTGCGGCAGCGCTCGGGCTGGTGAGGCGGGAGGCGACAAAAAACGCCGGCGGCCACAGGGCCCCGGCGCCTCCCGGGCTGGACTCGCAAGTGCCGCGCGCGCCGTCATTGGAACTCTCCGTCCTACCGAACGGCGGCGGGCTGCCTTGCGAACCAGCAAACTTCGTATGGAGCTGAGGGGGATCGAACCCCTGACCTCTGCAGTGCGATTGCAGCGCTCTCCCAGCTGAGCTACAGCCCCGGATCGCGCCGGACTTCCGATGGTCCGTCTGGCCTACCTACCCCAGACGACCGGGAAAGGTTCCGGTCACGCATACGGCCCCGCCTGATGTGGCTGGGCGGGGCCGCCGATGGGTGAATCCTAGCGGGCGCGGGAACCGGGCGCCAGCCCCCATCCTTAAGCAGTATCGGCAGATGCGCACCAGACTCCACCCCCTCGAGAGCGACTTCGTCCGCGACCAGTTGGCCCTCCGGGCCGTCACCGCGAACCAGGTCCGCACCCAGCCCGAGGGCGACTACGTCCTCTATTGGATGCAGTCCACCCACCGGTTCGAGGAGAACTGGGCGCTCCGGCAGGCGATCCTGCACGCCGACCGGCTCGGGAAGCCCCTCCTGGTGCACCAGGGGCTCGACCCCACCTACGAGCACGCCAGCGACCGCATCCATACGGTCATCCTTGAGAACGCGGTGGCCCTGCACCGCCGCGCCGCGCGGCTCGGCTTCTCGTACCAGTTCGTGCTCCGCCGCCGCCGCGATGACGACCGCCGCGCCGTGGACCGCCTCGCCGCCCGCGCCGCGCTCGTCGTCACCGACCGCTTCCCCACCGCCGGCATCGCCGAGCGGACGGCGCGGTTCGTGGAACGGGCGCCCTGCCGCGTGGACCTCGTCGAGTCGCACGGGATCGTGCCGTGCGGCGCGTTCGTGAAGGAGGAGTTCGCCGCGCGCACCATCCGCCCCAAGATCGCCAAGCTCCTCGAGCTCGCGCTGGAGCCGGTGGAGGAGCGGCCCGCCGCGCGCGCGCTCCCCGACGCGGTATGGCGGTCGCTCGACGTGGACCGGCTCGACCTCGCGCGCGTGGACGTCGCGGCCGAGGTGGCGCGCTGCGAGATCGACCACACGGTGTGGCCGGTGCCGTTCGCGAGCGGGCTCGACGGCGCGCGCGCGCGGCTCGCCCATTTCTGCCGCACCGCGCTCGCCGACTACGCCGAGCGCCGCAACGAGCCCGCCGACGTGGACGGCTCGTCGCGGCTCTCGCCCTGGCTGCACTTCGGGCAGATCAGCGCCGCCGAGGTGCTCCGCACCGTGCGCGACGCGGGGCACACGGAGAGCGCGGCGAAGTTCCAGGACGAGCTCGTCACCTGGCGCGAGCTCGCCTTCAACTTCTGCCTCCGCAACCCCGAGCACGGGAAGCTGAAGGGGCTCCCCGAGTGGGTGCACCGGACGATGGCGGCGCACAAGGACGACCCGCGCGAGGCGATCTACACGCGCGAGCAGCTGGAGTACGCCGAGACGCACGACGCGCTCTGGAACGCCGCCCAGCGCGAGATGGTCACCACCGGGCACATGCACAACGTGGTGCGGATGCTCTGGGGGAAGTCCACGCTGCTCTGGACCGCGCGCTACAAGCACGCGCTGGAGCACCTGATCCACCTGAACAACAAGTGGGCGCTCGACGGCCGCGACCCGTCGAGCTACGGCGGCATCCAGTGGTGCTTCGGGAAGTTCGACCGGCCCTGGTTCGACAAGCCGGTGTGGGGGCTCATCCGCCCGCAGTCGCTGCAGCGCGCGCGCGAGAAGTTCGACGCCGAGACCTACATCCGCCGACACGCGACCCCGCTGCGCTGAGCGCGGCGCGTGCGCCGCGCCGCGTCGCGAAGCGTCGCTCAGGGCGCGTCGGTCATCCCCGGCGGCAGGAAGAGCGGCCGCGCGAGCCCGCCCGAGTCGTCATAGAAGCGGATCGAGCCCGGCGGCGCCGCCGCCTTCGCGAGCAGGATGAGCTGCCCGGTGTGGGTGGAGAAGTGCTCCACCACGTGGTAGATCGCCGCCATGACCGTCGTGTCGCGCCCTTGGATCCGGCGCGACGCGCCGAGGTCGGCGGCCGTGAGCCGCCCGAACACCTCCACCGCCTCGCGGCAGGTCCCCTCGAGCAGCGCGAGCAGCGCCTCGCGCCCCAACCCGTCGCGCGCCGCGAACTCGGCGTCGCGCGCGCGCACGTCGGGCGCGCCGCCCACGCCGCTCACGATCCACTGCCGCACGTTGCCGGCCAGGTGCAGCACCAGGTTCCCCGCACTGGTCGATGCGTCGTTGGCGCGCGTCCAGAGCGCGGACTCGGGCATCGCGGTGAGCGCGAGGCGGATCTTCCCGGGATACTCGAGCCCGAGGTAGTAGCGCGAGCGCTCGAGGAAGGCGGCGGCGAGGTCGAAGGGCATCCCCCAAGATCGTTGGCGCACGGACGCCGGGCCAGCGCGCGGGACCACGGGCCCGCCCGCTCGTGCGCCTCCGCCCGACCGTCACGTCGTGACGCGCCGGCCCGTGACCTTCCCCGCGCCCCCGCGGTCCTCCTTCAGGCGCCGCTGTCGGCGCCCGAACGCCCGCCCTGACGCCCGCCCTGACGCCCGACCTGACGCCCGACCGGACCGATGCGCCTCCTTCTGCCCGCCGCCCTGCTCGCCCTCGCCGCGTGCGGCGACACCGAATCCTCGCTGCCCGGTACCTGCCGCGGCCTCGTCTCCTACGGCGTCGGCTCCACCGCCACCGATACCCTCGGCCAGAACGAGTGCGCCCGTCCCGGCGACGTGGGCGGGCACCTCTACCGCCTCTCGCTGCACCTCCATTCCAACATCGGGCTCACGATGAC
>JAIBBJ010000163.1 GCA_019694735.1 Gemmatimonadaceae bacterium | reverse complement strand
GTCGCCGGCGAGGTGGCCGGGGTCGCGGCCGGTGGCGTCGCCGCACGGCTCGGCGCCACGGACGGCGCCTTCGTCGGCGCGGGCTCGGTGGCCGGGGTCTTGGTCGGCGCCGGGTCGCCGGCGGCGTTCGCCTGCGCGACTCGCGCAGCGGCGGTACCCGGCTCGGCGTCCGTGCAGAACGGCTGCGAGGTCGGCGCGTCCGGCGCGTCGCTCGCGGAGACGATCACGAAGCACTTCACCGGCGCGAGCGCATCATGCGACGCATTCGCCGCCCACGCATTGGCCGAGGCGAACGCGATCGTCACCTCGGCGCCCGACTGCGGCGTGAAGTTCAGGTCCTTCGGGTCCGCGGCGAAGGTGCGGGTCCGGCCGCGATAGGTGCGCTGCAGCCCCGCGAGCCGCGTGAGGTCCCGCTTCACCGACTCGGCGACGCGCGCCTTCTCACCAGCGAGGGCCGTCCGCTGCGCCACGGCCGGGGTCGGCGCGGCGGCGATGAGGGCAGCGGTGACGAGGAACGCGACAGGCGTGGCGAAGCGAGCCATCAAACCGGGTCTCCGAGGACCAGACCAGCTGGGACAGGGGCCGCGCTCAATAGTTGGCGCGACCGGGTGGAAATCTGCCGCCCCGCGGGACGTGGCGCAACGCTCGCAAGGCAATGTCAGGGGCGGACCTGCATCGTCGCGCAGGGGGCGGTCGGCGGGGGATTCGGGGGACCGTAGCGCCCCTCGACCATCCGGGTGCCCGACGCGTCGATGATGAGGGTGTAGATGCCGTCGTACTGGTGGTCGCAGAGGTCGGGGCGCTTGGGACCGCCCAGGGCCTCGATCCACGGCATGACCGTGTTCGAATGGCCGACCACGAGGATGGTCCTCCCGGCGTGCCGGGCGACCATCTCCCGGACGGCTGCGGCCACCACGGGTGCGGGACCCACGGGGATGAGCTCCGGCGTCACCCCCGCCATCTCGGCGGTGGGACGCGCGGTCTCGCGGGTGCGCGTCGTAGGGGTGTGCAACACCGCCCCCACCCGAGCGGACCGGAGGAACTCGGCGAGCGCGGCCGCGCGCTCCGTGCCCACCGGCGTGAGCGGCGGGTCGTTCGCCGGCTGCGCGGCCTTGTCGGCGTGGCGGACGATCACCACGACGGTCGGGGCCTGCTGGGCGGACAGCAGCGCCGGCACCGCGAGGGCGGCGGCGAGGGCGAGGCGGGCGAGGAGGCGGACGGGTCGCATCAGGGGTCTCAGGGAGGGACGAGCAGAGGGGGGTCGAGGTCGCAAGCCCGCCGCCGGGCGGGGACGCCGGGCGATGCGGCCGGGCCGGCGCCGGCGCGTCAAGCCGCGGCCGCGTTCCCCCGGAAGACGAAGTACACCGCCCCGAGCAGGCAGAGTGCGGCGAACAGGAAATCCAGCTTGATCGGCTGCTTCATATAGACCACCGCGAACGGGATGAACACCCCGATCGCGATGACCTCCTGCAGCATCTTGAGCTGCGCCAACGAGAGCGTCGTGTAGCCGATGCGGTTCGCCGGGACCTGGAGCAGGTACTCGAAGAGCGCGATCCCCCAGCTCACGAGCGCCGCGACATACCACGCCTTGTGCGCCTGGGTCCTCAGGTGCCCGTACCAGGCGTACGTCATGAAGAGGTTCGAAGCGGTCAGGAGGAGGATCGTCTTGAGGACGGTCGGCATACGTGGCGCAGGCTCCGGCGAGGGGATGGGCGATAACCTACCGTGACCCACCGCGGTCGTGCGCGCTGACGCGGCGGGCGTAGATTCGCGGCATGATCCTCCCACTCGCCATCGCCCTGCAGGTGCGCGCGACCGTGCCGCCTGCCCCGGTCCGGGACGTCCCCGACCCGGGCGTCATCGCCACCGACCAGCGGGTGACGCCTGCGGGCGTGCAGTCGGTGTTCCGCGGCAAGGTCGGCGCGGTGCGGTTCGGGGAGACGTCGGCGGAACTCTGGGTGACGGCCCCCGGGGGCGCCTACCGGATGAACTGGCGCGAGAACCGCGTGGTGAGCCACGGCGCGTTCGACGGCCGGCCCGGCGTGCAGGGCCTCGTCTACGACACCGTCGCGCACCGCGCGATCGTCACGAGCATCGGGCGGCTCCCGGCCGCCATCGCCAACAACCGCCTCCCCGGACGCAGCGAGCCCGCCGGTGCCCGCGTGGTCGCGCAGGTGCGCGCGTACGGCAACGGCACCGTGGCCGACACGGCACGCGCGGCGGACGGGACTCCGGCGCCCCCGCGCGCCGTGCTCGCGCTCGATCCCGACTCGCTCGGGGACTACCTCGCCGGTGCCCCCGGCGTCGCGCGCCGCCGTAACACCGCCGGGCATCGCCCGATGACGGTGCCGCTCCCCGCGAACGACCGCCTCGCGGTGCTCGATGCCGACGACGGCACGCTGCTCGGTCTCGTCGAGCTCGGGGTGCTGCCGGTGGCGAGCGTGGTGAGCGCGGACGGCAGCGCGGCCTGGGTGAGCATCTTCGGGGGACCCAAGCCCTCGCGGCGCGACCGCGCCGTGCTGCAGTGCTGCGACCCGCGCGTCGAGCGCGTGCGCGTGGACGCCCGCGGCATCGCCGAGCGCGGGAGCGTGGTGAAGGTGGACCTGCTCACGCGGCGGGTGGTCGCCGAGGTGACCACGGGACTCCACTCCACCGGCCTCGCGTGGGACGAGACGCGCGGGCTGCTCTACGTCGCGAACGGCAACTCGGACGACGTGAGCGTGGTGGACACGCGCGCGGCCGCGACGGTCGCGACCATCGCGGTCACGCCGTTCCATGAGCGCCGGATCGGCCTCGCGCCGACCGCGGTCGCGCTCTCGCCCGACGCGCGGACGCTCTTCGTCGCGTTGGGCGGACTCAACGCGGTGGCCGTGTACGATGTGGCCGACCTCGGGTCCGGCCGCGCCGGCGGCACGCCGACCGGCGGCATCGCGCATCTGCGGGGCCTGGTCCCGACGGGCTGGTACCCGACCTCGCTCGACGTGAGCCCCGACGGCGCGTGGCTCGCCGTGGGCACACTGCTCGGCGTGGGGAGTGGCCAGGGCACGACCGGCGGCCATCCCGGCGAGACCGGCGGCTACGTGCACGCGGTACGCGGGTCCGTCAACGTGATCGCCGTGCCCGACGCGGCGGCGCTCAGCGCCTACACCACGAGCGTCGCGCAGAACAACCGGCTCACGCTCACGAGCGAGGCCGCGCGCGACCTCGCCCCCCGCCGCGAGGCGCGTGCCCAGCCCGTGCCGGAGCGGCCGGGCGAGCCGAGCCCCATCCGGCACGTCGTGTACGTCATCCGCGAGAACCGCACCTACGATCAGGTCCTCGGCGACCTCGGCCGCGGCGCCTCCGACAGCACGCTCGTCCTCTACGGCCGCGACGTGACGCCCAATGCGCATGCGCTGGCCGAGCAGTTCGTCACGCTCGACCACTTCTTCGCGAGCGGCGGGAACAGCGCGGACGGGCACCAGTGGCTCACGCAGGCCAACGAGACCGAGTACCCGTACTGGCCGCTCTACAGCGGGCGCAGCTACCCGAGCCAGGCCGACGACCCGCTCGCCTACTCCAGCGGCGGGTTCCTCTGGGATGCGGCACTCGAGCGGGGGCTGCGCGTCGTGAACTTCGGCGAGTACGCGCCGGTGCCCGCCTGGGACTCGGCGACCGTGCGGACGCGCCTGCTGCAGCAGTTCCTCGCGCGCGACACGCTGCCCCGCGACCACTTCCGGCGGCTGTTCGCACGGATGTACGACACGCGCAGCGACCTCCCCGCCCTCGACCGCACGCTCGTGCGCGAGTACCCGGGCTGGACCCAGGGCGTCCCCGACGTCGCCAAGGTGGAGGTCGTGCTCTCGCACCTGCGCGACTGGGAGGCGGCCGGCGAGATGCCCGCGCTCACCTTCGTGCTGCTGCCGAGCGACCACACCGAGGGGACCAACGCCGGCTGGTGCACCCCCAAGGCTTGCGTCGCCGACAATGACCTCGCGCTGGGACGGCTGGTGGAGGGGCTGAGCCATTCGCGCTTCTGGTCGTCCATGGCGATCCTCGTGGTGGAGGATGATGCGCAGGACGCGGTGGACCATATCGACGGGCACCGCACCGTCGCGCTCGTGGCGAGCCCGTACGCGCGGCGCGGGATCGTGGACAGCACGTTCTACAGCCAGCCCTCGATGGTGCGCACCATCGAACTGATGCTCGGGCTCCCCGCGTTGAGCATGTTCGACCTCGTCGCCACCGACATGCGGGCCAGCTTCCTCGGCGCCGGGGAGGCACCCGACCTCACGCCGTTCACCGCGCGCACGCCGCGGCAGGACCTGCTCGCGGTGAACGTGCGCGTGGGCGCGATCACCGGGCCGTTCGCGAAGGAGCGCCGCACGGCGGCCCGGGCGAGCGCACGGATGAACTTCTCCGAGCCCGACGCGGCGCCGAGCGACCGGCTCAACCGGATCCTCTGGCACACCGAGCGCGGATGGGGCGTGCCGTATCCCGGCGTGCGCAACGCCGTGTTCTTCCCGCTGAGCGTGGACCTCTCCGACGACGAACGCGAGGAGGCGGAGGAGCGCGCGGAGCGGAGGGCTAGGGCCGCGCGCGCCGCACCGGCGGCCCGGGCCGCCGCCGACCGGCCAGTACCGCCGGCATGATCAGCATCGCGCCGAGCGTGCCGGCCACCGTGCCGCCGGCCGTCGCGAGCGCGATCGCGCCGAAGAGCGTGTCGCTGCCGGTCCCGACCGCGAGCGGGATGAGCGACGCCATGGTGGTGAGCGTCACCATCATGATCATCCCCGAGCGGTCGAGCGCGGCGCGGTAGACGCGGCCTGGAGGCAGCCGCCGCGCGAGGCCGGCGAGCCGCCGCGCGAGCGCGTCGTCCACCAGCAGGATGCTCTGGTTCACCGCGAGCCCGACGACGAGGATCACCCCGACGGCCGCCTCGCGCGTGAACGCCGAGCCGGCCATCCAGAACGCCGCCATCACACCGGCGAGCGCGATGGGGAGCGACAGGAAGACCATCCACGCCCCCCAGACGGAATCGAAGACCATCGCCACCGAGAGGATGACGAGCACGATGCCGATGCCGAAGACGAGCCAGAGCCCGCGCTGGCTCGTGTCCTGCTCGCGGCGGAAGGTCGTCTCATCCTGCACCGCGAACCCCGGCGGCACGCTGATGCTCCGCATGAACGCCTCGTGCGTCCGGTTGGCGAGGCGGGTCGGGCCACGGAACTCGTACGCCACCACGCGCAGGTACTGCTGGTCCTCACGGGTGATGGTGTTGAGCACCTCGCGCTCGCCCACATCGGAGAGGTCGCTGAGGCGCACGGTGCTACCGGCCGCGGTGGGGAGGAGGGCGTCCCGCAGCTCGTCGAGCGACCGGTCGCGTGCCCCGGCGACCTTGATCGAGACGGGGATCTCCTCGCCGCCGATCTCCAGGCGCGTGCCGCCGACGGACCCCCGCACCTCGCGCTGCACCGCCTGCGCGAACTGCTGCGCGGTGATGTCGTAGCGTCCCAGCGCGTCGCGGTCGGGGTCGAGCGTCACCGCGAAGGCCTTGTCACCGCCGAAGAAGCTGCCGCTCGTCACCACCGCGTTCCGCACGCGGGTGACCCGCTCGAGCCGCTGCCGGATGTCCTCCGCGAGCTGCGCCACCGCCGCATAGGAGTAGCCGAGCACGCGGATGCGGAAGGTGGACATGGACCCCACCCCGCCCCCCGAGAAGAACCCCTGCCCCTGCCCCTGCACGCTGATGCTCGCACCGCCGATGTACACGGCCCGCTGCGTGAGCTCCTCCTGCAGCTGGAGCGGCAAGGCGCTCAGCTCGTAGGCGCGCTTGAAGGTGATGAACATCCCGGCCCCGAACGTGCCGCGGCTCTGCGCGATCACCTCCTCGACGCCCTCGCGCCCGACCACGACGCGCTCCATCTCGCGCATCGCGGCGTCGAGGCTCTCGGGGTCCGAGCCGCGCGGGAAGGAGAGGCTGACCGACAGCGTCGTGCGCTGGCCGCCGAACCCGCCGAACGAGAAGCGGGGGACCTTCTTGATGAAGGCGTACGTGACCGCGCCCACCGTGGCGACGGTCACGAGCAGCGTCGCCCAGCGCCAGCGGAGCGAGCCGCGCACCAGCCAGGCATAGGCACGCTGCATCCGCGGCCAGTGGGTCTCCTGCAGCCCGTGGCCGCTGGCGAGCGCGGGGACCATCACCACCGCACTGACGATCGAGCAGAAGAGCGCCAGCGTGAACGCCGCCGCGAACGGGAAGAAGGCCGCCCGTGCATTCCCCTGCAGGTAGAGGAACGGGAAGAGCACCACCGCCGTGGTGAGCGTCGAACCGAGCACCGCCGGGACCATCCGCGCCGCGACGTCCGCGCGCCCGTCGGGGGTATCCGGCGTGCCGCGCAGCCGCTCCACGATGACGAGCCCGTTCTGCACCAGCACGCCGATGCCCATCCCGAGGCCGGCGAGGGTGAGCATGTTCGCGGGGATGTCGAGCAGGTAGAGCCCGAGCGCGGTGCCCGCGATCGCGACCGCGGCGCTGCCCATCACCAACGCGACCGCGCGCCAGTTCCGCAGGGCCACGATGAGCACCAGGGTCACCGCCGCGAACGCGATCGCTCCCCGTGTCACGAGGTCCCTGAGCTGCCGCGCGAGCTCCACCGAGTCATCGCTCGTGATCCGCCAGTGCACGCCGGCGGGCAGCCGCGGCGACAGCTCGCGCATCGCCGCACGCACTGCCCGAGCGGTCGCGATCGCATCGGAGCTCGGCTCGCGCGTCACCGTGAAGCCCATCGCGGTGTTGCCGTTCACCCGGAAGAACATCCCGCGCGAGTCCTCGTCCGGGCGCACCTTCGCCAGGTCGCCCAGCCGGAAGGTGCGGTTGCCGCGGCCGCGGATCGGGAGCGCCGCCAGCTCCTCCACCGCGCCCGGCTGGTCGCGCAGCACCACCTCGCGCTTGGATGCCCCGACGCGCTCGGTCCCCAGCGCCGCGACCACCCGCGCCCCGGCGATCGCGTCGGTGAGGGCGGTGGGCGAGATGCCGAGCTGGCGGAGCAGCCGCGCGTCGTAGCTCACCGTGGCGCCGAACTCCGTACCGCCGCCGACCCCGACGCCGGCCACTCCCGGCACCGCATTGATGCGTGGCGTGATCTGTTCGTCGGCGATCCGCTGCATCGCCCCCGGCGTGTACGGCCCCGACAGCAGCACCCGCAACAGCGGCGCCTCGGCCAGCTCCTCCGGCACGAAGTTGCTCACCGTCGGTGGCGAGACGCCGATCGGCCACTCGGGACGCAGGACCTCGAGCCGCTCGAGGATCGCGAGGCGGGTGAGCTGCACGTTCGCGCCCGGGTCGAGCTCCACGGTCAGTCGCGCGGTGCGGTCCCGCGACTCGCTGCTCGTGCGGCGCACCCCGCGCACCGCCTGCACGGCGGTCTCGATCGGCGATGCGAGGTACATCTCCACCAGCTCGCTCGACGCGCTCGGCCACGCCGCCTGGATGAGGATGCGCGGCAGCTCCACCTCGGTCGCGGTCGCCAGGGCCAGCCGCGAGAAGCTGACACCGCCGCCGAGCAGGACCACGGCGGTGACGGCCCACACCACCGCCGGCCGCGAGACCGCCCAACGGATCATCTCACGCCTCCGGCGCGGCCGATGCGCCGGAGACGGCCGCGGGACGGCCGTCGCGCGCCGCCGCCGCCGCGCGGCGGCGCTCCTGCCACGCCTCGAGTCGCGCGTACGCCACCGGCAGCAGGAAGAAGGTCACCACCTGCGCCGAGATCGCGCCGCCGACGACGGCAGCCGCGAGCGGCTGGTAGAGCGCCCCCCCGGAGCCCACGCCGAGCACGAGGGGGAGCACGCCGAGCACGGTCGTCAGCGACGTCATCGTGATCGCGCGGAGCCGCTGCCGCCCGCCCCGGAGCACCGCCTCGTGGATCGAGTGCCCCTCCTCACGGAAACGCCGGATGGCATCGAGCTTCACCACCGCCTCGTTGTCGGCCATGCCGATCATCACGACGATGCCGATCAGCGACACCGCGTTGATGCTCTGCCCCATCAGCCAGAGCAAGGCGAAGCCGCCGGCCGCCGCGAGCGGCACGGTGATCATCACCACGAGCGGGATGGTGAACGACGCGAACTCGCCGGCGAGCACGAGGAACACCAGCGCCACCGAGAGCAGGGCGACCAGCGCGAGTTCCGACGTGGTGCGCCGCTGCTCCACGTCGGCGCCGGTCACGCGCCAGGTGAGGCCGGCCGGCGGCGTGAGCGCCGCGAGCGCGCGCTGCACGTCCGCCGTCGCGCGCGCCGTGCCTCCCTCGCTGACGAGCCCCTCGACGATGCTCACCGGCCGCTGGTCCACGCGCACGACCTCGATCGGCGCACGGACCTCGCGGGTCGAGACGAGGTTGGAGAGCGGGACCCCGTTGAGTGGCGTCTGCAGCGCGACGAGGAGATCCTCGTTGGCGTTGCCCGCGAAGCGGACGCGGATCGGCGTGCGGCGGTCGGTCTCGCGCAGCTCGCTGGCCTCGACGCCGCCGAGCCCGCCCTGCAGCGCGCGCTGCACCTGCTGCACCGTGATGCCGCGCTCGGCGAGCCGCTCGCGCTCCAGCGTGACCTCCACCTGCGGCTGGGTGCTCGCGAACGCGTCGCGCACGTCCGAGAGCGTGGCGAGCCCCGCGAGCCGCCGCCGCACCGAGTCCGCCCACTGTTGCGACTCGGCGAGGTTCCGCGCGCTGACCTCCACGCGCACCAGCCGCCCCTCGCGGCCGATGAGGGAGCCGAACTCCGACTGCCCCGCGAGGTCGAGGGCGAGCCCGCCCGCCGCGAGGTCCGGCACGGCCTCGCGCAGCGCCTGCGCGAACCCCGCCGCGTCGCGGCCGTCCGGCACCGGGATCAGCAGCTGCGCCGTCGCCGAGGTCCCCGGCTCCGCACCGGCCAGCACCTCCTCGTCGGTCGCGATGCCGACCCGCGAGTAGATCCCCACCGCGCCGAGACCGGTCGCCGCCGCCTCCACCCGCCCCACCTGCCGCGTGGTCTCCTCGATCGCCGTCCCCTCCGGCAGCTGCACCGCGGCGACGACCATCCCCTCGTCCACTTGCGGCAGGATCTCCTTCGGCAGCGCATAGAGGAGCACGATCATCAGGATGAAGAGCCCCACCCCCAGCCCCAGCATCGCCCGCGGCGACCGCAACGCCCACTCCATCCCGCGCTCATACAGCTCGGCACACACCGCCCCGAGACGGTCGAGCGCGGACGGAGGCGGGGCGGCGGTCGCGGCGACATGGACGCGCTCACCTTCCTCCATCCCCGCCCCGCCCGCGCCGGTGGACCCCATCGCCGCGCCGGCACCCCGCTTGCGTTTCCCGACCAGCATCACCGGCATCAACGTCAGCGCCAGCACCAGCGACCCCCCGACCGACAGCACCACTGCCAGCGACAGGTCCCGGAACAACGCCGCCGCGAGTCCCTTCACGAAGACGATGGGCCCGAACACCAGCAGCGTCGTGAGCGTTCCCGCGATCAGCGGCCCGGCGACCTCGTCCGTCGCGTCGATCGCCGCGCCCGCCGACCCGTCGCCCGTCTCCTCGCGCCGCCGCCCCGCCGCGTCGGCGACGACGATCGCATTGTCCACCAGGAGCCCCACGCCGAGCGCGAGCCCGCCGAGCGAGAGCACGTTCACGGTGACGTCGAAGAGCTGCAGGAAGACCAGGGCGATCAGCACCGAGAGCGGCAGGATCGCCGCGATCGCGAGCGACGACCGCCAGTCCTTGAGGAAGACCAGGATCATGACCAGGGAGAGGATCCCGCCGAGCACGATCTCCTGGCCGAGGTTCGAGAGCGCATCGACGACGAAGTCCGCCTGCGCCGCCACGAGGTGCATGCGGATGTCGGGGAACTCCGACTCGAGTTGGGCGATCACCTTCCGCAGTTCGGACGTGACCGCGACCGTGTTCGCACCGGCGTCCTTGTACACGACGAGCCCGACCGCCGCGCCGCCGTCGAGGCGCGTCAGCGTCCGCGGCTCGGCGAGCGTGCTCGTGATCGTCGCGATGTCACGGAGCGCGTAGTCCGCGCCCGCCGGCCCGATCGGCGTCCCGGCGATCTCGTCGAGCTGCCGGAACTCCGTCATCGCGCGGACCGAGAAGCGGAACTGCCCTCGGCGGATCGTGCCGCCGGCGCCGTTGGCGTTCGCGGCCTGCACGGCGCGCGCGACGTCATCGGTCGTGAGGCCGAGCGCGCGCATGCGCTCGGGGGCCACCTCGATGCGGATCTCGTCCTCCGGCGCGCCGGTCACGGCGACGCTCGCGACGCCGCCGATCTGCTCGAGGCGGCGGGCGTGGACGTCCTCGGCCGTGCGGCCGAGGAGGCGCAGGTCGTTGAGGCCCGTGAGGCCGATGACGGCGATGGGGCGCTCGCCGGGGTCGCTCGTCAGGAGCGTCGGGCGGGCGGCCGCCTCGGGGAGCCGGCCGCGGGCCTGGTCGAGCCGCTCGCGGACCGTGAGCACCGTCGTCTGCATGTCGGTGCCCCACGCGAATCGCGCGGTGGTCACCGCCTCGCCGTTGCGGCTCACCGAGCGGAGCTCGACGATGCCCGGGGTGGCGGCGATCGCCTCCTCGATCGGCTCGGCGATGAACCGCGAGACCTCCTCCGCGGCGGCGCCGGTGTAGGTCGTGCGGATCGTGAGGACGGGCAGCGTCACGTCCGGCAGGAGCGTGACCGGCAGCCGGGAGAGCGAGACCGAGCCGAGGAGGACGATCGCGAGGACGGCCGCGATGGTCGTGACGGGCTTGCGGACCGCCGCGGAGGTGAGCGACACGTTCGGCTCGGACGAGACCGCTAGTCCTGCTGCCCGGGCTGCCGCTCCCGCTTCGCGACGACGCGCACCGGCGCGTCATGGGTCAGCGTGAGATGCCCTTCGACGATCACCTGGTCCCCGGGGTTCACCGGGATCGTCCCCGTGACCGTGTCCGGCAGCACCTCCGTGACGCGGCCGTTGGAGCGGCCGGGGAGGATGTACGTCCACTGCGCACGCCCGTCCTTGATCACGAACACGAGCGGACGGCCGTCGCGCTCGATGATCGCGCGCGTCGGCACCAGGCGGCGGTGCGGCAGCCGCTGCGCCTCCAGACGCACATCGGCGTACATCCCCGGACGCAGCGTGCCATTGCCGGTGGTGCGGACGTGGGCGCGGCCGGCGCGCGTGGTGCTGTCCACGAGGGGCAGCACCGCCGCGACGCGCCCCGTGAACGACTGGCCCGCGAGCGCGGCTGACGTGATGACCGCCTCGCCGCCCACCTTGATGAGCGGGAGGTCGTGCTCGAGCACCGCGGCCTCGATGCGCAGGTTGCGGAGGTCGATGATGGCCGTGAGGTCGGCGCCGGCGCTGACGCGGTCGCCGACCACGACGGTCACCCGGTCCACCGTGCCGTCGAACGGCGCGACGATGGTCGCGCGCTCGCGCTCGAACCGCGCCCGCTCGAGGCGCACGCGCGCCGCGGCGAGGCCGGACCGGATGACGCTCGCCTCGAGGCGCGCGGCGGGCGGCATCTGCCCGGTCGCCAGCGAATCGGGGCGGTAGTTCTCCTGGTGCTGGAGCGTTGCGACGTCCACCGCGACCTGCGCCTCCTGCACCGCGAGGTCGAACGGGCGCGGGTCGAGCTGCACCAGCACCTGGCCCTTGGTGACCCGGTCCCCGGGCCGCACCCGCACCGCGACGACCTCGCCCGCGACCTCGGCGCGGATCCGCGCCTCGGCGTCGGACCGGACCTGTCCCGTGGTGTTGACCGACAGGACGAGGTCCGCATCCACGACCTCCTCGGCGACCACGGGGAGGTTGACCGACGCGGAGGACCCGCCGGTGTTGCCGGAATCGGCGGCGGCGGTCGAGTCTGCTGCGGCCGAGCCGCCGGCGGCACCCGCCTTGCCGCAGGCGGCGAGGGCGAAGGCGGCGGCGAGGGTGAGAAGGCGGGAGCGGGGCATCGATGCGGCGAGGGAGGACCGGGAACGGCGTCGGTCCATAGGACCCGGGCGGGGCGCAGAGGGTTGCTCGCGGAACGTACCACCCGGCTCCACGGTGCGGAACGCGCGGCCCTGGCGCGCGCGCCCGGCCGACCTCTCAGGGCACGATCCGCACCCGCGCGAGCACCGTGCCACCGCTCGCCGTATCCTCGCGCGCGAAGAGCAGCTCCCCGTTCGGGAGCTCCGCGACGGGCAACCGCCGATCGCGCAACGTCCCGCGGTACACGCCATCCGGCCCGAAGACGTCCACGAGCGGCGGCGCCTGGTGCGGGGTGCGCAACGCCCACATCGAGCCGTCCTTCAGCAGCATCACGTCGAACACGAGCGGCATCGCCTCGGCCACCCCGAGCTTCTCCATGAGCTCCGGGATGGGCACCACGCAGGGCGGGCGGCCGGGCCCGAGGCCGATCGTCATCCCCTCCGGATACATCAGCCGCACGTCGTCCGGGGAGGGCGCGTGCGGCGCGAGCGGCCGCCGCACGGAGGCGACGAGGCGCGGCCCCTCGAAGAGCTGCAGCGCGTACCCGGGCTGCGCGTTGAGCACGATCCGCGCGCGCGCGCCGTGGAACGTGACCTGCGGCGCGAGGATCGTCATGCCGTTGGACAGCCCGACACCGCACGCGAACCGCACCGGCTTGCCCGCCGGCGTGAAGGTGCGCGCGAGCGGTGCGCCGCTCAGGGTGTCGCCGATCACCTCGCTCGTGATGCCGAGGGAGTCGTAGCGGACGCGCCGGAACCAGACGCCCCCGGTGCGGAACAGGATCAGGTCGGCCCCGGCGAGCGCGCCGTCGAGGCGCCGGTCGTCCACCGGCTCGAAGTCCGGCCCGTACCGCACGAGCGCCCGCTTCGCGGCGTCCGCGACCCAGACCGTGTCCCCCATCGATCCGATGCCCGTCGGGAACTGCAGCTCCCCCGGACCGCTGCCGCGTCGGCCGAAGGTCATCTCCTGCTGTCCCTCGCGCCCGAACCGCACGATGCTCGGATCGCGCGTGAGGACGTACGTGCGCCCGGCGCGGTCGGTGAGGACGCTGGACGCGAAGACGCGGTCGAAGAGATACGGCTCGCCGAGGGAGTCGCGGAGGACGCCGAGCTCCTCGAAACGCCAGGGGAGGACCGAGTCGCGTGCGCCGGACGTGACGATCTGCACGCCGGCGGAGTCGGCACGGACGGCGTCCGCCGGGGCCTCGGAGCGGGCGCAGGCGGCGAGCACGAGAGCGGCGAGGAGGATCGGGGCGCGCATCAGCGGTAGATGCCACGGTGCGCCGCCTCGGTCAAGCGGCGCCTCGAACGCGCGAGGGGCGGCCGACCGGCCGCCCCTCGCGTTCCACGGTGCCCCGGACCGCGAGGCAGTCAGCGCCGCGTCGCATCCCCCACGAGCCGTCCCTCGCCCGCCGGGTGCCGCTGCAGGTAGAGGAGATCGTCCTCGTCCGCCTTCGTCGTGTAGATCGTGCCGTTGCCGAATCCCACGAGGTTGAACCCGTCGGGGATGCGCACCTGGTACGCGACCTTGCCGGAGGCGTCGATCACGTCGTACAGCGTCCCCTTCGCGCCGGCGGGCTCGGTGCGACGGACCCAGAGGTCGCCGTTCGGGCGCGCCCACACGCTCGCGACGCCCGGCCGGAACGGCGGCTTCACCGCCGGCCAGTCGGTGAGCGGCTCGAGCGGCGGCGCGTTGGGACCCGGGCCCATCTGCGCGCTGCGCTGCACCCCGTTCGGACCCTGCGACATCGTCACCATCATCTGGTTCGACCGCGCCCGGTTCCGGAGCACCTCCTCCTCTCGCTTGTCGGCGTCGGTCATCCGGACCGGCGCGAAGCGGATCGGCGCGCTCGCGCGCCGCTCGCCGTTCGGCAGCACCCAGTCCACGTGGTAGTCGGCCGCACGCACGATCGCGACGCGCCCGTCGGGGAACACCGCCCACTCGTCGCGCGCGGCGAGCGGGTTCGAGCCGCCGATGCGGATGTTCATGTTGTTCTGGCCGCCGCTCACCTGTGCGTTGTTCTTCGGCAGGTGGATCCAGGCGAGCGTGTCCGTCCGCTTGCTGCCGCGGTCGTAGCGGGTGAGCACGGTGGAATCGGCGCTCGTCGGCCGGCCGTCGGCGCCGATCGAGATCCCCGCCCCTTCCATGTACAGGCGCCCGCGGGCGTCGGCGGTCCGTGCCATCGCCATCCCGCCGACGCGGAAGCCGCCCTGCCCGCCCTGCACCGGCTGCTCGATCATGAACGTCGACTTCGGCTTCGCGTCCGGCCCGATGACGAGGTAGCGCGTGTTGAGCGGGTCGAAGAGCAGGGTCGTGTCGCCCGGCGCAGCGAACAGGCGCGCCGGCAGGCCGAACTCGCCGGGGCCGCTCCCCTCCCGGCCGATCTTCACCTGCGCGCCCGACGCGAAGTCGATCATCGACACGGTCTTGTCGCGCCCGTCGGTGACGATGACCTTGCCGTTGGCGAGCTCACGCACGCTCGCGACCTGGGAGAACGGCTCGTCGAAGGTCGCCGTGGGCGCCGGCAGCGGGCGCGGCGCCGCCTGCGCGACGGCGAGCGTCGGCAGCGCGGCGAGGAGGGAGCAGGGACGGAGGAGGCGCATCGGCGTCGGGGAGAAGGGTCGGTCCGGGGGGTCCAGCGGGGACGGCTCGGGGTGTCAGTCACACATGGCGGTCGCGGGGTTTCCCGGCGGGACGGACGGCCCCGGCGCCGGGACGGACGGCGGACGGCCCGACCCCCACCCGTGGGGACCGGGCCGTCCGCTGCCATGCACCTGCGACCGGCTAGCGCCGGTCCTTGTGCGTGTTGTACAGCGTCGTGTGCCGCGTGTCGAGTGGCACCATCCGGCCGTCGATGAACAGGAACCTGGTGTCCGTCCGGGCCTCGAGCAGGTCCCCCGTCACCACGACGAGGTTCGCCACCTTCCCCGTCTCAAGCGACCCGAAGCGGTCGGCGATGCCGAAGATCTGCGCCGGCGAGAGCGTCACGCTCCGCAGCGCCTCTTCCGGCGACAGCCCGTAGGCTGCGGCCATCCCCGCGATGTGCGGCAGGTCGCGCACCTCGGCGCCGCCGTCCCCCGAGCTGATCGCGAACCGCACGCCCGCCGCCGCCAGCTGGCCCGGCGCCGAGTAGTTCACGTCGAACGGGTCGTCCTCGCGCGACGGCAGCGTGCGCACGTGCGAGAAGATCACCGGCACGTTCATCTGCTTCAGCCGGTCGGCCACCGCGAGGGCCTCACGGCCGCCCATGATGATCGGCCGAAGCTTCTGCTCGGCCGCGAAGTCGAGCGCCGCACGGATGTCCACCGCGCGGTCCGCCGGCATCAGCACCGGGAGCTCGCCGCGGACGTACGGGCCCATCGCCTCGAGCTTCACGTCCGGCTGCACGCGCGGGAGCGCGCGGTCCGCGGCCGCGGCGCGCACGGCCTGGTCATAGGCGCGCGCGTCGGCGATCAGGGTCTTGAGCGAATCGAGCTGCCGCTCGCGCTGGCGCGTCGCATCGGCGTTGTTGGCGCCGCCGCCGAACCCGCCGAAGCCGCCGCCCCCGCCGAAGCCGAAGCCGCCGCCACCGGCACGCGGCAGCGTGATCACCAGCCCGGCCGACCGCTGGATGGCCATCTGCGGATGCGTCCACCCGCCGAGGTGGATCAGCGAGGCCTGCCCCGAGACGATGCCACCGCTGGGGGCCGAGACGACGTGCGTGATGCCGAGCACGCGCGTGACGCCGATGTGCGCCGAGTGCGGGTTGATGCCGAAGTAGGCCGACACGTTCGGGTTGAAGCTCCCGACCTCGGCGTCGTCCACCGTCGGCACCGCGCCCTGCGGGATCTCGCTCAGGCCCATCGAGGTGCCGGCGTCCATCATCCCCGGATAGACCGAGAGGCCGGTGCCGTCGATGACCTGCGCGCCCGCCGGGACGGCGACGCCCGCGCCGACCGCCGCGATGCGCCCGCCGCTGATCACGAGCGTACCGCGCTCGATCGTCGGGCCGCTGACGGTGACGAGGCGCGCGTTGGTGATCGCGAACGTCCCCTGCGGGCCCCAGTTGGGGTTGGGCGAGCCGAGCTGCGCGCCCGCGGAGAGCGGGAGTGCCGCGGCGGCGAGCACCGCGAGTCCCGTGCGTACGGCCGCCGCGAGCGGCGCCGTGGAATCGATGAAGCGCCGCATCAGCGGTCCCCTCCGTTCGGCGCGCCGGGACGCTGCGGGCCACCCTGGCCCCGCCCCGCCGGCACGGTGTTCGGCTCGGCCCGCTCGAGCTCCGCGCGCTCGGCGGCGAGCGCCTGGCGGCGCGCCGCGTCCTGCTGGCGGTCGAAGAAGGTCTCGCCGTCGATGATCGTGCGCTCCACCCGCGCGTAGACGCTGAACGGGTGCGCGTTCCAGATGCTGATGTCGGCGTCCTTGCCCGCTTCGAGCGAGCCGGTCCGGTCGCCGAGTCCGAGCTGGATGGCCCCGTTGATCGTGATGGTCCGGAAGGCCTCGTCCTCGGTCAGCCCGTATCGCACGAGCTTCGCGGCGTCCACGTTCAGGCGGCGGATGCGCTCGTCCGAGTCGGAGTTGATGGTGGTGAGGACGCCGTTGCGGACGGTGACGATGCCGTTGTACGGGATCGCGTCGTACGCCTCGATCTTGTAGGACCAGCTATCGGCGAAGATGGAGACGCCGGCGTTGGCCTCGCGGATCTCGGGCGCGATCTTGTACGCCTCGAGCGCGTGCTGCAGCGTGCCGACGGTGAAGCCGAACTCCTTGGCGAGCTCGAGCAGCATGTGATGCTCGTCGGAGCGGTACCCGTGCGCGTGCACCAGGCGCTTGCCCTCGAGGACCTCGACCAGCGGCTCCAGCTCGAGGTCGCGGCGCGGCGGCACCAGGGTGGTCGGGGCGGGGCGGCGCGCCATCGCGGCCCGGTAGTCGTCCCACGCCTGCTTGTAGGCCCGCGCGCGCACGAAGGCGTCGCGGATGATCTCCTCCTGGCCCATGCGCGTGAACGGGTACCGGCGCTGCTGGCCCGGCTGCGCGTTCGAGCTCTTGCGCGTCACGTTCTCGCCGAGCGCGAACTTGATCCCGGGCTTGGCGGTCGGCGGGATCATCTCCTGCACCGACCGGCCGACCTTGAGCTTCAGCGTCACGCTCTGGCCGCCGATGGTGTTCGCCGACCCGTGCAGCAGGTTGATCATCGTGACGCCGCCCGCGAGCGAGCGGTAGCCGTTGACCTGGGACGGGTTCACCACATCCTGCATCCGCACCATCGACGTCACCGAGAGCGAGCCCTCGTTCGTCGCATCGCTCATCCCGTGCGAGTGCGGGTCGATGATGCCCGGCATCACGAACTTGCCCGTCGCGTCATAGACCTCCGCGCCGGCCGGGGCGGCCAGGTCGCGGCCGATCCGGCTGATGCGGCCGTTCTCGACCAGCACATCGGTGTTCTGCAGCGTGCCGTTGGTCACCGTGATCACGGTGCCGTTCCGGATGAGCATCGGCGCGACGCGGCGCGCGGGGGCCGGGGCGGCGCCCTGCGCGGAGAGCGCGGACGACGCACCGGCGAGCGCGAGCGCCAGCGCGCCGAGGCGCACGAACCTCGTGGGAGTGGTCATCAACGCTCCTGGCGCTCGCGCGCCCGGTCAGTGGACTGCCGGAGCCCCGCGAAGCGGCCGCTGGCGTGCCCGGTGATGGCGACGGTGCCGGAGAGGACGCCGTTCGCGAGCGTGCCGCGGAACCAGGCCTCCTCGGTGCCGTCCTTCGTGGTGACGATCGTCGAGAAGGCGATGGCGCCGTCGGCTGCGACCTCGAGGTTGAGGACATCGTTGACGCCGAGGTCGCCCTCGATGGTGCCGCGCAGTTGTCCGTCCTGGTCGCGCAGCGCGAGGGTGACGAGCCGCTCCTGGCCCTCAAGCGCCACCTGCATCTGCCAGGTGCCCTCCAGGCCCGGGGGTCGCTGCCCGCCGAACCCGCCGCCGGCCGGCCCGCGCGCCGCGGCGGGTGCGGCGGCGGCGTGCGGCCGGCCGTCCACCCACACGTCGCTCACCCGCGCGTCGGCCGCGAAGAGGTCCCCGCCGCGCACCACGGTGAGGTTCGCGATCTTGCCGACCTCGATCGAGCCGAGCCGGTCCGACGCGCCGAGCAGCTCGGCGGCGCCGAGCGTGGCGGCGCGGAGCGCGTCCTCGGCGGGAAGGCCGCCCGCGACCGCGCGGCGCAGGTTCGCGACGAAGTCCGTGTAGTTGCCGCCGGCCTGCACGGCGAAGCGGACACCCGCGGCCTTGAGCTGGCCCGGCGTCCTCGGCGCCTGCACGCGCTCGCGCAGCACGCGCGTCGGCTCCGGGTCGGCGTCCGCCGCCGGCGCGGCCGTCCGGCGCGGGAAGTTGATCGAGAGGAGCACGGGCACGTTCTCGGTCTTCAGCCGGTCGGCGACGAGGTAGGCCTCGGTACCGCCGCCGATCACCGCCTTGAGCTTGAACTCCTTGGCGAGGTCGAGCGCGCGTTCGATCTCGCGCTGCGAGTTCGCGCGGAACACGACCGGCATCGTGCCGGCCACCACCGGCAGCAGCGCCTCGAGCGACGGGTCGTATGCCGGGCGCGGCGCCGCACGGGGGTTCCGCTCATAGGCGGCCTTCTCGAGCGCGTAGTGCTGCGCATCGAGGAGTGACTGCCGCAGCGCGGCGAAGACGCCCATGAGCGAGCCCGGGAACTGGCCGCCGCCGATGCCCTGGAAGCCCACGTGCAAGGCGACGGTGGGACGGACCGCGGCCGACGCGAAGTCGCCGCCGGCGAGCGAGATGAGGGCGCTCTGGCCCTCGTACACGCGGCCCTGCGGCGCGGTGAGCGCCGTGGTGATGCCGGCGTTCCAGGCCGCGGAGAAGTCGGTGCCGTCGCCAAGCTGGTCGATGGCCCGGACCTCGGGCTGCAGCCCCACGGGCATCGTGGAGTTGGGCGCGCCGGCCGGGCGCACGGGTGCCGCGCCGCCGAACCCGCCGCCTCCGCCCCCTCCGCCGCCGCCGCCGCCGGTCGCTACGCGCATGCCGAGGGTCGAGTAGGCGTCGATGAGGCCCGGATACACGGTGTGGCCGGTGCCGTCGATGACGCGGGCGTCGGCCGGGGCCGTCACGGCCGCGCCGACCGCGGCGATCAGGCCGTTCCGGATGACGATGGTCCCCTTCTCGATCGCCGGTCCGGCGACGGGCACGATGCGCGCGTTCGTGATCGCGTACGTGCTGGGGGTGGCGCGCTGCGCGGCGACGGGCGGGGCCGTGAGCGCGGCCGCAGCAACGAGCACTGCGGTGCGGGAGGCGAAGGACATGGCGGGCGGTCCTCTGGGGTTTGAGGTGCCCGAAGATACGGTCGCGAGGGCGTCCGCGTTGGAGGTCGCCGGTGTGCCCACGGACTCGTGATCGACGTCCGGCCCCCCGGAACGACGGAGGGGGCCGAGCCCGCGCTCGCCCCCCTCCGCCATCCTCGGTGCTCGCCGGACCCTCCGCGGTGCCCCGATCGGTCAGGGCACCCGGCCGTCCTCACTCCGACGAGAGCTCGATCTGCTCGTCCGGCCCGGTCTCGCCCGTGCCGCCGTCCACATCGTCCTTGTCGTCCGAGACCACGCGGGCGATCGCGGCGACGACATCGCCCAGGTCGAGGTTCTTGAGGCGGACCCCCTGCGCCACGCGGCCGGTCTCGCGGATGTCCTTCACCGCGCAGCGCAGCGACTGGCCGCCGCGCGTGATGAGCATGAGCCCGTCCTCGGGGAGCACCTCGAGCAGCCCGACCACGTCGCCGGTCTTCTCGGTGCGCTTCACCGTGAGGATGCCCTTCCCGCCGCGGCCCTGCACCCGGTACTCCTCGATGTTGGTCAGCTTGCCCAGCGCGAGCTCGGTGACGACGAGGAGCGAGGCGTCGCGCTTGACCACCACCATCCCGACGACCTTGTCGCCATCGCCGAGGGTGATGCCCTTCACGCCGGTGGTGTCGCGGCCCATGGCGCGGGCCTCCTGCTCGTGGAAGCGGATGCTCAGGCCGTGCCGGGTCACGAGGACCACGTCGTTGGTGCCCGACGTGATCTGCACGTCGATCAGCTCATCGCCGTCCTCGAGCTTGATGCCCTTGATGCCGGTCGAGCGGACGTTCGAGTACTCGCTCAGTGCGGTCTTCTTCACCGTGCCGAGGCGGGTGCAGAACATCAGGTACTCGTTGTCGGTGAACTCCTTCACCGGGACGATCGCCTTCACCTCGGTGTCGGGGGTCACGTTGATCAGGTTCACGATCGGCTTCCCCTTCGCCGCGCGCGCGCCCTCGGGGATCTCGTGGACCTTGAGCCAGAAGCAGCGGCCGTCCTGCGTGAAGACGAGCAGGTAGTCATGCGTCTTGGCGACGAAGAGATGCTCGACGAAGTCGTCGGTGCGGAGCTCCGTCCCCTTGGTCCCGACGCCGCCGCGCCGCTGCTTGCGGTAGGTCGAGATGCTCGTCCGCTTGATGTAGCCGGCGTGCGAGATCGTGACGACGACCTCCTCGTTGGCGATGAGGTCCTCGATCGAGAACTCGCCCTCGTCGGACACGATCTCGGTGCGCCGCTCGTCGCCGTAGGTGGTGACGAGCGCGTTCAGCTCGTCCTTCATCACCTTCATCCGCTTGGCCTTCGACGCCAGCAGCGCCTCCAGCTCCTTGATCTCGGCGCGGACCTCGCGCAGCTCCTCCTCCAGCTTCTCGATCTCGAGGCCGGTGAGCTTGGCGAGGCGCATGTTGAGGATCGCCTCGGCCTGCCGCTCCGACAGCTTGAAGCGGCGCTGCAGCTCGGCGCTCGCCTGCGGCGTGTCCTCGGCGGCGCGGATGACCTTGATCACCTCGTCGATGTTGTCGACGGCGATCTTCAGGCCCTCGAGGATGTGCTCGCGCTCCTTCGCCTTGTCGAGCGCGAACTGCGTGCGCCGGACGATCACCTCGTGGCGGTGCGCGATGTAGTGCTGCAGCACCTCGCGCATCCCCATCACCTTCGGGACCAGCCGCTTGGTGGCGGGGTCCGGCACCAGGGCGAGCATGATCACGCCGAAGGTGCTCTGCATCGAGGTGTGCTTGTAGAGCTGGTTCAGCACCACCTTCGGGATCGCATCGCGCTTGAGCTCGATGACGATGCGCGTGTTCGCATCCGACTCGTCGCGGAGGTCCGAGACGCCCTCGACCTTCTTGTCGCGCACCAGCTCGGCGATCGTCTCGACGAGCGTCGCGCGGTTGACCTGGTAGGGGAGCTCGGTGACGACGATCTGCGACTTGTTCGAGGACTCCTTCTCCTCGATCACCGCCCGGGCGCGCATGATCACCTTGCCGCGGCCGGTCTCGATGTAGTCCTTGATGCCGGCCCGGCCGTAGATGAACGCGCCGGTCGGGAAGTCGGGGCCCTTGATGTGCTCGCGGATCGCCTCGACCGACAGCTCGGGGTCGTCGATCATCGCCACGAGCGCGGCGGCCACCTCGCGCAGGTTGTGCGGCGGGATGTTGGTGGCCATGCCGACCGCGATGCCGGCCGAGCCGTTGACCAGCAGGTTCGGCAGCGCCCCCGGGAGCACCGTGGGCTCCTCGAGGCGGTCGTCGAAGTTCGGGGCGAAATCGACCGTGTTCTTGTCGATGTCGGTGAGCATCTCCACCGCGACGCGCGTCAGCCGCGCCTCGGTGTAGCGGTAGGCGGCCGCCGGGTCGCCGTCCATCGAGCCGAAGTTCCCCTGGCCGTCCACCAGCGGATAGCGCAGCGAGAAGTCCTGCACCATGCGCACGAGCGCGTCGTAGACGGACTGGTCGCCGTGCGGGTGGTACTTGCCGAGCACGTCGCCGACCACCGTCGCCGACTTCTTGTACGGCCGCCCCGGCACCAGCCCGAGCTCGTTCATCGCGTACAGCACGCGCCGGTGCACCGGCTTGAGCCCGTCGCGCACGTCCGGCAGCGCGCGGCTCACGATGACGCTCATCGAGTAGTTGATGAACGACTCGCGCACCTCGTCCTGGATGAGGCGCGGGAGGATCCGTTCGCGGTTGTTCGGAGCGGTCATTTCTCAGAGGGGAACGAGGGTCTCGAAGGCCGTCGCGTACGACCCCGAAAATTACCCGTGGGAGGGGCGGATTTCAATCGAAACGGGACGGACGGGCGCGCACGCGGGGCGTCGCCGCGGATCCCGCGGCCCGTCCTCAGCCCGTCGGCGCCTGCCCGTCGAAGTCGTCGCGCGCGTTCTCGCGCTCGATCGCGTCCCGCTCCGCCTTCCACCGCTGGTACCAGGCGCGCGTCACCTCCCCCGCGAGCTCCCGGTTCCCCAGCCCGAACGAGAGCGCCAGCGCCAGCGCGACCGCGCCGAAGATGATCGCGAACGCCGTCGTCACGATGTCCGTCGCCACCCCGAGCTCCTGCAGCGACATGAACACCGCCAGCAGGATCACCCCGCCCTTCCCCGCCCGGGCGAGCATCGGCCCCCCGTCGAGCCGCGGCGTGCTCGCGAGGATCAGCGCCGCCACGAAGTCACCGAGCACGATCCCCAGGATGACGATGATCACCGCCGCGATCACGCTCGGCACGTAGCTCACCAGCTCGCCGAACACCTGCCCGAGGTAGTCGATCCCGAGCGCGTCCGCCGCGACCAGCATCGCCGTGAACAGCACGAACCAGAAGACGAGGTTCGCCACCACGCGCGTCGGGTTCACCGGCTGCCCGGTGTGGTCGCGCGCCGGGATCCCGCCGCGCTTCAGCACGTCGTTCAGGTGCACCCGCTGCAGCAGCCCGCCCACGGCGCGCTGCGCCAGCTTCGCGATGAAGAACCCGACCGCCAGCACCACGCCGGCGGCGAACATCGAGGGGATGTAGAGCCAGATGCGCTGCAGGCTCTCGAGGAGGCGGTCGAGGAACGTCACGAAGGGACCCGGGAGGGGGATCGGTCGGGGCGAACGCTGCCGAGGAAGTTACCGCGTGCGGGCCCGCGGCGCGGGATCAGAACGTGAGACGCACCAGCGTGTGGCGGCCAGGCGTGCCCGCCGCCACCGCCGCGAGCGCGCCCGGCGTCACCTGCACGCGCTCGAGCCACGCCAGCCGCCCGCGGTCCCGGTCGGGCTGCACGTAGCGCTCCGTCATCGCCACGCCCGCCACGGCCCCGGCCGTCGCGAACCCGAGCGTCAGCGACTCGCCGCGGTCCGCCTCGCCCGCCACGAGCAGGCCCACGCCGACCCCCATCAGCCCACCGGCCACGCCCCCGAGCGCGACGAGATTGGCCTCGCCGCGCGTGTGGTCGAACTTCCGGACCAGCGTCCGCTCGGTGAGCAGGATGCCGAGCCACGCGCCGCCCAGGAGCGTCGTCGCCGTGACCTCGGGGTTGGGCGAGCTGCTCGCGATCGCGGTGCCCGCACCGAGCACGCCGATCGTCGCGCCCGTCCACAGCGTCTGCAGGTCGCCGACGGTGATGTTGTGCGGCGCGATGCCGGCGTACCAGCGGCCGAGGAAGTAGCCGCCGAGTCCGGAGGCCGTCCACGCGACCGCCGAGCTCGTGCGGTCCACGCCCGTCGTGTCGAACGGATCGGCGTCGCCCGCGAAGGTCAGCGCGACCGCCGTGCCGAGCGCGAGGTCGTGCCCCATCACGGTCGCCGCGGCCTCACCGCCGGTGAGCCCGCCGCCGAAGTAGAGGCCGCTCCCCGTGCCGGCGAGCCCGCCGAGCAGCACGAGCGCCGCGCCCTGCCGCGCGTCCAGGTCGGACTGGCCCGCGATCAGCAGCGCCTCACCCGCGGTGCGGAGCCCCATCGCTGACGACATCAGCACCCGCGCCTCGGTCATCCGCACGTGGCGCGTGAGCTCGGCGGCGCCGAAGAACGTCGCGCCGCCCATCACCAGGTACGCGGCCGTCCCGGTGAGGCCATCCCGCCCCGCCATCGCCGCGAACGCCGGCGCGTACACGCCGAGCCCGAGCACGGTCTGGTCGCGGACGAATCGGTTGCGGAGCTCGCGCGTCGAGCCCCAGCGTGGACCGGTGGTGTCGCGGACGGCGTCGGGGGCCGGCAGTCGCGGGTCCGGCGCGGCCGGGGACTGCGCGAGCAGCAGCGCGGGGCAGAATGCGAGGACGGCGAGGGAGCGCAGCATCGGGGCAATGTAAGGGTGGCGCGAAGGGCGACGGGCTAGTTCCGCGTACCCCGCTTGAGATCGAACAGCACCGAGCGGTGGCATTGCGGGCAGAGCAGCCACTCGCGCTGCCGCGCGTAGCCGAGCCCGAACGAGCCGCCGCCGATCGCCCGCTCACGCATGCGCACGACGCAGCGCGGGCAGTCGGCGTGGCCGTCGCGGCCGTAGGCCTCCCGCACCGCGCGCTCCTCCGCCGCCGTGAACTGCGCGCGCTCAGCCATCCGCGATCCGGACGACGACCTTGCCGAACTGCCGCCCCGCCGCGAGGCGCGCGAATGCCTGCGCGCCGTCGCGGAGCGCGAAGGTCGAGTCGATCGGCGGCACGAGCCGCCCCGCCGCCAGCTCCGCGACCACCGCGTCGAACTCGGCATCGTTCCCCATCGTCGAGCCCTCGATCCGCCACTGGTACCAGAAGAGCCGGCGGACGTCCATCGCGAGCTGCGGCCCCGTGGTGCCGCCGCACGTGACGAGCCGGCCGCCGCGGCCGAGCGCGAGGAGCGATTGGTCCCACGTGCGCTGGCCGGTCGAGTCGAGGATGACGTCCACGCCGCGGCGGCCGGTGCGCCGCCGCACCTCGAGGCCGAGGTCCGGCATGCCGTGATCGAGCGTGTCGTCGGCGCCGAGCGCGGCCGCGCGGGCGCGCTTCTCCTCGCTCCCCGAGGTGACGAGCACCCGCGCCCCCCGCTGCTTGCAGATCTGCAGCGCCGCGAGCGCGACGCCGCCGCCGATGCCCCAGATGAGGACGGTGTCCCCCGCGCGCACCTGCGCCTTGGTGACCGCCATCCGCCACGCCGTGAGCGTCGCGAGGGTGAACGCGGCCGCGACCTCGTCGCTCACGCCGTCGGGGATCCGGCGCACGTTCGTCGCCGGCAGCACCACCTCCTCGGCGAGCGTCCCCGGGTGGTGCTCACCGAGGAGGCCGAAGCGCAGGCAGAGCGAGTGCTCGCCCGTGCGGCAGTACTCGCACTGGCGGCAGCTGATGCCGGGGTTGATGAGCACGCGGTCGCCGGGGCGGACCCCCGTGACGTCCGGGCTCGTCTCGGCGACCGTGCCCATGCCGTCGGCGCCGAGGATCCAGGGCGGGGTGATGGTGACGCCGGGGAGGCCGCCGAGGGTCCAGACGTCGAGGCGGTTGAGCGCGGCGGCGCGGAGGCGCACGCGCACCCCGCCCGACGGCGGCAGCACCGGCGGCGCGACATCCTCGCGGTAGCGGAGCTGTTCCAGCCCGCCGTGTGCATCGATCGTCAGCGCCCGCACGCCCGTCACCTCCCTTATATTCGTCGGGAGCGCGCGCGCCCTCGTCACGGCGCGCGCCCGCACCCCCCGACACGCCCCCTCGCGATGATCCCCATCAAGGTCCCGCCGCTCGGCGAATCGATCACGGAAGCGACCGTCTCCCGCTGGCTGAAGCAGGAGGGCGATGCCGTCGCGATCGGCGAGACGCTCGTCGAACTGGAGACCGATAAGATCACCGTGGAGGTGCCCGCCCTCAATGCCGGCATCCTCGCGAAGCGCCTGAAGCAGGAAGGCGACGTGGTGCAGTTGGCCGAGACCCTCGCCGAGCTGGACGAGACCGCGACCGGCGGCGCCCGCGCCGCGGCCGGGGCCCCCTCGGCGGCCCCGAAGCCGGCCGCCGCGAGCGCCCCGGTCGCGCCACCGACCGCCGCGGCGCCCGCGGTACCCCCCGTGGCGACCACCGTCGCCGCGCCGGTCGAGGTCC